>JAENWB010000140.1:0-28629 GCA_016650275.1 Nitrospiraceae bacterium | reverse complement strand
GCTATCGGTCAGGGCAATCTCCGTCGGATCGACCGCAAGATAGTCCGCCGCGGCCCGCAATACAGCTGCCTCCTGTTTTTCTTCGTGCTCGACCCAATAGCCAATAGGATCCGCGTCCAATCCGCGCCGGTGCCGTTCGATCGCTGCTCTGACCGGAGCGGGATGGGATGCGAGAAAGAATCCCGCCAGGTGGATGAAGTCGCGGGAGAGTTGAAATTGCTCACGCACGGCCTGCCAGCCGTCGAGTTTCAGAGGCGGTGAGTCAGCGAAGGCTTTGGAAAGAGGACCCTCAACGGCCAGCACCGCCGCACCGATAGCCAATCCGCTACGGACGAGAAAGTCCCGTCGGTCGATCGCACCCATGGGAGCCTCCTTCTTGGAAGAAGAATGTTCGAGTACTTCTCACTCTACTGCCATGACCAAATGGTGAGCAAGCGGGGTTAGTGAATGCCTTTTCTTCAGGGCTGCTCAAAAAGGCTTCGCAACTAAGCCGCAGGCGCAGCAAACACCGGAGGCGTACCCTCTGGGGCGCCCGGTGCGAGGATGGGAAAAGGGGTCAGCATTGTTCACCAGCTGCTTCTTCGACCGCCCTCGTTCTTGCGATGCCGCACCCAAGCTTTACCGCGCGACCCTCAACTCGCCGCCGTCAATTCAAAACAAGTTCCGGACACCTTTTCCTTCCCCGAGTCGTTGATCGCCCTGACCAATTATCCAACGTGAGCAATTTTGACCGGACCGCTGCCGGTCCCCCAGGCTACACATATGGCAGCCGTGATTAACAAAGGGAGGGGGACGACATGATCACCAAGATGAAGCATACCGCAGTTCGGACCATGCTATCGCCGAGTATCGTCATCGCCACGTTGGCCCTGGTCGCATTGACAGCCGGAGCTGCACTCGTCGGATGCCAAAAGAGCAAAATGCCATCCGAGGTCGTCGGCTCATCAGATCCCGTCGCCAAGGGCCAGCGCATCTTCCGCTTCGATACCTTTGGTGACGAGCAACTCTGGACCGACACGCTCCGTCTGAACGAAGTCGTCGAGAAGGACGTGGACCCGACGACCGCGCTCACGGTCGGGCTCAAAGTGGATGCGGACGCGCTGCCTCCCGGGATCCTCAAAAAGGTCGACCTCAAGAGCCCGGCGACGACGGTCGCGCTGCTCAAGATGAACGCCATCGTGGGCATCCAGGCCACCGTGGACTCGAACAACCATATCACCAGGCTTGGCGTCACCTGCGCGCTCTGTCACTCGACCGTGGACAACTCGGTGATGCCTGGCATCGGCCGCCGCAAAGACGGCTGGCCGAATCGAGATCTGAACGTCGGAGCCATCATTGCCCTCTCACCCGCGCTACCCGCGGACAAGAAGGCGGTCTACGAGTCGTGGGGTCCCGGCAAATACGACCCGCGCTTCAACTTGGACGGGAAGAACACGCCGCTCGTCCTTCCCCCCGCCTATGGCTTGGCCCAGGTCAAGAACGAAACGTACACGGCGGAGGGACCGATCTCGTATTGGAATGCCTACGTCGCCGTGACCCAGATGGGCGGACACGGCAACTTCTCTGACCCACGACTGGGGATCGACGTCAAGCACTCGCCGGACATGGTCACCTCCAAGCTTCCGGCGCTGCGCGCCTACCAGCATAGCCTGCCGGTACCTCCACCTCCGTCCGGGAGCTTCGACGCCGCTGCCGCGGAGCGTGGAAACGCGTTGTTTGGCCAGACCTGCTTGGCCTGCCACGTGGGTGCGACCGGCACGGATAACAGCAGTGGAAAGCTGCACGCGCCAGCGGAAACCGGCGTCGACGGGACGTACGCAGCGCGCACGGCGAACAAGGCGTACCGCACAACCCCGCTGCGTGGCTTGTGGCAGCACCCACCGTACTTCCACGACGGCAGCGCGGCGACGCTCGCGGACGTGGTGGCGCACTACAACCGGGTTCGTACTCTTGGTCTCACGGTGGACCAGCAACGAGACCTCGTCGAGTATCTGAAGTCACTCTAATCTGCGGGAGATGCGAATGAGGTTCGGTTCATTTGCAAATACTACGCGGTAGGGTTGCGCTAGGCTTCCCAGGAATCAGCTCAACGCTTCAAGGTGTGAGCGAGATCAACTCTTGGCCTCAGCGCGACGTTGACAAGGGCTTTAAGGTCATTGAGACCGAATGAGGTCTCGTTGCGCCACGCCCCGGACTGATCCTTGAACGGAACAGAAAAATGGGACAGCAGATAACTGATGGCGGTGTTTCGTCCGCATATACGCGGCGCGGACGGCGCACTTCCGTTGCGTTGTGCTCCGGTTCGCTACCCTGGACCGCACACTGCTTGTTCCCACTGTCGTTCCCAGCGCCACAGCCAGCGTTGGCTCTGTTCTTCAGGGCTGCTCAAAAAGGCTCTCTGACAAGGCCGCAGGGAGCGGGACGACTGAGGCGTACCCTTCTCACCCTCCCACCCCGAGCTGTCGTAACATCTCTTTTCCCATGTGCGGTACGTCGCAGGGAGGCACGCGACTGAGAACGAAGTCAGAGGCCTTTTTCAGCAGCCCTGCTAGTAGCTGTCTGTCGGTGGGCACGTGCAGACAAGATGGCGATCTCCATAGGCTTCGTCGACGCGGCTCACGCTGGGCCAGAACTTGTGGTCGCGTACCCAAGGTGCAGGAAAGGCGGCCTGCTCACGGCTGTAGGGCCGATTCCATTCGTTCGCCGTCACCGCCTGTGCCGTGTGAGGCGCATGCTTCAGCAGATTATTCTCGCGAGGCTGGCGGCCTTCGACGATGTCTTGTATCTCAGCATGAATTAAGATCAGCGCCTCGCAGAATCGGTCCAATTCGGCCCTCGTTTCGCTCTCCGTCGGTTCAATCATGAGTGTCCCGGCAACCGGGAACGAGACCGTCGGAGCATGAAACCCATAATCCATCAATCGCTTCGCCACATCCATCGCTTCAATTCCCGTAGTCTCCTTGAACGGACGAAGATCGAGAATAAACTCGTGCGCGACGAACCCGGACGTTCCTGTATAGAGAACGGGATAGTATTTCTCCAGCCGTTTTGCCATGTAGTTGGCGTTCAAGATCGCTATCTGGGTTGCCTTGGTCAAGCCGTCGCGTCCCATCAGGGCGATGTAGACCCAGGAAATCGTCACGATACTGGGGCTGCCATAAGGTGCTGCCGATACCGGCCCGATGGACTCTTGCCCGCCCAGTTGCGTTACCGGATGGCCGGGAAGAAACGGCGCCAAGTGCCGCGCGGCCACAATCGGTCCCATCCCAGGCCCTCCGCCGCCATGGGGGATACAGAATGTTTTATGTAGATTCAGATGGCACACATCCGCGCCGATGTCCCCGGGCCGACAGAGCCCCACCTGGGCATTCAAATTGGCGCCGTCCATATAGACCTGTCCGCCGTGTGTATGGACGATCTGACAGATGCGCCGCACGTCCGCTTCGAAGACCCCGTGTGTCGAGGGGTAGGTCAACATGAGCGCTGCGAGCCGATCACGATGCTGTGCGGCCTTGGCTTCAAGATCGGTGAGATCCACATTGCCTTGTCGATCGCAGGCGACCGTCACAACCGTCATGCCCACCATCGATGCGCTGGCTGGATTTGTGCCGTGCGCGGATATGGGGATCAAGCACACATCCCGATGCTCTTCGCCCTGGCTCCGGTGGTATGCCCGGATCACCATCAGTCCCGTATACTCGCCCTGAGAGCCTGCATTCGGTTGTAAGGACACGGCAGAGAATCCGGTGATCTCGGCCAACCAGGCCTCTAACTGATGGAACAACTCTTGATACCCTTTCGTTTGCTCGATCGGTACAAAGGGGTGAATCCGCGAGAATTCAGGCCAGGTAACCGGCAGCATCTCGGTCGTTGCATTCAGCTTCATGGTGCAGGATCCCAAAGGGATCATAGAATGGACAAGGGACAGGTCCTTGACCTCAAGACGGTGGATATACCGCAGCATCTCGTGTTCCGAGTGATAGCGGTTGAACACCTCGTGGGTCAGGTACTTGCTGGCACGCGTGAGGCTTGCGGGAAAGCTTGTGTCGAGGTTGCGGCTCAAGTCCCGCACCTGAAAGGGCAGCCGATCATGGCCGACAAAAATTTCCATCAGGCGGCGGATTTCATCTTCCGTGCTCACTTCATCCAGCGCAATCCCGATGGAGTGGTCCTCATGCCGGCGAAGATTGATGCCGGATTCGTTGGCCCGGATCAAGATGGGATCGGACTGCATCTTCGTCAGACGAACCCGAATCGTATCGAAGTACGCTTCCGGTGCGACCTCGAATCCGAGCTGCCGCAATCCCGCTGCCAGCACCATAGCCAAACCATGCACACGCTCGGCAATCCGCCGCAAACCCTCCGGTCCGTGGTAGACCGCATACATGCTTGCCATGATGGCCAGGAGGACTTGCGCCGTACATATGTTGCTCGTGGCCTTTTCACGCCTGATATGCTGTTCGCGGGTCTGCAGGGAAAGCCGGTAGGCAAGCTTTCCCGTGACATCTTTGGATACGCCAACAATACGTCCAGGCATCTGCCGTTTGAATGCCTCAGCGGTCGAAAGAAACGCGGCGTGGGGGCCGCCAAATCCGAGCGGGACACCAAATCGCTGGCTGGAACCTACGGCGATATCGGCCCCGAATTCTCCCGGTGGACGCAAGAGAGTCAAGGCCAGCAGATCGGTGGCGACCACGACAAGAACCCCGGCCGCGTGGGCCTGCGCCACCAACGCACTGTAATCCCCGACATAGCCGTCGGTGGCAGGATACGGGAGCAGGATGCCGGCCAGTTGAGGGTTGGAAAAGTCGATGGTCTGCGTCCGCCCCACGCGCAGCGTCATGCCGAGCGGTTCAGCCCGTGTCTGCATGACCGCAATGGTCTGGGGATGACAGTCCTGCGAGGCGAAGAACTCTGTCCGTTCGCGGTCGGACGAACGGGAAATGGCGAGACACATGGCCATCGCCTCCGCTGCCGCCGTGGCTTCATCCAAGAGCGAGGCATTGGCTAAAGGCAAGCCGGTGAGGTCGGCCACCACTGTTTGAAAATTCACGAGTGCTTCCAAGCGGCCCTGGGAAATCTCGGCCTGGTAGGGCGTGTACTGGGTGTACCAGGCCGGGTTTTCGAAAATGTTGCGTTGAATCACGCCGGGTGTAATGCAGTCGTAATACCCCGTCCCGATTAATGAACGGTAGATCTGGTTTTCTGCGGCGATGGTGCGGATCTCCTGCAGCACGGCTTGTTCGCCGCGGTGAAGAGGCAGATCCAATTCCTTCCGCAAACGAATGTCGGCGGGCACGGTCGCATCGCTCAGCTCCTCCAGCGACTGCAAGCCGAGCGTGATAAGCATCTCGCGAACATCGGCGTCGGTAGGACCAAGATGGCGATGGATAAACGTGTCGGTCGGGCTCAGAAAGTCCGGTGTGGCCATGGTGTTCGTCTTGTCCTTCTGATTATGTCTCGTTGGTCGAGAGTTTTGATGTACTGACTGACCCGCGCGTGGCCCAAAGAATACCATGCTCACTTCCTATTCTCCAAGGGTGGTGCGAGAGTTTCTGGACTTGCCTTCAGACTGAGAGTCACGTATGAGTGCAGACCATCCAGGGGGAACTTCCAGCCCTCTTCGGACTCACACGACACAAGACAGGTATCCGGCAGGCTGTGAAACTACACGACATTTTGATCATCGGAGCTGGTCTGGCAGGGATGAGGGCGGCGATTGCTGCACCGCCGGATCTCGATGTGGCCGTGATATCCAAGGTCCATCCGGTGCGCAGCCACTCTGTGGCTGCGCAAGGGGGCATCAATGCGGCGCTGGGAGAGAACGATTCCTGGGAAGCCCATGCCTACGATACTACCAAAGGCGGACTCTATCTCGGCGACCAGGATGCTATCGAGGCGATGTGTCGCGAAGCGCCTGACGACATTCTCGAATTAGAACGTCTGGGGGTCATCTTCAGTCGCGACGAGCAGGGACGGATCGCCCAACGGCCGTTCGGCGGAGCGGGTTTTCCCCGCACCTGTTATGCCGCCGATCGTACCGGCCATGCCATCCTCCACGCCATGTACGAACAGCTGCTCAAACGGCGCATCGCCGTGTATGAAGAGTGGTATGTCACGGCGTTGATCATGGAAGGCGGTGCCTGCCGGGGAGTCGTAGCGTGGGACCTGATCCATGGAGGGTTGCACGCGATCGGGGCTAAGGCCGTCATCTTGGCCACGGGAGGCAGCGGGCGCGTCTTCCTGACGAGCACGAACGCCGTGATCAACACCGGTGATGGCATGGCGCTCGCGTATCGCGCGGGTGCTCCACTGGCGGACATGGAATTTGTCCAGTTCCATCCCACCACACTCAAGGGCACGGGTATCCTCATTACCGAAGGCGCTCGCGGAGAAGGAGGCTATCTTCTGAACACGCTGGGTGAACGGTTTATGCAGACCTATGCCCCGCAGCAAATGGAATTGGCCACCCGCTCCACTGTCTCATTGGCCATCGGGCAAGAAATCCTCGAAGGTCGCGGGGTCGACGGGTGCGTGTTGCTGGACTTGCGGCACCTTGGACGCCAGCGCATTCTCGAACGGCTCCCGCAGATCAGAGAACTTGCCATTGAGTTTGCCGGTCTCGATCCCATCGAGACTCCCATTCCTGTCCGTCCAGGCGCGCACTATCAGATGGGTGGTGTCCGGACCAATCAATGGACCGAAACAGGCATCACCGGCCTCTTCGCGGCCGGTGAATGTGCTTGCGTTAGTGTGCATGGCGCTAATCGCCTCGGGGGCAATTCACTCCTTGATACGATTGTGTTCGGTCGGCGTGCTGGAATTCAAGCCGGAGAATACGCGCGAACCGTCGCGCCACGAGCACTCACCACAGACCAGCTCACAACCGAGCAGCGTCGCGTCCAGAAACTGATATCACAGGAGGGATCGGTTCGAACCTGGCAGATTCGGGAAGAACTCGGTCAGTTGATGAGCCTCAATCTTGGCCTCGTTCGGACTCACGAATCAATGTCTGCCGCGATCGCGGCACTCACTACACTGGCCCATCGAGCCGCCTTCGTCACGGTGCAGAACAAAGGGAGGGTGTTTAATACGGATCTCGTGCAAGCCTTCGAGCTCCAGTCCCTGCTCGATGTCGCGGAGACCATCATCGCCAGCGCCCTCCCCAGGAAGGAAAGCCGCGGGGCCCATTACAGGTCGGACTACCCAGTCCGCGATGATCAACATTGGCTGACACACAGCCTCATCCGCCGGACCCCCGAGGGAACGGCCTTGACCTATGAGCCTGTGAGTATCACGCGCTTTCCGCCGACATAAAAACTGGTCCATCTGGTTGATCTAGTCTATCTGGTTTGTCTGGTTTTTTGGTTGAACGAAACTAACCAGATAGACCAGATGGACCAGACAGACCAATTGTAGGTACAGGTTTGGTATAATCTTTCATCGACAACCATGCGCATTTTAGTCATTGAAGACGAAACCAAGGTCGGCTGTTTCATCAAGCGCGCGCTTGATGAAGAGAGCTATGCCGTCGACCTGTGTGAAGACGGCGCGAAGGGCCTTCAGATGGCCCTCAACACCAACTACGATTTACTGATTGTCGATCTGATGCTACCGTCATTGCCCGGATTGGAAATTCTCAAGGGCGTCCGCCAGGCGCGGATTCAAACCCCGATCCTGATTCTGACCGCCCAATCGCAAGTAGACCAGCGAGTCAAGGGGCTTGACGCAGGAGCGGACGATTACCTCACCAAGCCCTTCGCCATCGACGAACTGCTCGCCCGAATTCGTGCCTTGCTTCGCCGTGGCTCCACCGAGAGTCCCGGCGTGCTCCAGATCGACGATCTGGCATTGAACCCGGCCACGCGTGAAGTGACCAGAGGCGGCCAGCGGATCGAACTCACCTTGAAGGAATATGCCCTGCTTGAATATCTGATGCGCCATACGGGGCGCGTGTTGACCCGTCCCATGATTTCAGAACATGTGTGGAATCAGGACTTCGACACGTTCACCAATGTCATCGATGTCTACGTGAATTATCTCCGCAACAAGATCGACCGGGGACACTCTAAGAAGCTGATTCATACGATTCGCGGAAGCGGATATATGCTGAAGGTCGATTGATGCCGCTTCGCGTCCGGCTCACTCTCTGGTACGGCACAGCTCTCGCACTCATCCTCATTATCTTTTCAACCATCCTGTACGTGGTGACCGCTCGAAGCCTCCGCGATGCGGTTGATCAATCGCTGGAGGAAACTGCCGCCGCGGCCGTTCGGTCGCTGGAGGAACGCGGGTTCCTCCCGCTCATCGACGAAGACGAACTCATGTCGCAGTTTCCCGAACTGGCGCGCATCGATAAGTTCTTCCAGATCTTCAGCCCTTCCGGCACCATCACCATTCGTTCGCCGAACATGAAACAACATGAGATGCCGCTGAGCCGGCAGGCCTTGGAAGTCGCCTACACAGGCCGTTCGCTCCTGGAGTTCGCGAAATACCCCAAGGAACCGCCGTTACGCCTCATTTCGGTTCCCATCATCTATCGGGGCAATCTGCTCTATATCATCCAGGTCGGCACCTCGATGGACTCCGTCGAAGTAACCCTGAACCGTCTCCTGTTAGTCCTTCTGGTCAGTATCCCCATCGCGCTGGCCGTGTCGCTCGCCGGCGGCTGGTTCATGGCCGGTCGAGCCCTTCGCCCGGTCGATGCAATCACGCTGGCGGCCCAACGCATTGCCGGAGGCGATCTCACGCAACGACTGACTGTCCCGGCCTCGGCCGACGAAATTGGCCGTCTGACCAATACGTTTAATGCCATGATTGACCGGCTTGAAACCTCCTTTCGACAGATCCGCCAGTTCAGCAGCGATGCCTCGCACGAACTGCGTACGCCGTTGACGGTCATGAAAGGGGAAACCGAACTCGCGCTTAGGCGCCCTCGCGAAACCGACGATTACAAAGTCGTCCTGGAGAGCAATCTCGAAGAAATCGACCGGATGACACGCATTGTGGATGAGTTGCTATTCCTCTCCCGGGCCGACATGGGCGAGGTGAAGATGGAGCATCTGCCGGTCCCACTGGACACGCTTGTCGAGGACCTCCACCGGCAAGCCTCGCTGTTGGGGCAGGAAGGGGATATCCAGGTCGTGCTACGAACCACGGCGCCGGCAGTAGTATTGGGAGATGAACTACGCTTACGCGAACTGTTCCTGAATTTTCTGGATAACGCAGTTAAATACTCTCGCCCTGGCGGCACAGTCGACATTGCGCTGACGATCGAGCTGGGGCATGCAAAGGTGTCCGTGACCGATCACGGCATTGGGATCGCGCAGGAGGATCAGCCGCAGATCTTCGACCGGTTCTATCGCACCGATGCCGCGCGGGCTCATACCAAGAAGGGCACGGGCCTTGGGCTGTCCATCTGCGCCTGGATTGTTGAATCCCATCGCGGGCGTATCGAGGTCCAGAGCAAGGTCGGCGAAGGTTCGACCTTTACGGCAATGCTGCCTCTGGCCCCCGCCTCCGCATCGACTAAGCGAGTACTAAAGCCCTCCTGACACTCCTCTCGTTGGGGACATGATGGTTGCCCCGTTCCCTAACGGTGCTCGACGCGAGGGAATCGTTTGGTGCCCGGGTAGTGCTTTTTCCCCCATACGATGATCGCTTCCAATACCGGCTTTAGGCCTTCCCCCTTCTCTGTAAGAAGGTATTCATAGCGTACGGGGTTTCGTTGGTAGGCCTGCCGGGCGATAAGGCCAGCAGTTTCCAGTTTTTTCAGTCTATCCGCAAGGATGTTTGACGCGATTCGTTCCGGAGAGGACGTGAACTCCTGATAACGTCTCTTGCCCAAGACCAGATCGCGAATAACCAACAGCGTCCATTTATCCCCGAGAGTATCCAGTACATTGGTGATCGGACAAAATGATCGCTTAAATTTCATTTTGCCACCCATCGTTCACGGTCGTCCGAACACGCCCATCATCCTGCCTATTTGGCACGACCGAGCTACGGCACATAATGTAATACAGGCACTTGCATTTTGCAATACACTAGGCTACAATGACTTTCAAAATGCAAGTCACAGGGTTGCACTGCCAAGCCGGGAAGGATTCCCGATCTATGGACAGGCCGACAGCGTGGAAGATTCAACGCAGATTTATAAGCGGGGTAGACACACAACTGAAGCAGTATTTGCGCTCGGTACGCAGCGGTTCGGCGTTCTGATATGAAAGGAGGACTGACCGATGGATCATTAGTTCTACATACGCGACATCAAATGTTCGGAGATCGACGAGACTGTGGGGCCCCGTTTTCCAGACAAACCTACCATAAATACTGCCCAACCAATAAGGAGGGATGAGAGATGCCTTTGTGGAAAGTTTATCATCCTGTCGGCGCGTTCACGGCTGATGACAAAAAGAAGCTGGCCAAGCAGGTGACGGAGGTGTATGCGAGCATCCCGCTCCCTAAGTTCTATGTGGTGTTCATTTTTGAAGAGGTAGCCAAGGACTCCTGCTTTGTCGGTGGCGAGCCGCATAACAAATTTGTTCGGTTCAAGATCGACCATATTGCTAGGACATTACCTGGTTCGGTCCTCAGAGAATGGTGGATCAGGACACTCGACGCGGTCATAGCTCCCTACGTCAAGGACAGGGGGTATGATTGGGAGATTTCCGTTGATGAGACACCTTGCGATCTGTGGTCTCTCCAAGGGGAACTCGCTCCACCTTTTGAATCTGTCGCTGAGAAGCGGTGGGTGAAGGAAAATAAGGCGAGCCCCTACACCTTAGCGGAGAAGCTTCCTGTCAATCTCATCCTCGCTCCCGGAGTAGCGGACCGTTAGGTTTTGGTTTAGCTGGCCGGAGTTTGCGGGGAGTTGTACCCAAGAGAGATGACGACCAACAGGGCAACGTCATCTCTCTTGGGACAAATTTCTACCTGCGAGGACGCCTTCGTAGGTTCAGGAGCGGCCTGCTAATCGAACACCACGGTCTTTCTGCCATACACCAACACTCGTCGTTCAACATGGCGGCGCACGGCGCGGGCCAGCACAATCTCCTCCAGATCCCGTCCCTTCCTCACCAGATCATCGACGGTATCCCGGTGGCCCACGCGCATGACGTCCTGCTCGATGATGGGACCTTCATCCAAGTCGTCCGTGGCATAGTGCGCCGTGGCCCCGATGATTTTCACGCCTCGCTCATAGGCCTGCCGATAGGGATTGGCGCCCATGAAAGCCGGCAGGAAGGAGTGATGGATATTGATGACCGGACACCCGACCTGTGAAAGAAAGCTGGCGCTGAGGATTTGCATGTACCGAGCCATGACCACGAGTTCGACACGATGATCCTTCAACAGGGAGAGAACTTGCTGTTCCTGCTGCTGCTTGGTCTCCTTGGTCACGGGACAGACGGAGAAGGGAATCTTGAACAGTTCGGCCCAGCCAGCGCAGGTATCGTGATTGGAAATAATCACCGGGATATCGATGCGCAACTCGTCGCGTTTGTGTCGTTGGAGCAGATCCGCCAGGCAGTGATCCTGTTTCGAGACCAAGATCGCGACCCTCGTTCGGTGACTTGAAGGGCGAACCTCATAGCGCATCTCGAAGGTCTTCGCAACCGGAGCGAAGGCGGCTGCGATTTCATCGGGCGGAATCTGCATACCCTCGGTGGCAAACTCCATGCGCATCAGGAACTCGTTCGTCTCTTCATCGGTATGATGCTCCGAATCGAGAATATTCCCGCCGAAGTCATGAATGAAGCCCGAGACACGGGCCACAATACCTCTGCGATCCTTGCAATGAATCAGGAGGACGACAGATTCTTTTCGGTGTGCCATCGTGGGCTATCTTTCCGATGAGAGTGGTTAGTTCAAGTGTAGCAGGCTGGTAAGGATCACGGTAGAAATGGCGCTAGGGGATTGAGGAAATATTGTTGTGGTATGCAGGAACCTCCCATGGCTTGCAGGTCATGGACAGCAGATGAAAGTCCCGCAGGGTGCTCAAAAAGGCTGTTCAGCAAGGCCGCAGCGAACGAAGAGGCGAGGCGTACGCTTCGGTACGTTGAGCCTCTGAGCGATGCGAGAACGCCGCTGGCAGGCTTTTCCAGCACCCTGCTATGAAACGATGTGGCCCACAAGATCGTACAACGCCGCATCGCTGATCTCGACCTTGACGAGCTCTCCTGCTGAGGCTGATCCATCATTGATATACACGACGCCGTCGATCTCCGGAGCCAGCCCTTCATGGCGTCCTTCAAGCAGTAACTCCGTCTCTTCGGAGACCCCTTCGACCAAGACCTCCATCACGGAGCCGATGCGGGCCTGGCCTCGTGCCGCCGCAATATCTTCTTGGACAACCAAGATTTCATTCCTTCGCTCGTCCATAACCGATCGCTCGACCTTGTCATCCAGCCCGACGGCTGGCGTGTCTTCCTCGTCCGAATACAAAAACACCGCCACCCGATCGAACTCGGCCTCTTCCACATAACTTCTCAGTTCGTCGAACGCCTGCTCCGTCTCTCCTGGAAACCCCACGATGAAGGCCGTGCGAAACGTGACACCGGGAATGCGTGTCCGGATCCGATCGACGAGGGAGATGATGGCAGCCCGATCACCCAGCCGGTGCATTCGCTTGAGCATCCGATCGTTGATGTGTTGCAGCGGCATGTCGATATACTTGGTAATCTTTTCTTCTCCTGCGTAGAGATCCAATAAGTCGTCCGATACCTGTTGCGGATAGAGATAGAACGGCCTGATCCAGCGCAAGTCCTTCACCTTCACCAGCTCACGGAGCAGCGTGACGAGGCCTTGGCGCACACCAAGATCGACGCCATAATTCACCGTATCCTGAGAAATGAGGTTGATTTCCTTCACGCCTTCAGTTGCTAGGCGCGTGGCTTCGGCGACGATGGATTCCACCGTGCGGCTTCGTTGCTTGCCCCGCATCAGGGGGATCGCGCAGAAGGCACAATTACGGTTACAGCCTTCGGCGATTTTCACATACGCACTATGGGCCTTCCCGAGACGGAGGCGTGGCGCGTCTGCGTCGTATAGATAGGGAGGCTCGCTGATCCAGAGCCGTTGTTGGCGTTTCTTTGGTGCCAACAGATTCCGGCAAATCTCCGCGATTTTCCCGAACTCACCGGTTCCAACCACACCGTCGAGTTCCGGCAATTGCTTGAGGAGGTCTCCTTGATATCGTTGCGCCAGACAGCCTGCGGCAATCAACACACGACAGGACCCTGTCTCTTTCAGCTTGCCGTGCGCAATAATCGTATCAATCGACTCCTGCTTGGCCTCTTCGATGAAACCACAGGTATTGATGATAACCACTTCGGCTTTCTTCGGATCGTCGGTCAAGGCAAACCCGTCCGCCACCAACATGCCCAACATGACTTCAGAATCGACCTGGTTTTTCGAACAACCCAGGTTGACGAAGCCGATGGTGGTCATCTTGCTGCTTGGGCGAGACGGGGTGATCAATCGCGAGGGCATAGGAAGCAGTCTACGGGACGGTTGAAAAGTCTGTCAATCTAAGGAGCAGAAGGGTATCGGTGACGTCGTGATGGGCGAGTACTGCAGCGTCTGTCTCCATGCCGTCATTCGCGGGGACCCTTGGAATATTCTCATTCTCTCTATGCCCTTAGAGGGCGAGGAGGGTTGCTCCCTGAATGCGCGCGTCCAACGAGCACAGAATTCTATTGTTTCCCTTCAGGGGATGGGTCAAATCGCGGAGCGTTTTGCCGAAGGAGCGGGGACCCTTCGAGAATTTGCCGAAGAGGAAAGCGGAAACTGACTGAGTCCGCGAAGGAATTTCCGAAGGATTCCCTTCGGCAAATTCCGAAAGGGTCGCTCCGAGAGGCACCAACGCGTAGCGATCTGATCCATCCCCGCGCCTCCCTTGCCCTCCCATTACTTCTTATGGCATCATGCCCCCCTCTTGGAGACGCGCATGGAGCATTTGCTCGAATACGTCGGTTCCGTGCATATCTATCTTGGACCGTATCGCGGGAATCCGATTGCCTTGTATTTGAAGCGGATGGAGACCGGGTGTCAGATCGGCCCGAAGGCCTATCCGTGGAATGACGTCGTGGGCAGTGGTGAGACGCCGAACAAGGCGGCCGCGGATTTCGAAGAGAAATGGAAAACGAAGGGTCTCTCGGCGGATATGTACTCCGGTCCCTCGTGGGAAGGAGGCATCAAGCCGGAGAAACCTGCTCCTCCCAAGCCGCCCGCAGTTCCTAAACCAGCGGTATCCGCTGCTGCATCAGCACCAGCGGGCCAGTCTGTCGTGCCTGCAGCCCCTCCGCTTGAAACCGCACCTGCTCCAGCTCTGGCGGCTCAGCCTGTAGACGAATCGAACTAACCCTCTTTGAGAATTGAGTCATTGAGTGATTTGTTCATTGGTCCATTGAAAAATGGTTCGATGATTCAATCGGCAATGGATCAATGTCCGCCGCTCTGGGTCGCCAGTTTGCTGTGCTTCAAGCCGTAACCCATGTAGACCACAATACCGATCGCGCTCCAGATGGCGAATCGGATCCAGGTCACCCAGGGGAGAAAGCTCATTAAGCCGAGGCAGGCTAGCATGCCCAGAATGGGGACGACCGGCATGAACGGAAGGCGGAATGGGCGGGGCTGGTTGGGTTTTGTGTAGCGCAGGATCACGACACCGATACAGACCAGGACAAAGGCAAAGAGAGTGCCGATATTCGTCATGTCCGCCGCGTCGCCGATGGGGATGAGGGCAGCAAGCGTGGCCACGCCTATGCCGGTAAGAATGGTGGCATAGTGAGGCGTGCCATAGCGCGGATGCACGGTTGAAAGCCAGGGACTCAACAGGTGGTCGCGCGACATGGCAAAGAATACCCGGATCTGGCCCAGCATCATTACGACGAGCACGCTGGTAATTCCGGCCACGGCCCCGATCCCCACAATCGCTGCTCCCCACTTGAAGCCCACCATATTCAGCGCTTCGGCGACCGGCGCGTAGATGTCGATCTGTGAGGAGGGGATCAAGCCGGTCAGGACGGCGGCCACGGCAATGTAGAGGACGGTGCAGATGCTGAGCGAGGCGATGATCGCGATAGGCAGATCCCGCTGAGGGTTCTTGGCTTCCTCGGCGGTCGTCGAGATGGCGTCAAATCCGATATAGGCGAAAAACACGATCGCCGCTGCGGCACCGACGCCGGCGAAACCCTGCGGCATGAAGGGCGTCCAGTTGTCGCTATTCACGGCCGGTGTTCCTACGGCAATGAAGAACAGGATGACCGCGAGCTTCAAGCCCACAATAATGCCGGTTGCGCGGGCGCTTTCTTTGATCCCAATGACGAGGATGATGGTGACGAGTAACACGATAATGGCGGCGGGGAAGTTTGCCACTCCCCCGTCAGGTCCTCCGGGGGGATGCGTAGCCCAGTGGGGCAATTCGATCCCGGCCAACCTGAGCAGATTATTGAAATAGCCGGACCACCCGATGGCGACGGCGACACAGGCCACGCCGTATTCGAGAATCAAGTTCCAGCCAGTGATCCAGGCCAGAAATTCTCCCAACGTGGCATACGAATAGGTATAGGCAGAGCCGGCCGCGGGAATCATGGTGGAAAATTCTGCGTAGCAGAGTGCCGCGAGGGCGCAGGTCAGGCCGGAGAGCACGAAGGACAGAATGATTCCAGGCCCTGCCCCGGGCCGGTGGGCATCGCCGACGATGGCGGTGCCGATCAGGACGAAGATACCGGTACCGATGATCGCGCCGATGCCAAGCGCCGTCAGATCCCAGGCCGTAAGGGTCTTTTTCAAACGATGATCGGGATGATCTGCGTCCGCGAGAATTTGCTCAATGGACTTGGTTCGGAAGAGTCGACGGATCACCGTACCTCCTCTGGACGCGGGGCTGGCGAAAGGCGCGGGAGGGTCAACGAGCTTCGGTTCCATATGAGGTCAAGTATAGCAGGCCTTCTCCCTAGGAAAGTCGGGTGAGACTGGCGAGACGGATAAGGGCTCGAGGTTCGAAGTTCGAGGTTTTCGGAACGTAGAACCCAGAACTCCGAACTTCGGAGCGCGCATTTATCGTATGTCTCGTAGTTCACGCGCCACGGCCTGTAGCGCGTGAGGCGCGTAAAAAGGCCTCGAACAGTCGCCGGTGGAAGGGGTGCCTGTCGAAGAGAAATTCCGGGTGCCACTGGATGCCGAGAAAGAAGCGGTGGGTCGGAGATTCGATCGCCTCCACGATACCATCGGGGGCCAAGGCGCTGGCGATCAACGACGGCGCGACGACGTTGACCGATTGATGGTGCGAGCTATTCACCGGCATCGACACCGATCGTACGATGCGACGGAGTAGGCTGCCGGGTGTGACGGTGACGGTGTGACTCAGATTCGTGGCAGGGGTCCGTTGCCGATGTTGGAGCGGTTTCGAGATTTGGGATGAGATATCCTGGAACAGACTGCCGCCGCAGGCGACATTCATGGTCTGCATGCCTCCGCAGATACCGAGCAGCGGGACATCAGCCTGTCTCGCCAGGAGGACGATGTCCAACTCAAAACTCGCGCGCCGTTCGCTCACGATTCCGAACGGATAGCGCTGACGTTCGCCATATAATGATGGTGGAAGGTCCGGTCCGCTTCCGGTGAGGAGAAGTCCGTCAATCTGTTGCAGGAGGCGCCGTCTCGTGGTCCGGTCGGCGAGGAGTGGAAGGACCAGCGGGATGCCGCCGAGTTCTTCGATGGCACGAATGTAACGTGCGCGCAAAAAGTAGGTGGGCTCGCTCCCACCCCATTCCTTCCGATCACCGGCGTTGAAGTCTGGTGTGACGCCGATGATCGGTTTCATCGGCTATTGGATGGGTTCCTGAGCAGAGGCTGGCGCCGGTGTATCAGTCGAATCAGCGACCCCCAGGAAGCGGATGGGCCGATTGCCCTGGAGATGATCCGGGGTAAGGATGTAGGTGCCGTAGAGACTGGTGTCCCAGATGCTCTTGGCTGCTTGTTCATTCCCGCCGGAAAACGCATAGGCGAGTCCCCCGACAATGCCTCCGCTTATGGCAAATACCGCTTTCAGAGGAAAATACAACAGGGTGGAGAAGCCGGCAGCGACCTGCATGCCCGCGCTTGACGAGTCTCCGCCCTCGATGCTTTCGCTCGACGCCGGGGCCGCGTTTTCTTGACTCCACGCCGATGGCACTATTGTCACGGTGCACAGGGCCAGGAGCAGGGAGATCGCCACCAGTTTAAAGCTGGAAGCCACACAGGGGCGATTGGATGGAGACGAATATGTGTTCACAGGTAATCCTCCTTTTTCGACAGAGCGAGCTGAGCGGCAGTGGTTGACTCCAGGGTACCCACCGACGACTCATTGGTAGTGGAGTTATAACAAATTCAGCTCTCGTTGCAAATCCCCTGCCGCTTCAGGGTGGAGTGCTTTTTATGGAGCGGTAACGTTTTTCAGTACAAGGTCCAGTTCAGATGCAATGTACGACGCGATGAAGTTCCTCCGCTTGATGACGGTGTCTCCGACTTCAGCGATCCATGTGTCATCTGCGAGACATTGGTTCTCTTGAGCGATGCCGGATTGCAAGGCCAGGTCCAGCTTGCACCTACAGACTGCTTGGATAAACAGCTCATGGGCTCGTTCCTGATGAAATAGACGATTGTCATCTGCGAGATCGATCAGGGCCTGAGCCAACCAACGGGAGAAATCAATGTCGGTACTGAGCGTATCAATCTGGCTCTGAGTGATAGCGACGGCGACCTGAATCCCGCCCTTCCAACTCCGTTTCTTGACGTTGAATACACAGGAAGAGGTGAAGGGTTTCCCCTGCACTGGCTGTGGTCCGACAAACAGGGTCACGCGGAATAGGAGAGGCTCTGGTGCATGCTCGACTGCCATGGCGCGTATTGTAACATGATCACCGATCTCAACAGCTGTCTCATTGACGGCTCGGTAGCGCGACGATAAGATGCCATCCATGATGACAACGGCCGTACAGCACCGTGTCAGCGAGATTCAGCAGGCCCTGCGTGATGCCGAGGTCGACGGCTGGCTCTTCTATGATTTCCGCGGGAGCGACCCCCTCGCCTATAGCATACTCCAGCTCGATCCTACGCTCCATGTGACGAGGCGATGGTACTACTGGATTCCGGCGCAGGGGGTTCCCGTCAAGCTGCTGCATCGCATCGAGCCGCACGTGCTGGATGCATTGCCGGGACAGGCCGACTGCTATGTGTCGTGGGAGCAGCAACGGCAGATTCTCGCGCGCCTGCTAGCCGGTGGCCTCCGTGTGGCCATGCAGTATTCCCCGCTGAACGCGGTTCCCTACGTGTCGCGTGTAGATGCCGGTACGATCGAGTTGATCAGAAGTTACGACGTCGAGGTGGTGAGTTCAGCGGATTTGATTCAGACGTTTGAAGCGCGCTGGACGGACCGTCAACTCGAATCCCATCAGTTTGCCGCCGCGGCGCTACGGCGCATCGTTGATCAGACATTTAGTGATGTGCATGACGCAGTGGCACAAGGTCGCGGTCTTACTGAATATGGGGTGCAGCAGTTTATTTTGGCTCGTATACGCGAGGCCGGGATGGTCACGTCGAGTGCACCGATCGCCGCCGTCAATGCCCACAGCGCTGATCCCCATTATGGTCCGACAGAGACGGGGTCTGCCGCGGTTACCCGCGATGCGTTGCTCTTGATCGATCTCTGGGCCAAACGAGCGGAGGCCGATTCGGTCTATGCCGATATCACCTGGACCGGCTATGTCGGTCAGACCGTGCCGGTGAAACACCGTGAAATTTTCGATTTGGTCCGGCAGGGACGGGACACGGCCTTGACCTTCGTCCGGACAGAAATAGCTGCCGGCCATCGTCCATTCGGTTGGGAAGTGGACGCCGCTTGCCGGCAGGTCATCCAACGTGGTGGCTATGGCGATCAGTTCATTCATCGCACGGGCCATTCGATCGGCGAAGAAGTTCATGGAAACGGAGCCAATATTGATGGTTTGGAGACGCAGGACACCCGCCGTCTGATGCCGAGAACCTGCTTTTCTATTGAGCCAGGGATCTACTTGCCAGGCGAGTTTGGAATCAGGAGTGAATTGGACGTGTACCTCGCTGAGCACGAGGCGATGGTGTTCGGATTGCCGCTGCAGGGCGAGATCGTTCCGCTCTTCTAGCCCTCTGTCCCTTCCTTGACAGTGCCTCCTAGCGCCCTATAGAGTTGATACGATTCTCAAACAGGCAGGGCAGACGATTTACCGGAACTAGGGAAAAGGAACCACGCCATGTTTGGTAGCATGGGGATCTCGGAACTCATCATTATCCTCGTCATTGTTCTGATCATTTTCGGGGCGGGAAAGCTCCCGCAAATCGGTGAGGGAGTCGGCAAAGCACTCAGAGGGTTTAAAAAAGAAGTCAACGATATTCCCCCGCCGGTTGCTTCACCGCCCGAAGCGAATCAACCGGCACCCGCGCAGGTCCAATCGACGGTCCAGGCTGCACCGGCACCAGCGATGACGTCGGGACAGGCTTCCGCCGCTCAGAAACCCACGGCACCCTATACGCCTGGGCCAGAAATGACTCCCGGGACCACCGCCGCCCTGAGGTACAACATGGCGGCTCCGCCACAGCCGGCTCGGCCATTGAACTCCACGGCAGCCCAGTCAGTCTCAGCCCAATCGACGGGACAGGGCCAGCAGCCTCCCACGATGGAAGAACGCGCGGCTGCTCTCACGCCGATGATGCGGGCGCAGTACCCGCCTCTTCCCGCGGGCGCCCAGGCAAAACCAGTAGCCAAACGCCCGTCGGCCATTGTTAACAAGGATGCCGTGGCCCGCGTACAGGCGCAGCAGGCGGCGATGAAGGCGAACGCCGCGCAGCCGGCCGGCATTTCCACAAGGGATATGCAGAGTTTGGGAGAAGGACTTGGCGATGTGGTGCGGACGTTCAAGCAGGCCGTTGCCGATGTCAGAAATTCGGTCGATCCTGAGATGAGGACAATCCAAGCCGAGATGGATTCTGCTCAGAAGGAATTCCAGCAATCCATCGATGCGGCCAAAGAATTGCCTGCCTTGCACGAAGAGCCTCCTAAACAAGCGTGAACTGTGGTGCAGTCTTCATCCGCCTGCCCGCTGTCTGGACCCTGCTCCGTCGTATGTCCTCTCGCACCATAGGGTACTCAGTCATCCTGGCAGTTTTCAGTCTTGCCGGTTGTGTCCAGGATTCTCCATCTTCATCGAGGGAGCGCACGGTTTCGCTATTGTTGGAGTTGCTTCACGATGAGGGGCCCGAGGTGCGGCGGACGGCTGCAGAATCTCTGGGCAAGATCGGCGACCCACGAGCCGTGAACTCCATTCTTTCCCTTCTACAGGATCCAGCAGCAATAGTCCGCGAATCGTCGGTGCTGGCCATGGGGCGCTTGAAACCCGCAGCCACCGATGGGATGGTTGGTCTGTTGACGCAGGCGCTGGAGGACCCCGTCGAATCGGTTCGGCAGGCGGCGGTTATGGCGATCGGCGACATCGAACCAGGTTCTCAATTGCTGCAGCCAGTCGTAGAGTTGCTACGATCATCGGATGTGGCGATTAGGAGAGCGGCGGTGCGGGCATTGCTGCAAGTCGACTCGTCCCAATCGATTTCTGCTCTCGTCGCAGCAGGACGTGACTCCGATGCGGAGGTTCGCCAGGGGATTGTGGCGGCGGTGGGGGAGTGGGGTGGGGCGGCGGTCTCCCCTTGGCTCAGAGAACGTTTAGCCCAAGACCCCTCGCCTGGGGTGCGAGCAGAAGCGGCCTATCGGCTGGGGGTGCTCAGTGATCTTGATACGAGGGCCGCGCTTGAAACAGCGGTCGCAAAGGATGCTGACAGTGGGGTGCGGCGCTGGGCAAAACGGGGAACTTAGGTCGCTAGGCGGGAACGATTCAACGCATCGACAAGTTCAACAAGCTCTTTGCGGGCTTTTTCGTCAATGTCGGTAAATTGGACGCCCATTCCCGGAAACAGGAGATGCCGTTCAGGCTTGTTGCGGGTCCAGGCGACCTTCGCCTTGGTCTTGTGTTTTTCCCAAGGACGATCGGGCAGGGCAAACTCGACGGATAGCTCGGTCCCGGGAGCCAGCGGGGCGCTGCTTTCGATGAACAACCCGCCTGCACCGATGCCGCCGGTTAAGCTGTCGAACTGTTTGCCTTCCGGGGTCGTGTAACGAACCTTCACGGCGAGCGGGGCTCTCGGATGAGAGCGTGCATGGGCAAATCGCGCGTCATCGTCGCCGGCAAGAATCTGTTCAATGATCGCTCCCCAAGACAGGGCGCCGAGCAGTTCTCCCGTGGCGCCATGAAGCGTGACCACTTCCTGGTCGGCATTCATCTCAAGGACTTTGTCCTCATGCCCTTCCGTCGTGATCACAGGAAGCTTCATGGTCAGGTCCTTGTATTGAACGCGGGAGGATTCGATGGCAGATGGATAGTCACTAGACCGACTGCTCAACGGTCTGGAGGGATTTCACCAGTTCGAGCACGCGGGTACGGATATCGGGGTTAATCTCCGTAAAGCGCACCCCCATGCCAGGGCTAAACGTATATTGGTCTGCTTTAGGGCACACCCACGCGACGAGACCCTTTGCCGGCAACCATTCTGGCGGCTGCTCCGGTAGCGAAAATTCAAGCGCAAGCTTGGTGCCGGCCGGTAGAGGGTTCAGGCTTTCAATAAAGAGCCCACCTCCGCCGATGCCGCCTGCGCGACTTTCAAACTGTCGACCTTCCGGGGTTGTGTATTTGACACGGAAGGTGAGTGTCACGCGTGGCTCATTCCTGGTTTCTCGGCTCGCCAGGGGCTTACGATAGGCCAGAATCTGGTCGATGACGAAGTCCCAGGACAGGGTGCCCATGGGTTCGCCGTTGATCCCCATAAGGGTGATCAACTCACGGGTTGCGTCAAGATCAAGGGCTTTCCCTTTGTGGCGAAGGCTTGAAGACACGGGATATTTCACAGGTCCTCCACGTTCAATCCCTCACGCAAGTATAGCGCAGCATTTCATCTTGTCGAGGGAAAGCGTAGAGGCATGAGCGTCGGCACAAGTTAGAGGGAGGAAGAAGGAGCAGAGAACTGTAGGTATTTGAGAAGGGAAGTGGTGAAGGAGCTACCAGGCCAGGGTGATCCTGGCCTGGAGGATTCTGAATAGACATTCTGTGTGGCGCGCGAAAAAAGCTACAGTTATAACGACTTAGGCTGTCTTCACATCCTTGTCTTGTTCGAAGATTCGGATGGGAGGGTGCTTACCGAGGATGGCATCCTCGGTGAGGAGGACTTCTTTAATCTGCTTCTGGGAGGGAGCATCATACATCACATCCAGCATCACGTCTTCGAGGATGGCACGCAATCCTCGAGCGCCGGTTTTCTGGAGAAACGCTTTCCGTGCGATCGCCCCGAGCGCGCCTTCCGTGAACTTGAGCTTCACCTTCTCAAAGGAGAGCAATTTCTCGTACTGTTTCGTGAGCGCGTTTCTCGGCTCGGTCAAGATTCGAATGAGGGCGCGTTCGTCCAGCTCATCCAACGTGGCTACGACTGGCAGCCGACCGACGAATTCCGGAATCAAGCCATATTTAAGGAAGTCTTCAGGCTGAACTTTCGCGAACAGTTCGCCAAGTCGAATCTCGCTCCGTCCGCGAACTTCGGCTCCGAATCCCATCGCCTTCCGATTCAGGCGTTGCTCGATAATTTGTTCGAGCCCGACGAACGCTCCACCGCAGATGAAGAGGATGTTACTCGTATTGACCTGAATAAACTCTTGGTGCGGATGCTTGCGCCCGCCTTGAGGCGGCACGTTGGCGACGGTTCCCTCGATGAGCTTGAGCAGCGCCTGTTGCACCCCTTCGCCCGAGACGTCGCGGGTGATGGACGGGCTGTCGCTTTTGCGGCTGATCTTGTCGATTTCATCGATGTAGACAATGCCCCGCTCGGCCCGTTCGACATCGTAGTCCGCTGCTTGCAGGAGTTTGAGGATGATGTTTTCCACGTCTTCGCCGACGTACCCCGCTTCTGTGAGCGTCGTGGCATCGGCCAGGGTGAAGGGGACGTCCAAGTACTTCGCGAGGGTCTGGGCCAACAGCGTTTTCCCGGTACCTGTGGGCCCCAGCATGAGGATGTTGCCCTTCTGGAGTTGCACGTCGTCAACGTCTTTGTCCTTGGCCGAGATTCGCTTGTAGTGGTTATGAACGGCCACCGAGAGAATTTTCTTGGCCCGCTCCTGTCCTACGATGTATTGATCCAGGTGGTGTTTGATTTCCACCGGCTTTTTGAGTTTCGACGAAATCTCTTCTTTGGCTTCTTCCCAATCCTCGGCAATGATGTCGTTACAAAGGTTGACGCATTCGTCGCAGATGTAGACGGTGGGCCCGGCAATCAATTTGCGGACTTCGTCGCGGCTTTTTCCACAGAATGAGCAGCGGAGATGTCGATCCATCTTATCCAGCTTCGCCATGCGTCCTCCCCTGTTACTTGTCCTTGGCTGCGTCTTTTCCTGCGTCGCCACTGACGGCCTTGAGGAGCTTCGGCGGCCGTGTGATGACTTCGTCGATGAGACCGTATCGCTTGGCTTCTTCTGCCGACATGAAGTAGTCCCGTTCGGTGTCCTGGGATATCTTCTCCAGAGGCTGGCCGGTATGTTTGGCCATGATCTCATTAAGGCGTTCGCGGATTTTCAAGATCTCTCTGGCATGGATGTCGATTTCAGTGGCTTGCCCCTGAAACCCGCCCATGGGCTGGTGAATCATGACCCTCGCATTCGGCAGGGCGAACCGCTTGCCTTTGGTTCCAGCGGTGAGCAGAAAGGCTCCCATGCTGGCCGCTTGGCCGAGGCAGATGGTGTTGATCGGGGGTTTCACATACTGCATGGTGTCATAAATGCCCAATCCAGCGGTGACGCTTCCCCCGGGGGTGTTGACGTAGAGATTGATGTCCTTTTCAGGGTCTTCCGCTTCGAGGAACAAGAGCTGGGCAATAACCAGGTTGGCAAAGACGTCGTCGATCGGCGCGCCGAGGAAGATGATCCGGTCTTTCAGGAGCCGAGAGTAAATGTCGTAGGCGCGTTCGCCTCGGTTAGTCGTTTCGATAACAATGGGAACTAGCATGCATGTCGTTCCTTTCCGCTTAGCAGGATGCTGAAAAAGTCCGCCAGCGTCGTTCTCGCTTCGCTCAGAGGCTCAACGTACCGAAGCGTACGCCTCGCCTCTTCGCTCGCTGCGGCCTTGCTGGGCGGCCTTTTTGAGCATCCCGCGTGGTGTGATCCTGTTACTCCAAACTTACTGACCAATGAAATTCCGGCGTGCCCACAGAGTTTTTCCGCAACCTGTTAGAGCCTCATGAAGGAGCGATGCAAGATTGCCTGCACCGCTTGGCGCTATCCCTGAATCACCGCATTGCGGTATACGAAATCCAAGGCTTTATCCGCCAAAATCCTGGTGCGCAAGTCATCAATGGACTCTTGTCCTCCGGCTTTGATCATCTTGACAAGATCAGCAGCCGGCATTTTGAGTTCCGATGCCAGCCGCATGATTTCGGCGTTGAAATCGTCTTGCGTGACCGTCAGCCCTTCTTTCCCGGCGATCTCCTCTAATAGGAGACTGACCTTCACGCGGCGTGCCGCTTCGTCCCGATGCTCCTGGCGAAGGCTTGCGAGATCCTCCGTGCCAGGCGCTTCCTGGGCGCCACCCTTCCGCTGTTGCTGCTGCATGTGCTGGCGGATGATGGCCTCCAGCTCACGCTCTACCAGGGTTTCTGGGAGATCGAAGTGGTGGGTCTCCACGAGCCGTTTGATGATCGTATCCTTATAGGTGTCTTCGATTTCTCGTTTCAGCGCCTGTTCCATCCCGTCACGCAGTCTGTCTTTGATTTCCTGAAGCGAGGTGTAGGGGCCACAGTCTTTGGCAAATTCATCGTCCAGGGCCGGCAGCTTCTTTTCCTTGACGGATTTGACCGTTAGCGTAAATACGACCGTCTTGCCGGCAACGCGAGGATCGGGATGGCTGGCTGGGTACGGCTGGGATATTTCGAGCACGTCGCCCTCTTTCTTCCCCCCGACATGCGAATCAATTTCCAAACCCAAGATGGACGCATGTGATCCGACCTTGTGGAGTTGACCTTCTTTTTTCGTTCCTTCCAGCGGTGCGCCATCGAGAGTGCCAAGCATGTCCAGCACGATATAGTCCCCGTCCACGATGGTATGGCCGGCCGGTGCGGCTTCCAGGCGCGCCTGTTGTTCGCGCAAGACCTCAAGCCCTCGGTCGAGCTGTTCGTCGGTGACGGTGCGTTTGTCGGGCTTGAGCGAGATCGGACTCGGCGCTTTATAGTCACGCAATTCGATGTTCGGCTTGATCTCGACGGTTGCGGTGAAGGTAAAGGGTTCGTCCTTCTTAATCTTGACCCGGTCCAGCGGGGGAATTTCGACAACGACCGGCACAATCCCCGCTTGGCGGACGGCCTTGTCGTAAAAGTCCGGCACGAGGCTCCGGATCACGTCCTCTTCCACGGTTTTGGCATAGCGTTTTTCCAGCAAGGCCAAGGGTGCCTTGCCGGGGCGAAATCCTGGAATGTTAACCTGGCGGTTCAGCTCGACGTAGGCTCGGGCAAGCCGTTGAGTGACCTCATCGGCCGGCACCTCAATCTTGAGGGCGCGTTTCATTGGTCCTAGTTCAGTGACTTCCATTTTCATAGCTGGTGCGAAGCCTTTTCTTTGTACGAAGCCGTGCGCGGGCTGCCGAGCCATCGCCGGCCGCCCGGTCGTGGTCTGGTGCGAGAGGGGGGACTTGAACCCCCACGGTTACCCACGAGATCCTAAGTCTCGCGCGTCTGCCAGTTCCGCCACTCTCGCATGGTGGGGTCTGTAGGAGCCGACTCCAGCACGATCAGCAAACAACCGAAAATACATGTTCCTGCTGGTATTTTGTACCGTTGGATGTATCCCACTGTCAACCCATACTCTTGCGGGGATGGAAGTGTGTTCACTTGCGTGCCCATGGGAGGGTTAGCATCCATTTCTAACCCGGATTACTCATGAATGCCGTCGCGAGATCGCTTGGAAGCCAGGCGAAGGGCACGAGGCGAGAGGGAAGACATTCCTTCTGGTCACCCCTAGCCTTTGGCCCCGCGCCCAAACATCGGCGGTTGCAGTAGAAGCCTTCGTGAATGATACGGGCTAAGGTAGCCCCAGCCTTCATTGACGGGTATAATCAGGCAGCATACGTAATTTATCGCCAGCATACCGGTTAGGAGGTGCATGATGCGCGTGGCGCTACTGCTCTCAACTCTGGCTTTCAGTTTTGTGGCACTTTCCTCTCCTCCTGCATGGGCCTACCGGGACTATTTCACGCCGGAGCAGAAAGCGCTGCTGGATAAGATTCAAATCGTGCGCATCGACGCGATTGCACTGACGGATAAGGGCGCTGCTGACGCTGTTCCGCTTGCCGAACTCGTAGCTCGCCGGATGGGTGAATTGGGATACACGGTCGTGCGCGAAGCCGATACACCGCATGACGCTGTGTTCAAAGTAAAATGCGAACAGCGAAAAACATGGGAAGGCACGACGACTGCGGGAGGGGATGCGGATTTGCCCGATGCCCCGTCTCGGCTGTGGAAGGGCCCCGCCTGTCAGATGACCTATCTCCTCGGTGACATGAAGGTCAAATGGCAGAAAGAGGTCCGAACCGAGTTTGAAGATGCGGGACAAGCCGCGCAATCGGCTAACGCGGAAGATCCGGGAACCTATGCCATGGGTAAATTGAGGGAGGTGCTCGAGAAATACGAATTTCCCTTACTACTGGCCGCTGAATGGGGTCAGCCGGAGCGCCTTTTGAAGTTGCTCGATCTATCAGACACGTCCCAGGCTAGAAAGTTCAAAATTATTTCTCTGTTAGGCGAGATGCAAGCCGACGAGGCCTTGCCGAAGCTGAAAGAGGTGCTCAAGAATCGTGACCTGGCGAAGCAAGCGATTGGGGCGATGGGTAGTCTCGGTAAAGAGGGCATTCCGCTGCTTGTTGAGATCATGAATACGTCACCGGATCTCGAGGTACAAGCCGCGGCAGCTAAGGCGTTGGGCCAACTCGGTGGACTGCATGGGGATGCCTCAGTCGTGTTGCCGTTGCTCGCCAAGCTGAAGGATCTCAAGACCGACTGGTCCGTGCTCACGGAAGTGGCCTGGTCGCTGGGCAAGATCCCGGATAAACGATCGATCGAGCCGCTCTACGATCTCGACAAGAAACTACAAGCCATGCGCGATCCAGAGAACGTACAGTTGCAGAAGCTTAAAGCTGCGGTGTACTGGTCGATCAAACAGTGCGATACGTGGGATCAGTTCAGCTAAGATCTGCTACCGGCCCTAGGCCCCAGTTTGCGGCCGGATCTTTCCAGGCCCTACCCCCTAGCTGCCTGTTCAATACTTTGGATTGTTCCGCTTCCTCTGATAGTAGGCGGCCACTTTTACGCGTAGCCGATGAACGTAACGCGGGGGCTCCTCCCTGCCGGAGAAGCCCCCGCGCTACTTAGAACCTCGGCGCAGCCTTACTTGGTGACACGCACCTCCACGCGGCGGTTCTTCGCGCGTCCGGCCTCCGTCGTATTCGGCCTCTCGGGCTTGGTGTCCGCGTAGCCATGCGTGGTGACGGCGCTCAGGCCGCCTTCTCCCAGAGCCGTGGCCGCATGGGCCACGCGGGCTTCTGACAGTTCCATATTCGTCGGAAACTTTTTCTTCAACGCACCCCGGATGGGCCGGTTGTCCGTATGGCCGTCAACCGCCACCTGGTACTCGGGGTAATCTTTTAAGATCGCTCCCACCTGCTTAAGCGCATCAGCTCCGGCAGGCTGGAGTTGGTCTTCACCTGACCCAAAGAGATAGCCGGACGCCAGGTTGATCAGCAGGCGTTCGTTGTTCAAATCGATCGTGATATCCCCCTTGTTGATCTGCGGACGAAGCGCCCGGATCAACCCGCGCTGCGCCTCTTGCAACTTCGCCATTTCGGCGGACAAGTCGCTCCGAAGACCGGCCAGTTCCTTGTCCCGCTCTGCGCGTCGACGCTCGAGATCGGCCATCTCCTGCTTGGCGGCCGCGAGTTCGGCGGCGAGCTTGTCCTTCTCGGCTCCGCTGGCTTGCGCCGCAGCCAACTGTCGTTCGAGGTCAGAAACTCGTGCCCTGGACTGACCCAGGGTGCCCTGTGCCGCGGACAGCTGATTGGCCAGCTTGGCCGACTCCCCGGCCTCGGCACGCAGGGCGGCCAGCTCCCGATCGCGGTCGGCGAGCTGTCGTTCCAGATCGTTCACGCGGCTGCTGAGCGTGCCGTTCTGCTCCTGGGCCGCAGCCAGTTCAGCAGCTATATCCTTCGGTGCTTCGGGGGGATTGCAACGAGTGTCAGACCAAGCCTCCCATCCGTGACTTTTCTCACAAATGGGGCTCTAATCCCAGCTCGCACAGCCTGCCAGAGCGACCACGCTGGTCGCGAGGATGGCGGTTTTGAATATCTGGGCAGTTTCAAGTTCCAAGTGCAACGGGTGAATGATGGCGCAGTTGCGCATAGACTTCCAGGGGCGTGGCAAAGTCGAGACATTTCCTCGGGCGCGTGTTCAACCGATGGGCGATGGCGTTCAACTCGCGCTGCGTGT
>JAENWB010000139.1:0-2601 GCA_016650275.1 Nitrospiraceae bacterium | reverse complement strand
TGCGGATCTGTCGCATGGTCGTCCTCCTTGCTATCCAGTGGGGGTGACATCACACGTTGCGGTCTCAACTATAGCAGGTGTGGGCCCGTTCCACTATCCCACTGAGCGGAACGGTACCGCGCGTCGTCTGCTGAGATGGGTTCCAGGGACCATTGATTGGCACTATCGGGACGTATGGGCGTGGCTCAATGCGCCCTTTGAGCTGAGAAATGGTCCAGCACCATTTGATTGCGAGGCGGCGATCCCATGGTTCAGGGAGCTGATGGCCGATGACCAGGGTGGAATGAGGTGTGTCGGGGGATGCGCCTAAAATTTTGGAATGCGCAACGTTTTGCTGACCATCAAGGTTCCGGATAGGACGAACAGCAGGACCAACGGGTGCAGATCCCAGGGTCCGATAGTCCAGGCCCCCCAGTATATGTTTTCACCTGTCCGGCCCTGCCAAGCGACTAGGGCTAGTATGCCGGATAGCAGCACGCTCGTGGGAATAGGTGTGCCTTCAAAGTAGGCCACCGCGTCCCCGCCCTCCGAGAGGCTCTCGGCTGTTACGTTAAACCGGGCCAATCGGCTTACCCCACAGCAGACAAAATAGAGCAGCGCTATCCAGTCCCACCCTCCGCGCAAGCCCGCGACGAATCCAAGCGCCGCAGGAGCGACTCCGAACGAGATGATGTCCGCGAGCGAATCCAGTTCGCGCCCGAGCGCAGAATGCTTGCGCCGCCATCGTGCGATGCGGCCGTCGAGCGTGTCGAAAACCAGGGCCGCCGGCACCAAGGCGGCGGCCGCGAAGAAATGGTTCACCGACCGGCTCTCCACATAGATCATGCTGAACAACACGGCCCCCATCCCGCAGGCTGCATTAGCCAGGGTGAAAAAGTCGGCCAAGTGAAACTCGCGAATCATCGAGAAGTGTTTAGGGGAAGATGGGTTAATCATTGTCGGGAGAGGGTCTGCGCTTTGAATAGCTGCCAGGGCCTTGAGGATCGTTCTTCCAGCCTGGACCAGTCACCAGGAGGAATGCAATCCTTTAAATCTCGAAGCGTACTCTCCAAGGTTAAATCTGTCTCGCTCGTCGTTATAAGATGCAGTTTCTCGTAGATTGGGTCACTCAGGTATAGTTAGCCCAAGGGGGATGTTTCCGATGATAGGTAAAAAGATAGGACCACTGCCGACCTTTCTGATTGCGATGCTCTTTTCCGGAATCCTGTCGCAGTCGACCGCGGCATCGATCGCCGACGTGGAAATTGGACAACTACTGGGTTACTTAGAGCGTTCTGATTGTGCAGTTTATCGCAATGGAAGCTGGCACAGCGCGTCGAACGCGCGTGCTCATTTGGAGAAGAAATATCGCTATCTCCTCGATAAGAGATTGATGGACACGACAGAAGCCTTCATTGATCGCGCCGCTACGGCGAGCAGCATGAGTGGGAAGCCGTATCAAGTGAAATGCGATGGCCGTGAACCGGTTTCGAGTGCGGAGTGGCTCACAACAGAATTGCAGCGGCTACGAAGAGCATCCGCCGCTACGAAACCGTAAGCCTTCTATCGAGGTATGCACGACAATAAACGATATGATAGGGAGATATTAGGGGGACATTCTGGTTTTCCTGGAACAGAAAAGGGTTCCAGGAACCTTTTGAATGTTCCGCAGGATGCTCAAAAGACTGGATTTCTCACCCGCCCAACCCTGGCGCGCCGAGGCGCGCCTTGTCCCAAGCAAGGCCGTAGCGAGCGAAGAGGCGAAGAGGCGAAGAGGTACCTACCGCACTTCGTGTGGGCCGTTCGCCCTATGAATGATTCTTGGCGAACGGAAAAGCTCCTCCAGTAATTCCGACATCCGAGAGGCTCTGTTCGGTACGTTGACCCTCTGAGCGATGCGAGAACGCCGCATGGGAAAGGGCGCGTATCGGCGCGCCGGGGTCGGGCGGGTGAGAAGAGTGACTTTTTCAGCATCCTGATCATGGAGCTATGCCGATCCGTATATCACCCCAATCCGGCTATGTGGATACCGTTGAGAAGTCTTTGAACCGACACGACGATCACAGTGGAATTTGCCGGCAAGTTTTGCGTATTATGCCGGTCAGAATGCTCAATGGTTGGGCGTTTAACGTTGGAGGACGTACACAATGACCACACGTTTTCTCATGCCTACGATCACTGTTCTAGCTTGCACAGTCTTTGTTACGGCTTGCGAAGTAGCCTCGGCGCCTTCGAAAGCGTGTATTGAGGCCGCCCGCTTATACGCAGAAGCATTAGACGCGGACAAGAGCTCTCCTGATGGTGAGAAAGCGGCAGACAATTCCGTTCGGAAACAAGCGCTTACGGCGTTAGAGGAACGGAAGGACGCGCTGTGTCCGCAGAGTCAGTGAAGAAGTCTTTGAACTGACACAATAGTCATAGAGAAATTTTTAGGCCGGTTTTGCGTATTGTGCCGGTTAACATACTCAATAGCTGAGTGTACAGCGTGGCGTATGGTGGTGGCGACGTAAACAAACAACAGGAGGTACGTCAGGGTCAAAGTCGCGTTGTTTGTTCGTCTGGAAGCAAAGCACGGGAAAGAGAAAGAGGTAGAGAACTTTCTCTTGACTGGCCTTAAAATCG
>JAENWB010000138.1:0-6127 GCA_016650275.1 Nitrospiraceae bacterium | reverse complement strand
GATCACCTTCCCTGCCCCAAGTACATCGGCTGGAAAGTAGCGGATAGACGCCCAGTCAACTCCAAGACGCAGATCCGACTCATGTTGCGGCGTGAACCCGCGGATGGACGACCCGTCAAATGTAAGATTCTCCAGCGACTCCAGAAGGAACTTCTTGTCGTAATCGAGCATGTGAAGACGACCTTCAATATCGGAGAAACACAACGTCACGGCTTTGATCTGCTTCTCCTTTTTAAGCCACGCCGTATATTCCTGCGCCAACTCTTTTGCGCTGGCCTTCTCGGCACGCTGCGCCGCCGTTAGATTCATTTCTTCCAGCTCGTCATACGGTATCTCGAGGAAGCTTTTAAGGTCATCAGATTTATTTTTAGCCATGGTTCCTTTAATAGGCTCTAGGCATGAATGTGGGGGGCTACATACAACACGATGCATCCGCTAGCGTAGGCTTCTTGGATTCACGATCCCCTCTGATCAGAAAACTCCAAGGAGCGGCTCCCGAGATCGGAATGCGGGTCAGAGGTCGTGCAAATCAACACTTCTTGTCGAATCCCTCCGCACTGATTCCCCAATTTCCGAAGATCGCTCGGTTCGTTGAAAAGTGAAACAGCACGGGCGACCCTGCACTAAGGTGGGAGGTCGCCCGTGTGTGGCGCTTAGGACGCCGAGCGTGTCTCTCATATACTGATCCTGAAGACCCGTGCGAGGGATGGGTTCAAAGGCGACTCGTCAGGGTAGATGCGACTCTTTCCCAGGCGCTTGTGTTCCTCACGCCTGCTCGGGCTTTCCACAATGGCTCATCGGTTATGTGTTTCCCTTACGCGGGAAGGCGACAGTCGATGGAGAGCCGGCTAGCGTGACTGACGAGGAGCCCGCCCTTAACTCGGCGGGCCATTGTGATCCGGCGGACTAAGGTCTTCCATTTCACCTCCTCCTTGGTTCGGAATGAGTCGAATGGGAACCAGTCTGCGAACAGTTTCATCCTTACGCTTCTTCAGAGAATGTGTCAACGGGCGACATCCAAAATTTTCCTGACAGGCTTAGGCATAACCCATGCCATCCAGATACTGGTTCTGCAAGGAATGAAAGCAACTACAATAGGGGGACCATGGAAGGCCTCAGGCTGCCAGTAACTGTTCACGGACATGGCGGGGGTCGGTTTCCTCTGGTCTATCTGGTCTTTCTGGTTTGTTTGGTTCGAGGAAAGAGAGAGACAAGCAGCGCGCGCACCAGATAAACCGCCAAGGAGTCGCCGTTCGCCTCGCGACGACAGCACGGGCCAGGCTGATCCTAACTTGGTAGATTAGTCCCGTTTTTTCTACGCACCAATTCAGGGGTTTCGCCCACTTGCTGGAGTGGTTCAGCAAGAACTATTGTTGATCTGGACCACACTGCATCTCGTGTGATCAAAGACGATCTTTCGAAAGTCAGCCCCATGATAGGAGGCTCTGATCAAGACGGGATTGCGGTTCTTCTACTTCCGATTGAGAATTGCGTTCTTGGCCGAAGTGAGAAGGGCCGTATGGGAGGTACCTTGAGGGGGATGCGCGGTCGCCACTCCTATAGCAACGGTAGGGCCGAGATCCAAGGCCTCGATGGTTTTCTGGAGATGGTCCGCCATAGGCTTCGCATCCTCAGCTCCTGTACCATATAACAGCACAACAAACTCCGCACCCCGATACCGTGCCACGACTTGGCCTGGCTGGGCGAAAGTTCCTTGTGCAGCCTGAGCAATTTTCTGTAGGCACTCGTCACCCGTGGTGTACCCATAGGTGTCGTTAAAGGCCTTAAAATTTTCCAGGGTCAGGAAGAGAAGCGAAATAGGAAGGTTTTCTTGTGCCGCGCGTCCCCACTCCTGCTCGAAGAACTCATCGAAACTCCAGCAGTTCATAATGCCTGTTAAGATGTCGCTACTCAGCGGGACTTGGATGTTCGTCTTCTGGGGGGCCATCTTCTGTGACTGCGCGCGATGGTTGGCGTTTTCTTGGATTCTGAGTACCATTGCGACCTTGGCTAAAAGCTCAGCCTTGATTACTGGTTTTCGGATATAGTCGACAGCACCGCGCCGAAAGGCCAATTGGATTGTGCCGGGGGTCGTATCAACTGAGACCATTAGGATTGGGACCGCTTCAAATTGCTTCATAGATTTAATCCGCGTGCAGGCGTCGAGTCCATCGAACCCAGGCATCCTGACATCAAGCAAAATCATATCGATAGGGGCCAAAGACTCGCCCTCAGTTAACCCCTTCAAGTACTGCAACGCTTCTTTCGCTGAGTTAGTAGTGACAACTGCGTAGTCGGCGGACTTCAGGTATGTCCCGACGAGCAGACAATCATCCAGTGAGTCATCGACGAGTAAGATGGCCATAGATCGCTCTCAGAATCAATGTGTTACCCTACCAGGAATGGACCGGCCAGCCAAGGCATTGCTGAGAAATGAAATTGAGAGAACGAGGAGGAACAACTTCCACCTATGAGCCACCGCTATTCTTACTGGCCGATACTATTTGCCTCTGAACCAGCGGGAGCATGCGTCGAAGGACCTGATCAATCGAAATGAGCCGAGCGGCAGTTGAGCTATTGTTTTGAACAGTGACAAGATGAAACGGTGGCAGGACTGATTTCGCGGCGCGTGGTGGGGATCTGGTCTATCTGGTCTTTCTGGTTTATTTGGTGAATCTCGTTTGTGTGGTTCGACGAACGGGAGAGACCAGCCAGCCCCGCGCACCCAATAGACCGCCTCTGAATCCCCCTCCCCTCACACAAGGCTCCCACATCATCTACAGAGTGATGGATACGTCTCGGGCTTCGGAGTAGACTCGCGCACAGCAGATTGCTGAGACTGCCTTGCTCTGCTTCCCGGGTGGCCTCAGCAGATGTATTAGTGAGGCGGCAGTGGGCCGCTAAACTTACGATGGGCCACGGTATGGCAAAAGGAGAAGCAACATGCTCGAGACCATTGCAATCATCATGGTTGTCCTCTGGCTTCTGGGTATTGTCACCTCGAACACCATGGGCGGATTCATTCATGCCCTTTTGGTCATCGCGGTCGTGGTGATTCTTGTTCGTGTCATTCGAGGTCGACGCGAATAAGGACCCTGGGCAAAGCTTTGAGGGTCTCGCAATCCAACATTTTGCCGCGCGTGGCAGGGGGCTGGTTCATCTGGTGTCTTCGGTCTGTCTCGTGTGTGTGGTTCAACGACCGAGCGAGACCAGCCAGCCCCGCGCACCAGATAGACTACCTCTGAATCGCCCTCCCCTCCATTAAGCCCCTACAAACAGCCGTCGTCTTCTGGGAATAGGCGCGGCCCTGTGCAAAGCGGCTGTCTCGGTAGACTCAGGGCAGGTGGGTGAGAATGCCGCACGACGAAGGCATCGCCTAGGCTATTCTAAAAAAGTAGAATGTCCCAATTTATTTTCCTGCGTTGTATCGGTGGGTCGTACAAGGACCTCATGAGGATCTGAACGATGAAGGGTAAGTCACAGATGGAGCACTCCCTGCGCCAGATTCCCTCGGGGATCTGGGTGTTGGGTTTTGTCAGCTTGCTGATGGACATCTCGTCGGAAATGATCCATAGCCTGCTGCCCTTGTTTATGGTCACGGTACTGGGGACCAGCACAATGGCAGTCGGCCTTGTTGAAGGGCTCGCCGAGTCGCTGGCACTGATCGTCAAAGTCTTTTCAGGAACGCTGAGCGATTACTTGGGCAAACGGAAGGGGCTAGCCTTGTTCGGCTACGCCTTAAGCGCATTCACCAAGCCGTTCTTTGCCATAGCCTCTGGCGTCGGCCTCGTCTTGACCGCTCGCCTGCTGGACAGAATCGGGAAAGGTGTGCGTGGTGCGCCACGGGACGCCATGGTCGCCGATATCGCCCCACCGCAGCTCCGGGGTGCTGCTTTCGGCTTGCGGCAGTCTCTCGATACAATCGGAGCGTTCCTCGGCCCCCTGCTCGCGGTCGGGTTGATGCTGCTCTGGGCCAATGATTTTCGAGCCGTCTTCTGGGTGGCCGTTTTTCCGGGGATGTTGGCCGTAGCGCTCTTATTGTTCGGTTTTCATGAGTCTGAGCATCGGCAGGCATCCAAGGGCAAGAATCCCATTCGATGGGACGATCTTACCCGCTTAGGGCCGGCCTACTGGTGGGTAGTGGGGTTCGGAGCCATCTTCACGCTTGCTCGCTTTAGTGAGGCCTTTCTGGTCCTCCGCGCTCAGCACAGCGGAATTCCCGTCGCCTTAGTCCCCCTCGTCATGGTTGCGATGAATCTGAGCTATGCCTTATCGGCCTATCCGTTCGGCAAGCTCTCCGATCAGATGAGTCACATGAGGCTGCTCACACTTGGGCTTCTGGTTTTGATTGCGGCCGATTTGGTATTGGCTATGAGCGATCACTGGGGCACTGTCCTTTTGGGAGTCGGGTTGTGGGGCCTTCATATGGGCATGACGCAAGGTTTGCTCGCCACCATGGTAGCCGACACCGCACCAGCGGATCTTCGAGGAACGGCGTTTGGCTTCTTCAACCTCGCCAGCGGCCTGGCGATGCTGATTGCCAGCGTACTAGCAGGATTCCTGTGGGATCAGTTTGGCGCATCATTCACATTCTATGCAGGGGCCGTGTTTTGCGGGATCACTGTCCTGGGGCTAACCCTTTACCAGTTGAAGCGCAAAAAATGAGTGTCAGGTCGTTTGATTCTACCTTTCGCGGCTCGTGGCGGGGAACTGGATCAGCGAGTTGATCTGGTCTGTCTGGCCTATGTAGTTTCTCTGGTTTCTTGGGCTTCCCTCATCAAGAGAGACAAGTTAATCCAAGTAAACTAGATAAATCCGCTTGATCTCGTCTGCCTCTGGTTTGTCCTTCTTCTCCTGCCCTGCAACCGGAAAGGATTGAGAGCCTGCAGTCGTGTCCCGCTGATGGCTCTTACCTACGCCTTCCAAGATCGATTGGGAACCTGCTATATTTAGCGCTCACCTTTTTTGAGGCTACCCATGGACATGTTAATGATCGTGTTTCGCACTTCACTGAAAGAACGCGTGCACGATTTATTGCAGACGTGCGGAGTTATGGCCTACACTGAATTTCCCGAGACGGTTGGGACGGGACAATCGGGATCGACGGAAGGGATCTCGTTCTATGCGGGGGGGAACAGTGTGATCCTGGTCTCGCTCGAACCAGCTCAACGTGACAAGGTGGCCGGCGCGGTCAAGGCCTGGTGTGCAGAAGCGCAGCACTCAGGATGGGTCAAACCAGCTATCCGGATATTCTCCTGGCCTTGCACGCAGCTCATTTAGCAACGGACCTGCTCCTGAATACGGCTTATCGAGTCGCTGACCTGCGGAACCCCGCGTGGGGGCCGTTAGCTTAAGGTTTATTGTAGAATCCCTCAGTAAGGAGTCACCATTCTTTCCGAGGCTCGCATGGCACGGCGCACACAGGCTCAGCTGCAACAGACCTATCGAGAGCAAGCGCTCAAAATGTTCCCGTGGATCTGTGCGCACTGCGGCCGCGAATTTGACGGCAAGAAGCTGAGCCAGCTCACGGTCCATCACAAGGACCACAACCACGACAACAATCCACCGGATGGGAGCAACTGGGAATTGCTCTGTCTCTATTGTCATGACAATGAGCACCAGCGGTATCTAGTGGCTGACGCGTCTGGTGAGGCGCCGCCGGGCCGAAAGCAAGATCAGCCGGCGACCTTTACGCCCTTCGCTCATCTCGCGGACTTGCTCAAGCGCAACACATAGCCGTCCTCCACTTTGTCGTTCGTGAAGCGTCGTTCGTCGCTCGTCTCCCTGATATACTTTTTCTGATAACAAGATACGCGTCACGAGATATGCACTTTCCTCCCAGTCATGAACTATAGACCAGTGGCTCCTCGTTCCTACTATATGCTATACGCTATCAGCCTTGAATCTTTGGCCATAAGCTCCATGTCATTCACCATACGCTTATGAGTGCTGCTCATCCCCGCGATCCGCTGCACGGGATCACGCTGGAGACCATCATCAAGGAACTGGTCGAGCGGTATGGGTGGGCCGAGATGGGAACTCGCGTCCCGATCCGTTGTTTCCTCCACGACCCCAGCGTGAAATCCAGCCTCACGTTTCTCCGAAAAACGCCCTGGGCGCGTGAGCG
>JAENWB010000137.1:0-29129 GCA_016650275.1 Nitrospiraceae bacterium | reverse complement strand
GCGATCGTGGAATATATCGAAGAGTTCTACAACCGCCAGCGCTTGCATCAGGCGCTCGGCTATCGGAGTCCAGGGGAGTTCGAGAAGATGGCAGGTGACTCTTAATCCAGGTGTCCGTTATTTCCGGGCCACCTCAAGCTGACCGTTCATCCTGGCTGCGATCTCACGATCGAGTAGAGTGATCTGTACGTGAGAACGAAAAGTCACCAGCAATACCTGATCTGCCAGAGAATGGTCTTTATTTGTGCTAGGTAGTTTGATTTGCTATACTTTGCAACTAATTGTAAGGAGATCCCTTGGCGGATGAGGTCAGCGGGGTTCATTCAATCGGTGCCGGGATCTACCCCAAGGCGCAGGTCCTGAACCGTGGCATTGCCAAGCTGATCGATCTGTTCATCGTCGCGGCAGCCGGACAAATGATCGTGCCGGTAGGTTTTCTTGGAGGATTGGCGTATATACTGATCGCTGATGGATTTGCCGGTGGGCGTAGTATTGGTAAGCGGTTGATCGGCCTCCAGACGGTGCTTCCGGAGCGGCGTGAGGCAGCAGGGTTTCGGGAATCCATTATCCGCAATCTGCCCTTTGCGGTCGCTCAGTTAGTCTTCGCCGTCCCGTATGTGGGATGGCTTGTGTCGGTAGCAATCATTGCCTTCGAAGCGGTCTTGATTCTCGGGAACGAACAGGGGCGGCGTCTTGGTGACGATGTGGCCGGTACTCAGGTGTTGGATGCGGGTCGACTGGCGTTGCCTGACTGAGTGCGCCGCCAGAGTCTGAGGGGAAGGGAGAGCAATCGTGGGCTTTGGGAGTGATATCTTCGGATGGTTCTCAAACGACCTGGCCATTGACCTGGGGACGGCGTCGACGCTCGTGTATGTACATGGGAAAGGGATCGTGCTCAACGAACCCTCGGTCGTGGCGGTTGAGAAAAAATCCGGACGAGTGCTTGCGGTCGGCACGGAAGCAAAGAGAATGTTGGGACGTACGCCGGGCAACATCATTGCGGTGCGGCCCATGAAAGAAGGCGTGATCGCCGATTTCGAAATGGCAGAGCAGATGTTGAAGCGGTTCATTCAGAAAGCGCACAACCGCAGCGCGTTTGTGCGTCCGCGCATCATCATCGGTGTGCCGTCGCGTATTACGCAGGTGGAGCAGCGGGCCGTTCGAGACTCGGCCGAATTAGCCGGCGCCCGAGAAGTGTATCTGATCGAAGAACCAGTGGCCGCAGCCATTGGCGCCGGTCTTCCGATCACCGAACCCTCCGGCAACATGGTGGTCGATATCGGCGGTGGCACGACCGATATCGCCGTCATTTCTCTCGGCGGAATCGTCTATAGCGAGTCCGTCAAGGTCGCGGGCGATCGCATGGACGATGCGATCATGAATTACATTAAGAAGAAGTATAATCTCCTCATCGGTGAACATATGGCGGAGCGGGTCAAGTTCGAAATCGGATCCGCCTATCCCTTTGAGGAACGCAAGACTATGATGATCAAGGGGCGTGACTTGATTTCCGGTATTCCCCGTACGTTGGTGGTGGATGACGCAGAAATCAGGGAAGCGCTGCAGGAACCGATCGGGACAATCGTCAACGCGATTAAAGTGGCACTGGAGAATACCCCGCCAGAGTTGGCGGGCGACATTATTGATCGTGGCGTTGTACTCACGGGCGGAGGATCTTTGCTGAAGGGCATGGATACGCGCTTTCGGGAGGAGACGAATCTGCCGATCATCACCGTGGATGATCCCCTGACCTCCGTAGTCTTGGGGGTCGGGAAAATCCTCGATGAGTTGGATCTGCTCGCCAAAGTGTCGGTGATGTCTCAGGCCAATACCTACCGATAAGGTTCCATCCCTAACTCCCTTATGTGGATGGCTCACTCTCGTTCTCCCTACGGTACCAGACGCCTGGCGCTTGCCTTTTTTGCTCTCCTGCTGGTGGCTCTTTTTCTGCTTCCCAGTCAAATCCAAGGACTCTTGCAGTATCTGGATGGGCCGGTGGGACAGGTCGTGCGTATTCCGCTCGAAGCCATCGCGTCCATCGATGCGAGCATTGCTGATCGCTGGGAACAGTACGTGGCGTTGCAAGGGGTCCGGGAAGAAAACCAACAACTACGGAAAGAAATTGAGTGGTTGCGCGGGCAACAAAGTCAGCTGCGTGAGTCCGCCGCCGCGACAGAACGATTGAAGGCCTTGCTGCAGTTTAAGGAGCAGGCGCTCCCCACGATGGTAGCCGCTCAAGTCATCGGGCGTGATACCACGAACCGATATCGTGCCATCATCCTCAATAAGGGCGAGAGTGACGGGATCCAGCCGGACATGGGAGTGATCACGCCCGCTGGTGTCGTCGGGCGCGTCGTGAAAACGACAGGGGCGTCTTCGGTGGTGCTCTTGGTGACTGATCCGAACAACGCTATCGCCGGTCTCATTCAGCGGACGAGAGACGAAGGTATTGTGGAAGGGACTCAACCAGGGCTGGCCCAGATGAAGTATATTCCGTTGTTGTCGACGCTCCGAGACGGTGATCGGGTTGTGACCTCGGGCCTTGTTGGAGGTTTTCCCCGTGGGCTCATGATCGGTACGATCACCCACATTGATAAACAGGAAGGCGCCCTCTTTCAGTCCGCCGAACTCATGCCGGAAGTCGACGTTGATCGTGTGGAAGAAGTGTTGGTGATTCAGACGTCGTACGGACAGTCCACAAAAGCCGAGGCGGGCGCGGATCTACTCGGGAAGCCGTTACCATGAAGTTCCTTTTCTATCTGATCCTCGTGCTGCTGCTCGTCCCTCTGCAAACGACGCTGCTGCCACATCTGAGCGTGTGGAATATCAAGCCGGATTTGGGGCTTGTGGCCGCCGCGCTTGTCGGGCTTTTTGCCGGCGAACTGGAAGGCCTTCTCGTGGGGCTCGCGATCGGATGGGTCCTGAGTCTATTCTCAGCCGGCGAACTCTGGTTCAGTCTCCTCACGAACGGAGGTGTTGGGCTCTTGGCAGGATTCCTGGGGCGGCAGGTGTCGCAGGTGACGTCGATCTCACTGGGAGTGGGGCTGCTGCTGGTATCGTTGGCGAGCGGGCTGTTTGCCGCGATGAATTTCGAGCATCTCGACGTGTCCCAGATGTGGTGGATGGTCGAGTCGATCGTCCTTCCGCAGGCGTGTTTAGACGGGGCGGTGGGGGCGGGGCTCTATTGGCTGCTCTCTCAACGGTTTCATGTCACCCGCCTGAGGACCGAGTAGCAGGTCTGTGACGGGTGTGGCGGAATATTGATTGTGACCTATGGCAACAGCTGGTCTGCACGATTCTGAACTTGGGGAACTCCAACGCCGATTGATCATTCTCCGCGTCGGCTTGTTGCTCGTCGTGGCGTTATTGGGTCTGCGGCTCTGGCACTTGCAGATTCGAGAGGGGCCCTACTACCGCGATCTCTCCGCGAACAATCGGACACGTTCCGTCATCATGGAGCCGGCTCGAGGGCTTATCTACGATCGCAACGGGGTGTTGTTGGCGAATAATGTGCCCAGCTTCACGCTCTACGTCTCACTCGAGGACGTCAAAGATCGCGACTTGCTCATCGAGCAGCTCAGCAATCTCTTGGGGTTAGATGCTGCGCTCGTCAGGAACAAGCTCACGGCTCGCGGTAGTAAGCAATTGCCACGTAAAGTAAAGGATCGCTTAACCCTTCGAGAAGCGACATTGGTCGAGTCGCACCGTCTGGACTTGCCCGGCGTGATGGTGCAAGTCGAATCGCAGCGAAACTATCCTGGCGGGGTGACGGCCTCGCATCTGTTGGGCTATGTCGGGGAAGTGTCGCCCGAGCAGTTAGAGAAACCTGAATTTGCCGACCTCCACCAGGGTAGCATTGTCGGGCAATATGGCGTGGAGAAATTTTTCGATCAGCTCGTGCGTGGTCAGGCCGGGCAGAAAAGTATAGAAGTCGATGCGGTAGGTCATGAAAAACGAACCGTGGTTGTGGAGCAGGCCCATGCCGGTGACAATTTGTACCTCACGATCGATGCGCGGCTGCAAAAAGTGGCTGAAAAACTGTTGGGGGCGGAAACGGGCGCGATTGTCGCGCTTGATCCGAGGACAGGGGACGTGCTTGCCATGGCCAGCCGCCCTGGCTTCGATCCGAACATTCTCTCGCGGGAGCTCACACCGAAACAATGGGCCGAGATCGTGCAAGACGAGGGGCGCCCCTTGAACAATCGAGCCTCGCAAGGGCAGTACCCGCCCGGTTCGGTCTTCAAAGTGATGATGGCCGCTGCCGCGTTGGAAACCAAGACCGTGACTCCATCGACATCCATCTACTGCAATGGAGGATATCAGTTCGGTCGCCGCGTGTATCATGACTGGAAAGCCGGGGGGCATGGACCGGTGGATCTCCGGCACGCGCTCGTGCAATCGTGCGACGTCTATTTCTACACCGTCGGGCAGCGGATGGGGATCGAGACGATCGCCTCCTTTGCCCATCAGTTTGGGTTGGGAGAGGCAACGGGGATAGAGCTGCCGTCTGAACGGGTTGGGATCGTGCCTTCCGAGGCGTGGAAAAAAAAGGCCAAGAATGAGGCGTGGCTGCCGGGTGAAACGATCTCGGCATCAATCGGACAGGGCTATGTAAATGTGACCCCGTTGCAGATGGCGAGCTTGATCGGCACCGTCGCAAACGACGGCGTCACGTTCCGTCCGCGATTGGTCCAGGCAGTGATGGATCGAGCGACTGGAGAACTACAGCAAAGGCCCGCGGTTCCCAAGCGCACGTTGAATCTGAGGCCTGGGATCTTACCGCTAATTAAAGAGGCACTGGCCGGGGTGGTCAAAGAGGGGACGGGCACGAGGGCGCAGTCGGCGCTGGTGACGATTGCCGGGAAGACCGGTACGGCCCAGACGATGGCTTTGCGCGCTGGTCCAGAGAAAGATATTCCGAAGAAGTTCCGCGATCATGCCTGGTTTGTCGCCTTCGCTCCGGTCGAAGCGCCGACCATCGCCGTTGCGGTACTGGGTGAACATATGGGTCATGGGGGTTCTGCCTCGGCGCCCCTCGCCAAAGAGCTGATCGAGACCTATGTGAAATTGGATCTCCCCATTCCTTCCGGTGTGACGGATGGTGCTGTTGCGCGGGAAGGGGATGCCGGAAAAAGGGAACGAGATGATCGACCGGGTGATTAATAGCCGTGGCTTCGACAGTTTCGATTTCCGTTTTATCGGACTGATCGTTGTCATCCTGGGGGTCGGCGTCCTGTCGATTTATAGCGTGACGCATGACCAAGGGGTCGCGTTCCCGTTTTATGCCAAACAGATCGTGTGGATTGTGCTCGGCACGGTCGCGTTTCTGGTCATGTGGCTCTCAGACTATCATCGAATCGCGCGGTTAGCGTATCCAGCCTATGTGATTATCTTAATCTTATTAGTCGTCGTGCTGTTTGAAGGCAAGAGCAGCCGAGGGGCGCAACGATGGATTCCGATGGGACCATTTGCCTTCCAGCCATCGGAATTCGCAAAGCTGATCCTCATTCTGACCTTGGCGCACTATTATTCGGAGGCGCCGCGGGTGGGCTGGCTCCAACGAGTGGTGCTCCCGGGGCTGTTGGTATTGCCTGGGCTGCTCCTGATCCTGAAGCAGCCGGATCTCGGGAGCGGATTGAGCTTCTTGGCGGTCTATGCCGCGATGTTGCTGATGGTGGGCATGCGGTCGAAGGCGTTGGGTGTCATCCTCCTGTTTTCACTGATGCTGTTCCCCTTCGCCTGGGAGATGATGTGGGGGTCATTGCATGATTATCAGCGGCAGCGCATTATGACGTTTGTCGATCCGGTCTACGATCCCGGAGGCAAGGGATACCATGCTCTCCAATCGCGGATTGCCATCGGAGCGGGAGAGTTAACGGGAAAGGGGCTCTACGGAGGGACGCAAAGCCAATTGAAGTTTTTGCCTGAGGGGCATACCGACTTTGTCTTTTCTGTGTTTGCAGAGGAATGGGGATTTCTCGGAGTGCTGGCTCTCTTGCTATTGTTTGTCGGGTTGATCTGGCTGTCGTTGGAAATTGTGGCGCGCGCGAAGGATCAGCTCGGAGCACTGTTGGCGGTCGGCATCCTCTGCATGTTGTGTTTTTGCGTCGTGATCAATATCGGCATGACAGTAGGCATGTTCCCCATCGTGGGAATTCCCCTACCGCTGATGAGTTATGGCGGGAGTGCGACGATTATGACGATGGCGTCGCTGGGCCTGCTCTTGAATGTCAAACGCCGCCGATTGAGTTTTTTTTAGTGAGAGGGCGATCGCACAGTCTCGAGCGAATCGGGATTGAGGCAAGAGGTTTTATTTAATGGTGCAAACCGTCGGACCGACGAGCAGTCGAGTGGAGGCCGAAACCTGGGGATTCCCCGCGTTCGTCCTGCACGTCGGTGCGACGGTTCTACTGAACGGAAGGAGTCGGTATGGGAATAGAAATTGCGATTACAGTCGCACGCGAAGAAACTCGCGTTGCGGTATTGGATGGCGGAGTCGTCACGGATCTCTTCGGGGATCGTGCGAAGCACAAGGACTTCGTCGGGAACATTTATAAAGGAAAAGTGGCGAAAGTGTTGCCTGGCATGCAGGCGGCATTTGTGGATATCGGTCTCGCGAAGGCGGCCTTCATGCACGTGTCGGATTTGTCGTTGGACTCCGAGCCGGGCGACACGCTCGTCGATGTGGATGAGGACGACAAGGATGCCGATAAGGATGGGGATATGCTGGGCCCCCGGCGCCAAAGCTCCAAGCCGATTGAGCAGTTGCTGAGTGAAGGGCAAGAGCTGATGGTGCAGATCTCCAAAGGGCCTATCGGCACGAAAGGCTCGCGGGTTACGACCTATGTGTCGCTCCCAGGTCGGTATCTCGTGTTCATGCCCAACGTGGAACATATCGGTGTGTCACGCCGCATCGCTCGTGACGAGGAGCGGGCTCGGCTCAAGGACATTATGAAGCGAGTCCGGCATCCAGGCTGTGGATACATTGTCCGTACGGTGAGCGAAGGGGTCAAAGAAGATGAGCTGCGATCCGACGTCGACTTTTTACACGTGCTCTGGCAGGACATCCTGGCGAAGCGTGAGCAGAAGGGGGCACCGGCATTGCTTCACGCCGACTTGAGCCTGAGTTTCCGCGTTGTGCGCGATCTCTTCGGGAAGAAAGTCGATCGGTTATGGATCGACTCGCGTGAGGAGTACCAGGCGGTCAGGGACTTCGTGCAGCGATTCTCGCCGGAACAAACGTCACGCATTCATTTGTACGACAAAGATGAAAGTCTCTTCGATCATCTGGGAGTGGAACAGGAGATGGCGCGGGCCCTCAGCCGCAAAGTCTGGCTCAAGTCCGGCGGGCATCTCGTGATCGATCATACGGAAGCGATGACCGTCATCGATGTCAACACCGGACGGTTTGTGGGGAAGCGCGATCAGGAGGAGACCATTCTCCGGAACAATCTGGAGGCGGCGAAAGAAGTGGCCTATCAGATGAAGTTGCGCGGGATTGGCGGAATCATCATCGTCGATTTCATCGACATGGAGCGAGAGAAGAATCGTGACAAGGTGTACCACGCGTTGCTCGATGCGATGTCAACCGACAAGGCCCGCACCAGAGTATCAAAAATCTCTGACCTGGGGCTGATCGAGATTTCTCGTGAACGGGTGAGGGAGGACCTTCTGCGTTCGCTTTCTGAGCCCTGTCACTATTGCGAAGGGCGTGGCTATACGAAGTCTCCGACCACGGTGGTCTATGAGATATTCCGCGATGTCCGTCGGATCGGCAGCAGTCCCGAGCCGCAGCGGATCGTCATCGGTGCCCATCCCTCGGTCGTTGGGCTGCTGCAAGATGAAGAGCGCCAAGGTCTTGAGGCCGTGGAACGCGAGTGTGCTGCTAAAATCATCGTCATGCCGGACGAACACTTACATTTGGAACAGTACGATCTAGCGGTGCTCTAGCAGGATGCTGAAAAAGTCCGCCAGCTTCGTTCTCGCTTCGCTCAGAGGCTCAACGTACCGCAGCGTACGCCTCGCCTCTTCGCTCGCTGCGGCCTTGCTGGACGGCCTTTTTGAGCATCCTGCTGACTATTCAGTAGCATCACCCTACGTATTATCATGGCATTGTTTCGCACAAATACCGAGTTTTTCCACATGCTGCTAGAGATTGTAACCCTTGTGCGACGAGACCTATGCAGCCCTTCAGCCAGCCTGTAGGTACGGATTCCTCTGCTGAGGTAGCGGGTCCTTCCTCCGGTCAGCCCATGACAAGACCGGTGTTAGAGTCTTGGCTCCGCCTGCGGGCGATCGGTGGAGTGGGAGACCTGACGGTGCTTCGGTTAGTTCGCGCCTGGCACTCTCCCGAAGCGGTCCTGCGTGCCTCTCGTGATGAGTTGATTGGGAGTGGATGCAGCCCGCAGCTGGCAGATGCGATACGACGCGGGCCTGAGAGCTCTGCCTGTCGGAGCCTCGAGCGGGAACTCAATGCGATCGAGCGTGGGCGCATTGAAGTTCGGAGCGTATTGGATCCTACCTATCCCACGCGACTGAAGATGGTTGCGGACCCTCCGCCGCTCTTGTACATCACAGGCGCATTGACTGAACAGGATGATCTGGCGGTGGCCATCGTGGGTGCACGGCGTGCGACGGCAGCCGGGCGTGCCATGACCGAAGAGTTGAGCCACGACTTGGCGGGAGCGGGCATGACGGTGGTAAGTGGACTTGCCCGAGGGGTTGATGCGGCGGCTCATCGAGGCGCGCTGGCCGCGCAGGGGCGCACTATTGCGGTGCTGGGTTGCGGGATCGATCAGACCTATCCGCCGGAACATGAGCGGTTACGTCGACAGATCGAGGAGCGGGGAGCGATTCTGTCAGAGGTGCCGATAGGTGCGCCACCCCACAGCCATCACTTTCCTCGACGGAATCGGATCATCAGCGGGTTGTCCCTGGGCGTGATTGTCACAGAGGCTGCTATCAGCAGCGGATCGTTGATTACCGCAAGACTGGCCGCTGAGCAGGGCCGAGAGGTCTTTGCGGTTCCTGGCTTTGTGAAGGAAACCACCAGTCGTGGGACGAACGCGCTGCTCAAAGAAGGCGCGGCTTTGATCGAGTGCGCGCAGGATGTCATCGACGCAGTCATGCCGCAATTGGAATCGGCGCTGCGCTTGCGCTTGCAACCTTCTCGAGAGAAGAACGAACGCGGCGATCAGTTGGGCAATGAAGATCAGATGGTGTATGATATCCTTTCGTATGACCCGCTCACAGCGGACGACGTGATTGTCACCACAGGGTTGTCGGTGTCCACCGTGATGGCCTCGCTTTTGTCCCTGGAGCTTCGACAGCGAGTCAGACAGCTGCCGGGACAACGCTACCTTCGAGCGTAATCGTCGAACAGTTGCACAGATGTGTATTATTTGATACGGATGAGAGGGGAAACCCTCGTAGCGAACCGGAGTCTTCATGGCCAAGGCACTCATTATTGTCGAGTCCCCGACGAAAGCACGCACCATCAGCAAGTATCTGGGGCGTGGTTATACCGTCATGGCCTCAGTCGGACATATTAAGGATCTTCCCACCAGCAAGCTGGGCGTTGACCTGGAACATGATTTCGAGCCGCAATATGTGACGATCAAGGGAAAATCCAAGGTATTAGCGGAGATTAAGAAAAAGGCAGAAGAGGCTGACAAGGTGTTCCTTGCGCCGGACCCTGACCGAGAAGGTGAAGCCATCGCGTGGCACCTCGAGCAGGAACTGCTTGGTAAACCCAAATCCAAGTCCAAATCCAAGAAACAAACAGAGGGCAAGGTCTTCCGGGTGCTATTCAACGAAATCACGGAATCGGCCATCAAGCGCGCGCTGCAATCGCCGGGGCAGGTCGATATGAAGTTGGTGAATGCGCAGCAGGCCCGCCGGGTGCTTGACCGGATTGTCGGATACCAAGGCAGCCAATTACTCTGGACCAAGGTGCGCCGCGGACTCAGCATGGGCCGGGTCCAGTCCGTGGCGATGCGATTGATATGCGAACGGGAGCAGGAACGAGAAGCGTTTCGCGCGGAAGAGTACTGGTCGATTGCGGTGATGCTGTCGGGGACCAACCCCCCTCCGTTCGAAGCCAAGCTGCACAGTATCAACGGGCAGGACGCATCGATTGCGACAGAGACCGATGCGCAGCGCATCGTCTATGCCATTCAAGGGAAAGAGTTTGTCGTTGACTCGATTGAACGAAAAGAAAAGAGACGAAATCCTGTTGCACCCTTCATCACCAGCCGGCTCCAACAGGAGGCGGCGCGCAAGCTGCATTTCTCATCGAAGAAAACAATGACCCTGGCGCAGAAACTATACGAAGGGATAGAAATCGGGGCGGAAGGTCAGACCGGTCTCATTACCTACATGAGGACGGATTCCCCACGCATTTCTAACGAGGCGATGACAGAAGCGCGTGAGGTGATCCAGGAACGGTTTGGCGCAGAATACTTGCCCGCCACGCCGAACGTATACAAGACTCAGAAAGCGGCGCAAGAAGCGCACGAGGCAATTCGTCCCACGTCAGCGTCACGCGACCCGGAGTCTATCAGACAGTACTTAGAGCCGGACGTCCATAAGCTGTACCAGTTGATTTGGAATCGGTTTATTGCCTCGCAGATGGTTCCTGCGATCTTCGACGTGACGCGCGTGGAGTCGAGTCCCGTGAAGACGAACGAGAAATTTATTTTCCGATCAACCGGCACCGTGGTGAAGTTTCCCGGCCATACGATTGTCTACATGGAGGGGATCGACAAGGAACTCTTCGCGCAGAAACAAAAGAGCGAACAGGAGGTCGAGGATGAGGCCGAGCGTCAGCTGCCTCTGCTCAGCGAGGGAGAGCGGCTTCGGCTCGTATCCCAGGAAGGACAGACGGTCCCCGGCGTGCTCTCGAAACAACACTTCACCCAGCCTCCGCCTCGGTATAACGAAGCCTTGCTGATCAAGGAATTGGAAGAAAAAGGCATCGGCCGTCCCTCCACCTACGCGAGTATCATTTCGACGATTCAAGATCGCAAATATGCCGAGAAAGTGGAGGGACGGTTCGCTCCCACCGAAACAGGGCGGACCGTGAACGATTTTCTGATGAAGGGATTTCCTGACTTGATCAACGTCGACTTCACCTCGCACATGGAAGAGGAGTTGGACGAGGTCGAAGAAGGCAACAAGCCGTGGGTGACGGCGGTGCGTGAATTTTACGGGACTTTCGCGACGGACTTGGAGAAGGCGAAGTCCATTCCTGGCCCCAAGGACACGATAGAGCCACCGACGGATATTCCCTGCGAGAAGTGCGGCCGAATGATGGAGATTAAATGGGGACGTAACGGCAAGTTTCTCGCCTGTCCTGCGTACAAGGAGAAGCCTCCCTGCAAGAACACGCAGAACTTTGAGAAGCTCGAGGATGGCACCATTAAAATTGTCCCGAAGATTGAGTTGACGACGGATGAGAAGTGCGAGAAATGCAGCAGTCCGATGGTGGTGAAGACCGGGCGGTTTGGAAAGTTCATCGCCTGTTCCGCCTATCCGGAGTGCAAGACCACCAAGCCGCTCGCGCTGGGTGTGAAGTGCCCTCAGCCAGACTGTGGCGGTGATCTCGTCCAGAAGCGCACGAGAAAAGGACGTTCGTTCTTTGCTTGCAGTAAGTATCCGGCTTGTGAATATGCCCTATGGGATCGTCCGATCAACAAGGCCTGCCCCACCTGCAGCGCCCCGTTCCTCATTGAAAAAGTCAGCAAGCAAGTTGGCCGCAGCGTCCAATGCCGTAGCGAGGAGTGCGGCTACCGCGAAGCAGGCTAAGCGGTCCCCTTCCGTACATCCGTTCCTTCTGCCTTCACCCTGTCAACTCAAACGATTTCGGAGAAGGTTCTCCGATGTCCGTGTCCAGTTTTCCGCGAGATTGAGAACCAGTGTCAACGACGAGAAGCATACGAGCCTCACGAGACTCAACTGAGGAGTTGACGAATTGTGCCGCGGTGTTGATAATTAAACAAGTGGTCCGCGACACGAATGTGCCTCTTGCGCGAGGGCCTATCCACCAACTTGAGAAAGGGGAAAACCCATGAAAGCGAAAGAGGGCGTCGTCAACATCCTCAATAAGATCCTGACCGCAGATCTGACGGCAATCAACCAGTACTTTGTCCATGCCAAGATGTGTGAGAACTGGGGCTATGAACGACTCCATTACAAAGTACGAGAGCGGAGCATCGCTGAGATGAAAGATGCCGATGAGCTCATCGGCCACATTCTCTATCTGGATGGTGTGCCGAACGTGCAACGCATGAATGCTGTGCAGGTGGGAGAAACTGTTCTTGAGCAGTTGAAGCTGGATTTGAAAGCCGAACAAGAAATGCTCACCTTGCTAAACGACGGCGTGGTGCATTGCACGAAGGTGACCGACTTCACCACGCGGCATATGTTCGAAGATATGGCGAAGGATGTCGATGCGCACATCGATTGGATCGAAACGCAGACGGAAACCATCAAGCAGGTCGGGTTGGAAAACTACCTGGCGGAGCAGATTAAGAAAGAGGGGGCGTAGGTGCCAGTCCTGTTCAGCATTACCCGCCGCTCACGAGCACCGTTGACTCTGAGCCGCACGACATTGCGTCTCTCGTCTGATCACAGCATAGAAGGAAAGGGGTATCAGAGGAAGATTAGTCTCGGAAGGAAAGTCTCTGACATCGAGTGCCTACCATATAACGTCTGCTAGCTCACACATTTTCCCCGTGTTTTCCTGCCATCAGCGGCTGTTTCAAGACCCACATTTCGTAGAGAGGGATGACCATCATGATGAGAAACCCCACTGTCATGAGGGTATCGCCCGTCAGCATGGTTAAGACGAATAGGGAAGAGACATAACTGATAAGCCAGGGAGATACCAGATCCAACATCACCCCACCGAATGAGATCCAGGTCGTGATGACTTTCAGCCTGCTGCTGGCGTTGGTGAGATAGAGCACATGCACGAGAATCATGAATACGACTGGCATCGTAAAGAGGTGGAAGTGGGTGATTTCAGCCAGCTCTCTGAACGACATCGGCTCGCCGAATGTGGCATCAGACCCCCGGTAGTGATTGGCGATTCCTTGTGGTGACAGCCCTGTCATGCTGTGGGCCCAGAAGAAGGAAAAGGTAAAGCCAGCCAGCATTAAGAGGAGAAAAAAAGTGTAGACCAAGCGGATGTGCCGATCTGAGTCACGGAGACGGAAGCGGGTGTTGAAGTTACGCATGGTTGAGAAGGTCGTCTGATCCTGTTAGTTTCCGAAGATGGAGCCGAAGATTCCCTGCTCAGATTTCTTTGTGGCCACAGTATCGCTCCCGAACCCCGCAGGTTTTAAATAGAATTCATCGACGAGGACGAGGGCTCGCTTGATCCCGGCACTAATAGAGCGAACCGACATGGTGGCGCCACTGATATTGATGATGTCCTTGTTGATGCGGATCGGGTCCAAAACGGTTTTGCCCTCGTATTGAGCATTGAAACGCTTCCGTCTGACTTCGCTGCCACGGGCCTCACGAAAAACCAGGAGTTCGATGTTGGAGACTCGGCCGCGATTGTCGACGCCGACCATGTACGTCATCGGCTTGTGTTTGCCGATGGTGTTCTGCACGAGGGCGTAGCCATCGACCTGTGTGCCAGTCTCGCCGATGTAGACCTCAAAGGCATCTTCGGGGAATTTCCATCCAATACGTTCCTCAATCGCCGCTTTCCTATCCGTGGAAACTCGCAGAAGCTCTTTTTTGATGCGCTCGGATTTTGGAAACATCAGTTTGAGCGCCTCTTCCTCAGTGAGGAAGACTTCGGCCATCGACATTTCTTGTTCCGTCAGGTAGCGCTTGAGTTCGCTATCCCAGATACGCTCGGTGGCGAACACGTCAGTGGCGAGTATCAAGCCGATCGACAGCAGCAGAGTTGTGCATCTCACGTGAGTGAACACCCATGCTCCTTTAATTTGCTATCGAGGCGGCTTTGGACATCGCGCATAACTTCTTCAGAAGGGTCTGTCGAGGCCCAGCCAAAGAGGCGAGAGCCGCCTCGGAATGCCCACCGTTGGCGCTCTTCTATAAAGCTGATCTTTGTCACGTCGTCGAGCCGTTTCACTGTAAGAGTGATACGAGACCGATCTTTGCTATCCGCCAATTCCCGTTGGAAGGCACCAAAGGTCCGTCCCGGCATCGTGATTTCCAGCCAGCCGGTCACGATCAGGCCTGTATCCTTATCTTTGGAGTTGATCGCGCGATCTTTTACTGCCTCAAGGGAGGCTTCCCAGGCATGGTCGTAGCTGCAGACGGCAAATCGTTGCTGCATGCCACCCAGGGACGAGCAGGCAGTCAGGAGTAGTAGTATCAGAAAAAGACTGAGGTAGCGAAGATACATTCGTAACAGTCCTGCTTGTTTTCAGGTGCTTCCCGCCATGGCGGGAAGCACCTGACTGGTTATCTAGAAGTACGTCGCAGCTTGAACCAAGAACCCGTTTCCATTCAGCGGGTTATTTGCGCCGGAGAAATCTCCGCCGTTCACCAGACCTTGGGCATTCTTTTGGGTGTTGAATTGCCAGTCGAATTTGAATACGGTGTCTTCGATCGGTCGGAAGTTCAACCCGAGCGTCAGCCGTTCCAACTCCCTTCGATTCCCAACAGTATTCGACGCGATCCGAGTGCGGTCGTCGGTGTCTGTATCCACCTGCTCCCAGCGTACAACTGCAGTGAAGGTTGAGGCATCCGTGAAGTGGCTGGGCGCCCATTTTTTCAGGAATTCAGGCATGAAGTGATAGTTCCCCTGAATGTAGTAGCCTCGCATCCCTGCTGGCCCGATCCCGCTTCCCGGGACGCTGGTCGCATTGTTGTTGCTGATTCGAGACCAGGCAGACTCTCCAATGATTTCAAATGGGCCTTTCTGAAGCGTCCAGTCGAGGGCGAATATGCTGATGCGCCCGGTCCCGACCGTCGCCGTTGACGGTTTGTATGTGCCATGAAAACCAGACCCTGCGACTTCGATGCCCAGCATCGGGCTGAAGGCGACGCGGCCCACAACGGCCTTGTTATCATCACGGTCCCGGGAGACGCTGCCGCGCGCGCTTCGCACTCCTGCATCGGTGATTCCGCCTGCGGTCTGGCTCATGCCGTTGACCGCGTAGACTTCATAGTCCAGCTTGGACTGGGAAGAAGGATAGAGGCTGCCGTAGATGCCGGCCCCAGCTTCGAACCAGGTACTGGGGATGATAATCCTGGACACCATCGGCCGATCGACTAGGTCGTTCAATGGGGAATCGTGCAGCAAGTTGAACTTGCCGACCGGCATCAGGAGGATACCGGCACGGGCGTTGATAGCCTCGTTGACCAGGTAGTCTATTTGGGCGAACTCAATTGTCATGGAGCCATCATTTTGTGCAGCATTTGTCCCGCCTCGCTCGAACTCGAGTTCCGCCGCGAACTTCACGTGCTCGGTGATATCCGCATAGATAAAAGGCACCAACCGTTGTTGACCGAACGAGTGGCGGCTGGGGTTGTCCAAGTTTTGACGCGACAGATTGTTGTACATGACGTCGACGTAACCACCAACGATGGCTTTCGGCGCGCTCAAGAATGGCTTGGCGTAGACGAGTTTGCCTGATCCCGTTGACCCGAAGCCTAACTGGACTTTCTCCTCTCCTTTACGCTCAACTCTGATATCAGTCATTGGTCCGGTTGGAGTGGGATACTGAACGGCTTCAGGCTGCCCCTCTTTCTGTTCTATGGCTCTTTCCACGGGGCTATCGCGGCGTTCATGTTCCAGCAGCCGCTTCGTTACCGCTTCATCTACTAACTTCTGAATGTTCTCTGGGGTCATGTTCTCAGCCCAAACCGAAGTAAACGGCAACGCTGTAATCACGAGAGCCCCGAGGATTGACCTGATATTCATCGGTATCCTCCACGGTGAGTGAGATGGTTGTGGTCTGACTCGGGACTCAATGGTCTCTGGCCTTCTTGAAGAAATGAAGAGTCCGCGCAAAGGAACTGCGCGTCGATGCTTCGAATGCCTCCTTTCATGAAACGATTCATGAGGCAACGGTGCCCCATCCTTCGATTGATGGGAAGGGGATGACAACAATGCGTTTGCAGCGCTTGCACTTGAGCTCCAACCCTTGATGCTGCACCTTGGCGATCAGTTGACCGCACTCGCAGCGGGCCTCGCCGCTATCGGCGGAGTTTTTATTAGGAGACGTCGGGCTAACCATTGTGGGAGATTTATTCGTCCAAATGAAATTGAGAACGATTATTAATATCTCATTCGAAGGCAGATTGTCAAGTTGGGACGAAGGTGCTTATTTTCGTGTGGAAGAAGTGCACTAATCTTTAGGGTGTCCTATAATCCGTTGCCTGATTAGTAGAGAAAGAAAGCCCATGTACCCCAAACTGCCGGATCATTTATTTCATGTCCAGACGTGCCTCCTGGCGCTGCTGTGTAGCGCCTTCGTTGGATGTGTGGGGGGAGCCACTGGTCAGGAATCGGCCGTTGTTACGAGGGCCCAGATGCAGATGGGCACGTTGGTTAAGATTACGGCGGTGGCACGGAGTGAGTCTGTCGCCCAGGCTGCGGCGACCGCCGGGTTTGCCGAGATCCGTCGTCTGGAAGAGCTCCTGAGCACCTGGATTCCAACGAGCGAGCTTTCTCGCGTGAATGCCGCGGCGGGGATCCTGCCGGTCCATGTGAGCCTCGAAACGTTGACGGTCGTCCAACGCGCGGTTCAGGCCGCGGAGATGACCGATGGAGGATTCAATATTGCCATTGGCCCAGCAGTAGATGCGTGGCGTGTGACCGAAGGCCAACGCATACCGACAGAAGCTGAGTTGGATGTTCTCCGTCCCTTGGTCGATCTGATGTCGGTTCATGCCAACGTACGGGAACAGACGATCTTTCTTGTGAAAACAGGGATGCGGATCGATGTAGGGGGAATCGGCAAGGGTTACGCGGCAGATCAAGCCGTCGAGGCGTTACGGAAAGCAGGTGCCACAGCTGGAATTGTGGCTCTGTCAGGGGATATCAAAACATTTGGCCGGTTGCCGGAGGGGAAGATGTTTCCCGTCGGCGTTCAACATCCACGACAGGATGGAGCAGTGCTAGCGTGGATTGATTTGCAGGACGAAGCTATTTCTACCGCGGGGGATTATGAACGGTTCTTCGAGCGGAATGGGGTCCGATATCATCATATTCTCGATCCGCGCACGCTCCAACCGGCGCGCAGTTGTCAGGCGGTCACGGTGATTGCCCGTGAAGGGGTCTGGGCCGATGGACTCGATACGGGCATCTTTGTGATGGGACCGGAGCGTGGAATGGAACTCATCGAACAGCTGCCTGATGTCGAGGCCATTATTGTCGATGCGGGAGGTCGCCTGCTGGTGTCCTCAGGCTTGAAGCAGCGAATTCGACTACCCTAGCTGGATACGTCCCGTTCTCGCTTCGGGCTAGCGGTCCAATCGATAGCTCATCGGTATCTTGATCGTCATGCGCGGTTGTCCCAATGGACGGGGTAAGTGGAACGGGGCTGCTTGCCGCATGGTTTCAACAGCTGCCTCGTCGAGACCTGGGTGCCCAGAACTCTGAAAGACTCCCACCTCGCCGATGCTCCCGTCCTCGTTGATCACGGCTTTCACCACGACTTTTCCCTCGGCTCGATCCACCCGAGCTGAAGGGGGGTAGCGTTTCATTTCTTCCACACGACGTAAAATCGCTTCAGAGAGCCACCCGTAGTCGCGCGTAGTAAGTGCGTCCGATTGTGCCGGGGAGATGGCTGCCATCTGCGTTGGTGCCGGAGCCTGGTCAGATTGTGCGGCTTGTCCGAGGGTTGCGGATGGTGCGCTCGTTGGTACCGTCATGGCACCAGATTCTGCCGAGACTGCCATCGGTGTTTCGGCCGGTTTCACAATGGAAGTAGCCTCGGCGACCAACGGTGCCATAGGTTCATGTCTGCTTGGCCTGGCTGGTTGTGTTGTGTGAGTTGCTGATTGTGAGGGAGCCGTTGGTTGCGGTGGGGAAGGCTTAGTCAGCACCGGGGTGACGGTTCGCTCAGAAATCGATGGAGCAGTCTGCTCCACATGGGGAGAGGGAACTGAGGTCGTCGCTGGAGCTGGCGAGGCCGGAACCTGGTTCGAGGGTGCTGTCGTTGGTTTCACTGGCAGCGTCGGCGACACCATGGCGACGTTCCACTTGAACGGTTCGCTCTGCGGCACGAGTTGGATCTGCTTCACAAGTAGGATTGCTGCGAAAGCCACTGTGCCATGCAAGAGGACGGAGACGAGCCAGCCCTGGACGTGCGCGTCCTTCTGGCCTCCGACGCGAGGTGGGTCAGAAGTGATCACAGTCGAATGACCTCCAGGCTGACTTGTTGAAACCCCAACCCACGCACTTCATCCACCAAGGACACGAATCGTTCGAGCAAGGTGACTTTATCCGCCCGCACGATGACCGCAGACCCTCGTGGTTCCGCCGTCAGGGCACCCTGGAGGCCTCCTTCGGGAATGGCACGGTCGTTGAGAAAAAGTGCGCCATCGGCAGTCAGGGTGATCACGATGGGCGCTTCCTTGCGATCCCCGACTTCTTTCGCTTTTGCCAGATTAACCGGAATCTGTCCGCTGCTGATAAAGGTAGCGGTGGTCAGTACGATGACCAACAGTACCAACATGACGTCCACGAGGGGGATGACGTTGATTTGGTCAATGTCTCGTTGCATGGTGTTCCTTATGTAGGGCGAGGATCTCGGCCACTTTTCGTCGGAGCACATTATTCATGACGACGCAGGGAATCGCGACCAGCAGCCCGACCGCTGTGGCTTTCAGTGCAAGGCTGAGCCCGATCATGATGGCATTGACGGCCATGGTGCCGGAGGTGCCCATCGTATGGAATGTGAGCATGATACCAAACACGGTGCCCAGCAAGCCAATATATGGGGCGTTCGCGGCCACCGTGCCAATGATCACCAGGCGTTTTGTCAGAGCCATTTCCAATCCCAGGCTGTTGGGGTACTGGGCGAGATCAACACGGCGGTAAAAGAGCCACCGCTCCACCGCGATGGCTACTGTCCAGACGCTGAGCACCAACAGAAGTCCGATGATTCCGTAATCGACCACGTTTTGTAACGCGTTCATGGACGAGGCCTCACTTTCTCTGAGTGATTCACGGATCGTGGTGCAGGGAACCGTTGTGAGGGTCTATCAATGCCAGATCGAGAAAAAGCCTGTCAATGCTCTCGTGCGATTGGTCGAACCGCCGAGGACGCCTGTCCGGTGGAATCGTCTCGCCGAAAGAGCACGGTATGGGTCGCCAAGACACGGAGTTCCACCGTCGTGCCGGCCTGATAGACGCTCGTGGAGCCTTGGCTGCTATGGACGATTTGACCGGAGGGGAGGCTGACCGTGTACAGATTCTCCGAACCGTGGAATTGGCGCGAGAGAACGCGCGACCGGGCGCCTTCCGTAGGGACGAGGTGAATGTCGTCCGGCCGAATCATGACGACCACGGCGGTGCCATCCTTACACTCAATCGTGTCGGGGAACTCTCCCAGTTCGGTGTGGACCATGCCCTGGGACACGGTTCCAGGAATGAAGTCCGCCTGACCGACAAAGTCGGCCACGAAGGGTGTGGCCGGCATGTGGTACATCATTTCCGGCGTATCGAATTGCTCCAAACGGCCTTGGTTGAGGACGGCGATCCGATCGGCCATGGCAAACGCTTCGTCATGGTCGTGTGTCACGAGCACGGTCGTCGTCTTTGTCCGGCGTAACAGGTCGTGTAACTCTTGGCGCATGCGTCCAGCCATGTCAGGGTCCAAATTACTGAACGGCTCGTCGAGCAGCAGCACGACGGGGTTCTGGACGAGGGCGCGAGCCAGCGCGACCCGCTGTTGCTGGCCGCCTGATAATTCATGGGGATACCGCCGCTCGAATCCCTCCAACCCTGTGAGACGCAGCATCTCCTGGACTCGCGCGGCGCGCTCACTCCGAGCGAGTTGGCGGAGCCCGAAGGCGATGTTGTCTTGAACACGCAAGTGGGGAAACAGCGCATACTCTTGAAAGACCATGCCGACGTGCCGGTTTTCTGTAGGCACCATCATGTCCGGGGACGACACGAGGTTGCCTGACAAGAAAATCTGGCCGGAGCGAACCGGTTCAAATCCGGCGATCGCCCGCAGAATCGTCGTCTTCCCGCAGCCAGAGGGGCCGAGCAGGCAGAGAATCTCCCCTTCCCTGGCGGCGAACGAAATTTCCTGGACCGCCGGACGGCCGGTTTCGTAGGCGCAGGAAACATAACGCAGTTCCAAGACCGAGGAGGCCGGTGAGTAGAGGTTGCCCTGGAGTGTGGTTGCCAGGAAGGGGGTTGGTGCGGTGGAATGGTCTGAGGTCACTGAGACGGAGTTCCTTCCTTTAAGCGGCGCGCCAATCTTTCGAGACTAACAAGGCCAATGCCGGGAGACTCAGTAAGACAATGAGGAGCGCGGAGGGAGCGGCGAGTTGAAAATACTCCTCGCTCGCTTCCATCCAGACGCGAATGGCCAGGGTGTCGAATCCTACCGGTCGCAGCAAGAGTGTCGCAGGTAATTCCTTCATTGTTTGCAGGAAGATCAAGACCCAGGCGACGACAAACCCGTTCCGAACAAGTGGCAGCGTCACCCGGCGCCAGGTATCACGCATTCCAAGGCCAAGCGTGCGCGCGACCTCTTCCAGATTCGGCGAAATGTGCTGGAGCGCCGGCTCCAGCGACTGGAGCCCGGCCGGGAGAAAGTGGATCACGTAGGCCACGATGAGGATCAGCACCGAGCCATAGAACACCGGAGCCAGTTTGGTAAAGAGGACGAGGACGGCCAGTGCCGCCACCGGTCCTGGGAGCACATAGCCGGCGTAGGCTGCTTGCAGGCAGCCCAGGTTCAGCATGGTCGGGCGGCGGCTGGCGAGGTAGGCGATCGGTAAGCCGATCAACACACCGCCGGTGGCGGCACTGGCGGCCAGGATGGCGCTGTTCCAGACGAAACCGAAAAACCGGTTGTCGAGTATCGCTTGTGCTTCGGGCGACAGGCTCCATTGAATCAATAGCGAGGCTGGGAGTGCGAAGGCCGCGCCGACGATCAGCCCGAGGTAGCTGGTGACGGCAAGGGTGCCGAGCCATCCATAGCGATGCCGTTGCGGAGCCCGGTAGCGGCCGGTGGTTTGATAAAACCGGCTTCGTTGTCGGAACCACCGTTCCGTGATCAGGAAAATCAGCGCGAGCGCGACCAGAAAGAGGCTCAAGATGCTCGCGGCGGTATTGTCGGACCGTCCGGTCATCTGCTGGAACACGGCATAGGTGAGCGTCTGATAGCGAAGCAATGAAACCGCACCGAAGTCCGACACGACGTACAGGATAACGAGCGCGACTCCGGCGGCAATCGAGGGGCGCATCAGCGGCAGCGTCACGCGCCAGAGGGTCGAGAGACGGGAGACGCCGCTAGCCCGTGCCACCTCTTCGAACGACACGTTCATGCTGAGAAGGGCACTTCGGCTCAGGAGATAGACGAAGGGAAACGTATCCAACGCCATGACGAGCGTCGCACCTGCATAACTATGGGGAGAAAAGATTCTGGCCTGGGAACCGGCTATCAGTTGCCAGAGATGCTCGACGGGGCCGCCGAATCCCAATAGGTAGGAGTAGACATAGGCCAGCACGTACGTCGGCATCGCCAACGGAAGGACCAAAGCGCCTTCCCACAGCCTGCGACCGGGAAATTCCACGCGTGTGACCAGCCAGGCGGTCGAGACGCCCAAGACCAGCGTGATGACCGCCACGCTGGCAGCCAGCGAGATAGTGTTGAATAGCAGCTCGGGAATGCGGGTTGACCACAAGCGGCCCCAGATGACCGGGTCGGCCGAGAGGGCTTGCGCGGTGACATAGCCGAGCGGCAGCAGGATGATTCCGGCAGTCGCCAAGACGGCGAGTTGCAGCGGTGAAGCAAGTTGTTGGCGAATCGTGCTCACGGTGGGTTTCTTCGAACTACCGGAGACCCACTTGTTCGATCAGGGTGAGAGTCGGTTCGCGCAGTTCCGCCAGCTTGGCAAGGGGGACCAGCGCCGCGCGGAAACTTTTTCGCTCCACGAGCGCGGGGTCCGCCTTCACGTCCGGGTGGAGGGGGTACTCCTTGTCGAGATCCGCGAACAATTTCTGTCCCGCTTGGGCGACCAGGAATTCCACGAGCAGCTTCGCGCTATCCAAATGTTTGGTCGACTTGACGATACCGACACCGGCGACGTTCATGATCGCCCCCATGCCGCCCTCTTGCTGATCCGGCATCAACACGGCGATCGGTGCTTCTGGCTGAGCAGCCAGATGACGGTACACGTAGTAGTGATTCACGATACCCAGCGCGATTTGCCCCTTGGCGACGGCATCCACGATCTGCGAGCTTTTCTGGTAGACCTGGGTGTCCGCGTTGGTCTTGAGACCTTGCAGGAATTGTCTGGTCTTCTCCTCGCCATAGGTGGCGAGTATGACCGACACGCCGGCTTGTAAATACTCACTGCCTGAATTTGGAATCGCAATTTTATCTTTCCATTTCGGATCGGCGAGGTTGAGGAGCGACTTCACTTGGTCAGGCTGCACCATCGTGCGGTTGTACACCACGATCCAGAATCTTCCGGAGAGCCCCACCCAGGCATTATCCGGCGCGCGAAACTGCGCCGGAATAGCTCGTTCAATTTCCCGCATATTCAATGGGTGGAGGAGGCCGGCTGACCGGGCCAGTTCCAAGCTCCCGGCGTCGTTGGTGATCAGGAGATCTGCCGACGTGCGATCGCCTTCAGCCTTCAGCCGATTGACCAATTCCGTCGTACCGGATGACAACAGTTCGATTTGAATGCCGGTATTTGCGGTAAAGGCGTCGAGCACCGGCTTGATGAGGCGTTCAGAGCGCCCGGAGTAGATTGTGAGTTTGTCAGCGGCCGGGGCGGAGGGTACGAAGAACCCGGCGACGAGACCGGTGGCGAAGAGCAGAAAGAGACCTGAGAGGAACGTCCGGCGCCATGTGGGCAGGGAGTATAGAAATGCCATGAGTAGGTCCTTATGAAATTGAAATTGATAAACTGTCTCAAAATTATACTAAAAAAAATGTGGTGCGTCAATGACGGCAGCGAGAACAGAGGCCGTAGAGTTCAAGTCGGTGGGTCTTGATGGTAAATCCGTTCTGGGTGGCCACTTCTTCCTGGAGCCGCTCAATTTCCTCATTTTCAAATTCCACGATCATCTCGCAGCCGGTACAGATGAGGTGATCGTGGTGGCCCTTGTGCGAGACGTTGTCGTATTTCGTCTGAGAGCCGAAATGCCGGGCTTGAGCGAGGCCGGCATCGCAGAACAGATTGAGCGTTCGGTAGATGGTCGCGAGTCCAAGATGAGGATCGGCCTTCGCCAGCTGGTGATACATGGCTTCCGCGGTAATGTGCTCTTGCCGGAGGAAAGCGTTCAGAATCAATTCACGCTGACGGGTGAGCTTGAGCTGATGCTTGCCCAGGTGCTCCTTCAGGGCCTCCATCTCCTTCACATGCTTATTTGTCATGACGGGCCTCCGTTGGAGTCTCATTAAAGACGAAACTACCTAGCTGGTCAAGGGGTGCCTTGCGCGAGCGACACAGAGAGAAGGAATTGACGAAGATCTCCGGCGTTGCCTATAGTGCGGTCTTCAAAAAGGCTGAAGGAGCGAGCAACTATCGGTATGCGGAAACCCAATCAGATTACGGTCGACCGGGCCCTCTTACTCTATGTTCTGCATCGTGCGGAGCCCCATGGGCTGCTCAGCGATGTGAAGCTGCAGCAGTTGTGTTTTTTGTGCGAGCTGCAGATGTTCGGCAAGGGTTTTAAGGGCTTTCATTTTGAGTTTTTCCGGTTTGCCTATGGGGCATTCAGTAAGGATCTCGATAACGACCTGATGTCGCTGCGCCGGAAAGAACGGGTGGAGAACTTCACGCTGTCCGACCAGGCAGAGGAAGAGGTTATTCCGTTGCTGGAGAAAGGTATTGAGGGGGTTGAGACGAACGAGAAGGTCGCGGAGATTCTGAAGGCGGTGGTGACGGTCTATGGGCCTCAAGATAGCGGATCTATCACCCAATCGGTCGAGTCAGTCGAATTAAGTACCCCTCAGCAACCCGAGTTCAAGATCCCGATTCGCGACATTGTCTTTCACACGACACTCTTAGTGCCGTCTCGCATTGAGGTGCAGGCGGAGTTCACGTTGTCCGCCGCGAGCCTGGCCAAGCTCAATCAGGCGATGGGATACTGACTCGGGCCGCTGGCCTGAGAGTCCTGAGTTTTGAGTTATGAATTCTGAGTTGTAGCCATGACTCTCGATTCGCTACTCAGAACTCAGAACTCAGAACAACTCCCCCCTCTAGATCTTGTAGAGCTCGCCGTATTTTTTCTCAACATAAGTTAAGAACGGTTCAGGGTCGAGGCTCTTTCCCGTCACTCGTTGGGCAAGGTGATCCGGCGTGAACATCCTGCCCCAGCGATGAATCTTTTGTCCGAGCCAACGTTGTAGTACCATCAGTTGTCCTGCCGCAATTTCATCCTCCATGTGAGGGATCTCCAGTTTGGCCTGCTCATAGAATTGAACGGAGTAGAGATTTCCGAGCGTGTACGTCGGGAAATAGCCGAAGGCGCCGAACGACCAGTGGACGTCTTGCAGCACGCCTTCTGCATCGTTCGAGGGGACGATGCCCAGGTATTCCTCCATTTTCAGGTTCCAGATCCCCGGCAAGTCCTCCGGGCGCGACCGGCCTTCAATGAGGTCCTGCTCGATTTCGAATCGCAGCATGATGTGGAGATTGTAGGTGAGCTCATCGGCCTCGACCCGAATCAGCGATGGCTTCACGCGATTGATGGCCGCGTAGAATTGTTCCCCGTCGAGGCCGCGCAATTGATGGGGAAAGGTTTGCTGCAGCATGGGGTAAAAGAAGCGCCAGAACGATCGCGAGCGGCCCACGCAGTTTTCCCACATGCGCGATTGGCTTTCATGAATGCCGAGCGAAACTGAATCGCAAAGCGGCGTGCCGAAGTAGCGGGGATCCAGACCCTGCTCGTACAACCCATGGCCACCTTCGTGGATACAACTGAACAGGCAGGATTGGAGATCGTGCTCGTGCACACGTGTCGTGACGCGGACATCCGTCGGATGGAATGACGTCGTGAAGGGGTGTGCTGACAGGTCGAGGCGGCCCCGTTCGAAGTCGTATCCCATGGCGATCAAGACCATCCGGCCAAACTCCAGTTGCCGCGCCTGATCGAAGGTGTGAAATAAAATCGTATCGTCGACCTGAGCTGAACTCTGCTGAATTTTCTTGAGCAGCGGCACGAGACGCCCCTTGATCTGCGCGAACAACGGGCGCAACGCTGCGATGGTGAAGCCCGGCTCGTACACATCGAGTAAAGCATTGTATGGCGAGTCTCGGTAGCCGAGGTATTCGGCCTCCTCTCGCTTGAGCGACAGGACCGTGCGGAGATTTGGAAGAAATTGCGAGAAGGCCCGATGTTCTTTTGCCTCGGCCCACACTTGCTGCGCCAGCGAACATTCCCGGCTGAGCGTCATGACAAAATCGGAGGGCAGCTTCTTCGCGCGGCTATAGTCACGCCACACTTCGCGGAGCAACGATCGAGCGGGCTCGTCCCAAGCATCCCCGGGGCTGTCACGAGTCTCACCGGTCTCTGGATCGACCCAGGTGGCGAGCAACTGTTCAATCTCCGGCGAGATGAGCTTCTGGTGTGCGATGCCCTGGAGCGTCGAAATCTGCTCGGCGCGGGCTGCGCCCCCGCCGGCCGGCATGTGGGTTTCTTGATCCCACGAGAGGAGTGAGGCTGCGCTGTTAATGCGTTGGATCTCCAAGAGTCTGGTCGTCAAGTCTTCCACAGTCTTCAGGGTCTTCACAGTAGGGTGTCTCCTTCAGCCCGCATTATTCACGAAGGCTTCTACTACAACCGCCGATACGCCGCTACGACAAGCCTGACGGTGGGCGGGCTCGCCGCTCGGTCGGTCAACATACTGTTTCAAGCATGCCTCCCTCCCATCGCAGGCTCGGCCCTGGAACCTGCCTCGCCCACTCTTACAAGGGGGCCAGCCCCTTTGTAGAATCCCCACGAAGGGGGCACACTCCCTTCGAAACTCCCAGGCGTGGCAAAACCCCGCCTCACGGCTCCGCGCGCCCGTCTCGCGTAGAGTCTCGGCGGTTTCGTCACGAACCCTCGTGAATAATGCGGGCTAGGAACCGTCATGCTATGATCGCGCCGATCTGCATCCTGTCATGCAGTGTACGCAACGAACCATCCGTTTTCAAACCAATGGTCGCTCAGAGCCATGAATAGACTCGTATCTGCTGACATCGAGGCCTATGCCCAGGCCCACTCAATGCCGGAGTCGGACCTCTGTCGAGCGTTGCGGGAAGAGACCCGGCGGCGAATGGAGTCTCCCCAGATGATCGTCGGGCCGCTCGAAGGGGCCTTTCTGAAGATGATGACACAGCTGGTGCAGGCGGCCAGCGTGTTGGAGATCGGCATGTTTACCGGTTACAGCGCGCTCTGTTTCGCAGAAGCCTTACCGGTGGATGGGACAGTGCTTACCTGTGAAGTCGATGAGGAGTCAACCGCTCTCGCGCGCCAGTATTTCGCGCGATCACCAGTCGGTAAGAAGATTGAGGTCCGCATGGGGCCGGCGCTCGATACGATGCGGCACCTCAAGGGACCGTTCGATCTGATCTTCATCGACGCCGACAAAGTCAACTATGTGAATTACTACCGGCGGGCGCTTGATCTTGTGTCGCCACGTGGACTGATTCTCATTGATAATGTCCTGTGGGACGGAGATGTGCTGAAGCAACCGGCGCAGGATGAGAAGACGGCGGCCATTCAAAAACTGAATCGAGTGGTCGCAACTGATCCGCGTGTCACGGCGGTGCTCGTGACAGTCAGGGATGGGATTTTGGTGATCAGGCCACGGTCATGAACTTTACCCGCTTTATTCATGAGCGCTTCTGCTGCAATCGCGGATTTGCGGCTCTTGCGCGTGAAGCGCAGGACGGAAAGAGTGTGTCTGTATCGTCGCATGCGAGATACGAGATACGCTTCACGAGGAACGCGCTTTCGGGCGATTTCGCAACGAACCGTCATGAATAATGTGGGTTAAATTGCTCGATGCCCGTCAACAAGGACAGTGCCACTGCCTATGACACCTCAGGCAAGCCGTCTGGCCCATGGTGCGATCATCGCTGCCGCTGTGCTCTGGGGTGGGTCGATCGTGGCCCAGAAGCTGGCCCTCAGTGGATTCTCCGTTGTTGAAGCTTCGGTCCTGCGGGACATCGGCGGGCTGGCGATCCTCTTGCTCACATGGTGGTGGCAGGAAGGCACCTTGGCCAAGCTGACCAAGGCGGATGTACGCATGCTGGGACTGCTCGGGCTCGGCGTGTTGGGCAACCACCTATTCATTCTCATGGGGCTCAACTATGTGAGCGGGGCTGTGGGTGGGGTGATCATCGGCTCGAGTCCGGTGGTGACTGCGCTGCTCTCGGCTGTGTTGATTCGCGACGTCCCGCTCCGCGTCGTGTGGGCGGGCGGTCTCCTGTCCTTCGCAGGGGTGGGGTTGGTCTCTGTGGCAGGGTTCCAGGCTGTGGGCGATCGGCCGCTGCTCGGCAGCCTGTTGGTCTTTCTCGGCGTGGTGAGCTGGGCCCTCTACAGTATCGGCAGCCGGAAGCTCATGGAGCGCCACTCGGCCTTGACCGTTAATTGGACGACCCTGCTCGTCGCCACCGTCCTCCAAATTCCCCTCTTGTGGACAGATCGTAAAATGCTGGATGCGGGACTCGGGTCCGTGACGCTGGTGGACTGGATGGCGCTGGGGTATCTGGTCCTGTTTGCCACGGCCATCGCGCAACAGGCCTGGCTATTCGGCGTGAAGGGCATTGGGCCCTCGCGTGCTTCGGTCCTTGGCAATCTGACTCCTGTGGCCGCCGTCGTCCTCTCTGCGGTGCTATTGAAAGAACCAGTGGGCACGAGTGAAATCCTGGGCATCGCGCTGATCTTAGCCGGGGTTTGGGTGGTCGATCGGCAAACCTCCCGTCTCACAACGTAGCCGGCTGCTGAAAAAAACCGCCAGCTTCGTTCTCACCTCGAAAGCATCCTCAACGTAGCCCAGAGGCTACGCCTCCGGTGCTTTCATCGGCTGCGGCCTTGCTGGACGGCCTTTTTGAGCAGCCTAATTAGATCGAGTCCGCTCCCCATTCTCCCCTCGCCCTCGTCTCCGTGATTGCAGTATGATAGGGTTCATTTCCCAGGTAAGGGTCCGCGCATGCTGGAGCAACGCATCGAAGAAGTGAATAAAGCGAACCACGCGTTCTATGCCGCGTTTGGCAACCTCGACATCGGCGAGATGGATAAGATCTGGGCGCACCAGGAATACGTGACTTGCATCCATCCCGGCTGGACGTTGCGGTCTGGCTGGCCGCTCGTGCGCGACTCCTGGGTCTTGATCTTCAATAATACCTTTTCTATGACGTTCGAACTCACCGACGTGATGGTGCAGGTGGCGGGCGATATGGCCTGGGTCGTCTGCGTGGAGAACATCACCACCCATCAATCTGACGAACCGCAGCAGGCCAAAGTGTTAGCCACGAATCTCTTCGAGCGCATCGGGGATGAGTGGCTGTTGATTCATCATCATGGGAGTGCAGTCATGGGGTAGGCCTGAAATCAACGGCTTCTGATCGTCCACCGCCTCTGGTGCCAACTTTTGGTGCCAAGCTTTTTCCTCCACCATGTCTAACACATCGACATAACGCTGATCTCCCGTCGGAATCCAGCGGGCATAGTACCGCAGGGTTGTAGTTGGGTTGGTGTGGCCGAGTTGAGAAGTGGTGCCGGAAATTCGGACAGGTCGATAAGTGGTAGTCTTGCTCAACCCAAGCCGTGTAGAGCATGGCCAACAGAGGAGCAAGCGCATGAGAAGGACGAGAAGGAACTGACCTTCCCCCAATTCCGTGGACACCTGGTTAAGCCACAGCCGTCCTCGCTTCGAACTCGGCCGGGGAATAGTAGCCGAGCGTGGAGTGACGCCGCCTCCGATTGTAGAACACCTCAATGTACT
>JAENWB010000136.1:0-4249 GCA_016650275.1 Nitrospiraceae bacterium | reverse complement strand
TTCGTGAAAGCACCCTTCTCATGGCCGAAGAGTTCGGACTCGATCAATGTCGGCGGTAGTGCTGCGCAGTTCACCGTGATTAATGGTTTCTCTTTCCGTGGAGAGAGGTGATGAATAGCCTGAGCGACCAGTTCCTTTCCTGTGCCCGTCTCACCTGTGATGAGCACCGTTGAATTGGTCGGTGCGACCTTCTCGATAGCCTTTAGCGTTTTCTGTAACGCAGGGCTTTCACCGACCAGGGTTTTGAAGTCGACCGAGGCCTTCATCTCATCGCGTAGGTAGACGTTTTCCTGCTCGAGTTGCTCTTTCAGCGATCGGATTTCCTCATACGCCGTGAAGTTTGTGATGGCCTGCGACAGGTGAAATCCGATCTGCTCGGCGAATGCGAGGTCTCGCTCAGAAAATGCATTGCGGCGTTTGCAGCCGATCGCCAAGAATCCATAGGGCGCCCCCTGCACGCTCAAGGGGCAGAGTATGTAGGAGAAGATGCCGACGGATTCGATGTAGATACGTTCCGGGAACCGTTCGTGGTTGTGTCCGGTGATGAGGAGCGGTTTTCCGGTGGCTATCATTTCGGCTGGGGCCATTCGCTCAAAGGGAAACTGCTGGAGCTGTGCGAGATCGATATCGATGCCTTCGCGATAGACGAAGTCGAACCACGGCCCCTGCGGCGACTGGACGAATCGCACCAACCCGGTCATGTCTTGTCTCACGACGCGGTGCAGCATGTCTCGTACGACCGGCATGAGTTGATCGATCGTCATCGTGCCGACGACAACCTGGCTGTTGATCGCCATGAGCGCGTCACGCTCTTCCGATGCGAGGACACTTTGAAGGACTGGGCCCAATTGAATGCCGAGCTGTTCGAGGAACAGTCGATCGTCTTCGGCAAACGCGTTGGCTCTACCGATGGTGATGGCGACCATGATCGCGATTGTACGAGGGGGCTGAATCCCTGTTGGAGGCGTCACGGTCAATGGGGCGATGAGGACAGAAGCGGTCTGGAACATCGCAGTTTTCAGGACGACAGCTTCAGCCCAGGAAGAAGCGGCTAGGTTGTTTTCCAGGATTGCTTGGCCGCGCTGGACCACGACTTCTTTTATCGTCCCCTCTGCAGGCAGTTGCCCGATGAGATAGCAGGGAGATTCAGGATTGGTGAGCAGGTCTGAAACGGGAGCGAAGGCTTTAGCCGTTTCGCTGTACAGATAAAAACCTACAAGGTCGCATTCCAATGTCTTGACAAGCTCCTGACTCAATATGTGCTCGAACTCGTGCAGCCCTTTGCAGGCGATCAGTGCCCTGATGATTCGCAGAGAGGCGGTCTGTGACGAGGATGTGCCCATATGTGGGCACCATAGCATGGTAAGGGAATGCAAGGAAAGGCAGTGGGAGATTCGAACAGTTACTCGCGAGATGATCGGGACTTGAGTGCATCCAGCCGTTTCTTCTCCAGACTCACATGCAGCGATTTCTCCTGGGTGACAATGACGGCCCCTGGCGCCTGCCCCTTCGCTTTTTTGACCCACTTGCGTCTGGTGTAGATGATCTCGCCTTTTCCGCTCTTTTTAAGATCGCTGTATAGCAAGGCCAACGTTGCCGCATCACGTAGGGTTTCCGGGAGCACGTCGGCTCCTTTTTCGAGGCGCACTACGACGTGTGAGCCAGGCATGCCGCGGGCATGCAGCCAGAGGTCATCGCTCTTAGCGAGGCCGAACGTCAGCTCGTCGTTCGCGCGCGCGTTTCTTCCGACATAAATCGCCAAACCGTCTGATGAAGTGAAGCGCCGGAACGGACCTTGGCGTTGTTCCTGGCGGCCCTTTCCCCCGCTTGTCCGCGAGAGGGACCGTGCGCGGACTATGAGATAGGGTTTGTGGGGCGGCTGCCAGGTTCCCTGTTCGATGGCGGTTGATTCTCGCTGCAGAGTCTCCAATTCCTTCTGCCCTTCCTCGATGCGTGGGTGCAGCTCCCGCTCTGCAGTCAGGTGCTTCCGATGCTTGCGGAAGTAGTCATCCATATTGCCCTGGGGAGTTTTGGCCTGGTCCAGCGGGATCGTCAGGTTGGGAAGTTCCTCATCGAAATAATCCACCACGGCTACGTCGGTCTGGCCTTTACGGATGGTCGCGAGGTTCGCCTTGATGAGTTCGCCATAGCGATCATAGGCTTTGTACTTCTCTGCCTTTGCGAGGTCTTCCTGCCATGCCTCAATGCGGTGGCGGAGCTTCTTGATGGATTTTTTGAGTATTCCTGCCCGAGCGTTCCGCACGGTCTCAATGACTGAAACGGCTTCTGCCTTGTGGTAATGGGCTTCGATGGCAGCCGACAGGGGAAATCGTGATTCTGGGATGTCCTGGCTGAATCGCGCGAGTACGGAGGCGCTGCGTTCTCGTGGATGGTGAGCGGGAGGAGAGTACAACTGTCCCGCAAGATTTTTCACCCCGTTCAGGTCTCGTCGGACACGGCCTGCCTCATCGAGCACGAGGAGATTCGATGCCTTCCCTGTCAGTTCGGCGACCAATCTGCAGGGACCTTCCTTGGCAGTCAGTGCAAGCTGGACGATCCGGTCTCCTTGTATCTGTTCGATCTGGTCGATTCGTGCCCCTTGCAGATGGGCGCGGAGAAATTGACAGAAGGGCGGAGGTGTCGGTGGATTCTGAAAGGCTTCCGTGGTGAAGTGGAGGCGGGCGGTTTCAGGGTGGCACGAGATGAGGAGTCGGTGCGTCCGTCCCGGCGCACGAATCTCCAGCACCAGCATACGATCCGTCGGCTGGTAAATTTTTTGAATCCAGCCTCCGGCCAAGGCCGGAGCACATTCACCCAGCACCTTCGTAATTTCTGTCGCGGTCAGTGCCACGATTCGCCTCCGTTCGGCCGCCCTGTTCGATGAGAGCGGCGGAGATTTAGAGGGAGTGAGTGAATTTCCTCACTCAGGCATCGGCTCGTGAGCCAAGCCATTTTTGCCGTATAGGACCAAATACTGATGAGACCGTCAAAGTGTGCGCGTATAACTTTCCTCCCAAGGGACATTTCCCCAGAAAAACAGGGGATTATCGCGAGCACGCTACGCACTATTTAATGGTCGGCTCAGTATGTCACACGAAGAAGCGGTCTAGACCGGATGCTACTCGGTTGCACTCTACGATTCACCGCTAAAACACGCAAGCAGTCGCAGCAACACCCGTGGCATCGCGATTGCTATCATCAGACAGGTAAACGGCTGGTCTTACGTCGGCTCAGCATAGAAGGGTGCGGCAAAACTATTGTGACACGATGGAAATTCAATGGCTCGCGCGTTTGGGGCAAGGGGAGGATGCCTGGCAGGATGCTCAAAAAGTTCGTCCAGCAAGGCCGCAGCGAGCGAAGAGGCGAGGCGTACGCTTCGGTACGTTGAGCTTCTGAGCGATGCGAGAACGCCGCTGGCGAGCTTTTTCAGAATCCTGCTAGAAGGGGCGTGGGCTTCAGCATTACCTAGAGGAGGGTCCCATGGAGTGCACCAGATGTGACGGTCTCATGATCGCCGATAACCTGATCGACATACAGGAGAGCAGTGTTCCGATGTGGATGAAAGGATGGCGATGTGTGTCCTGCGGGAACATTGTCGACCCACTCATCCTGCGACATCGGATCATCCAACAGGCGGGAGCCACGCGGTTACTCGGAACAGAAGCGGCCAGGCCGCGGCTCCGTCACGCGCTCAAAGCGACGGCCTAACTCCGGGATTGCTGTCGGTTGGCCCGGCGATGTCAACGAGCACCGACCCCTTGCCGCGCAAGATCTGTTCAATAGGGTTTCAGTTCTTCCCCTAGCTTTCTGAGGGCCCACGCGTCCTGCTCCATCGGCGTTCAATCTTGACCATCGAACTGTATGGTTTAAGCCGCTGTTCAGCGGGACTGGCGGGGCCTAAATCCGCTGCCCTGTCGATAACAGTAAATGATTCGATAGGTTGGAGGTGATGTGTAAAGCTCACTCTAGTAAGGCATTTCTCTTGCTGAAACATCTCTTTATGAAACACGCCTCTATGACAGAAGCCTTCGATCTGGAGACGATCCGAGCCGGTAGCCGGCTTGATTGGGTGCGCGTCATGACTCTCAGTCTCGTTGTGACCGGGTCGCTTCTGCTGCAGGGTTGCCTCGCAGGAGCCTGGGTGGCACTGGTGTCGGTGGATTCAATGACGAGCAGCAACGTGACCTTTGGGCCGTTCGAGCAATCATGGGTGGCACAGCAGGACCAATCAAGCGATGTTGTCCAGAAT
>JAENWB010000135.1:0-5748 GCA_016650275.1 Nitrospiraceae bacterium | reverse complement strand
CTTCTCGGTCTTCGACGGACGCTTCAATCGGACCGTCAGCGCGAACCTCGGGATGTCGTACAGTATTTCCAATGTGTTGGCGGAAGCAGGGCTCGCCAATATCATGCGCTGGGTGCCGTTTACGATCGACGAACAGGCGCTTCGCAATCGGATCAAGAACAAGATGGTCCGGCCGACGACGATTCCGCAGACGCTGGACGAGCTACAGATCGAACATGCGATTGCCCGCGAAGCGCTCCGGCTCGCCTTAATCCATCATAAATCCCTCGCGACGGCCCTCAAGGGGGTGCAGCAGGAGCGCACGATCTCGGATGTGTTCGAGCAGCAGCAGTCCGGCAAGACGCTGATCGATATGCTCACGCTCGATTTGATCGTCGGGAGCGGCGGAATTCTGTCTCATGCGCCTCGCCGCGTGCAATCGATGGTGATGATGGTGGATGCCTATGAACCGCTCGGAGTGACGAGGCTCTCGGTGGATAGCATCTTCATGATGCCGCATCTCGGCGTGCTCTCGACGATTAATGAGAAGGCGGCGACCGAGGTCTTCGTCCGTGATTGCATGGTCTATTTGGGGACCTGTGTCGCGCCGATCGGGCAGGGGAAGGACGGGGAACGGTGCGCGGACTATGCCATCACCTTTCCGGATGGTCGAGAGGACAAGGGGCATCTTTCGTTCGGCGACTTGCGGCTGGTTCCACTGGCCAGCGGGCAGAAGGCCTCGATCACGGTCCAGCCGGTGAAACAGGTGAACCTCGGGGCAGGGGCAGGAGTTGCGCTCACGCGAGAGGTTGAAGGCGGTGTGGTGGGACTCTTGCTCGATGGGCGAGGGCGTCCGTTGCAGTTGCCGACCGACCATGCGGCCAGAGTGGCGGCACTCACGAAATGGTTCAGCGCAGTCGGGCTATACCCGGCTGCGAATGACAAATTTTGAATGTGTAATTTTGAATTGAAGAAACTCATCACTCAACACTAAAAATTGCTCTATGCCTCACAGTTACACCCCAGGTTTAACCGTCACAGAACAGGTCGTGATCCGTCGTCGACGGATGTTGTCACTGCCTGGCAGCGTGCTGGTCACAACCGGAGCGACTGTGCGCGCGAATCAGGCAGTGGCTCGTGCGGAGTTGCCAGGAAAGGTCTATCCCCTGAATCTCGCCAATCAGTTGGGCGTGGCACCTGATGAGATCAACGAATATTTGATTAAGAAGGCCGGCGACCCGGTGCAGAAGGACGAGATCCTGGCCGAGAACAAACCGCTCATGAAGTGGTTCAAGACGGAAATCCTTTCGCCGATCACCGGCGCGGTGGAATCCGTGTCCACCATCACCGGGCAGGTGCTGTTGCGGGAGCCGCCGCGCGTGCTGGAATTGCTGGGCTATGTCGACGGGCGCATTGTCGAGGTGATTCCGCAGCAAGGCGTCGTGGTCGAAACGAATTGTAGTCTCGTGCAGGGCATCTTTGGTATCGGCGGTGAAACCTGGGGCGAAATTGTGATCGCAGTGACGTCGCCGGACGAAGCGCTCTCGCCGCGTCACCTCACCGCGGACATGCAAGGCAAGGTCGTCGTGGGCGGCTCCTTCATCTCGTCGGACGCACTAGCTCGCGCGAAAGAGGTGGGAGTTGCGGGTGTGGTAATCGGCGGCATTCATGATAAGGATTTGCGCGCACTCTTGGGCTACGACCTTGGCGTGGCCATCACGGGCACGGAGCAGGTCGGCTTTACCCTGATTCTCACCGAAGGGTTCGGCACCATCCCCATGGCCGACAAAACATTTAGGCTTCTCTCCGCCCATGCAGGACAACCGGCCTCGATCTCAGGCGCCACGCAAATTCGTGCCGGCGTCATTCGACCGGAGATCATTATTCCACACAGAGCAGGAAGTGTCACAGGAACCTCCGCAACGCGTCCCGAGCGAGGCGGCATTCAAATCGGTGACCAGGTTCGCATTATTCGCGACCCGTTGTTTGGAAAAATCGGCGAAGTCGCGAATCTGCCGTCCGAGCTCCAGAAGATTCCGACTGAGAGTGAGGTGCGCGTGCTGGAAGTCCGCTTTGCTGACAGCAGCACGGCCATGATCCCGCGAGCGAATATTGAATTGATTGAAGGCTCGTAAGCGTGAAACGTGAGACGTGAATCGTGAACCGTGACAATGCTCGTTCAGCATGCGGGGCCATCCTGCCGGTAGCCGTTACTCTGTGCCTGTCTGTCTCGTCAGTCTTCGCTCAAATATCACTCGCGCCACCTCAAAACCTTCGTGCATTCGATACCCCCAGCGATGGCGGCGGCAGCCTGACTGTGCTCTGGTCACCTGCTTCCTACGATAATGCCGCAACCAGGTATCAGGTTTTACTCGGCGAGGAAACCACGGTGCCAGATCCGGCTGCGATGCAAGTCGTGGCGGAGTTCCCTGCGAACCAGCACTACGTCCGTGAATCCAAGTGGCCCTGGTGGACGAGGCCTGCGACTGGAGACCAGCACCAGTTCACGCTGAGGAATGGGAGGGGAGTTGAGCTCAAGGACGGGACCGCCTACAGCATCACGGTGGCTGCCGTTCGAAGTGATGTTCGTGAAATCGCCACGCCGGTTCAGGCTACTCCACAACCGAACTGGATAAACTGGAATCAGATGAACAATCTGATGCTGGCGCTTCTGTTCGGCGGCATCGTGTTCTATGCGATCGGTACAGCCAGAAAACGGGAGATCTTCCTCCGGCGCATTCCCGGCCTCGCTGCCGTGGATGAGGCCATTGGTCGCGCCACCGAGTTGGGCAAGCCGATCCTCTATCTGACCGGCGCCCACGACATGAGTGATCCCTCAACCATTGCCGCCGCCGTAATTCTCGGGCGTGTGGCCAAACGTACTGCCGCCTATGGGACCGACTTGCTCGTGCCGCACCGCGATCCGATTACCATGGCCGTCTGTCAGGAAATTACGAAACAGGCCTACCTGGAAGCCGGCAAGCCCGATCTCTACAAGGACGATTCAAATTTCTTCATTACGTCCGACCAATTCAGCTATACCGCGGCAGTGGACGGCATCATGATGCGCAAAAAGCCGGCAGCGAATTTCTTTATGGGGTCGTACTTTGCCGAGGCGTTGCTGCTGACGGAAACCGGCGCGAGCACCGGCGCGATCCAAATCGCCGGGACGGACTCCGATCACCAGCTCCCGTTCTTCGTCACCACCTGCGACTACACCTTGATCGGGGAGGAGCTCTACGCCGCCAGCGCCTATCTCTCCAGAGAACCGGTGCAGGTCGGCACGCTGCGCGGACAGGACATCGGCAAGGCGCTCATCCTCGGCGTCCTCGGCATCGGGACCATACTGGCCACTCTCGGGGTCATGCTCGACGCGCAGTGGCCGCAATTATTTTTGGATGTGTTCAAGGACGTGAAATGATCTTTCTCCGCCGGCAGGTCCCGCTCCTGATCACGCTCATTACCGGGCTGGTGTTCGCGGGGCAATACTATGTGCCGCATCCGGCATCGGAGCAGATGCTGACCTCCGTCACCAAGTGGCTCCAGATCATCAGTGGGTTCGCGCTGGTGCTGGGCGTCAGCAGCCTGTTCCACGTCCATGCCGTCAAGATCCGGCGTAAAGAAGCGGGATGGGGCTATAGTTTTGTGCTCTATGTCAGCATGTTGGGCACCATTGCGGTCGGCCTCTGGTCGAACGGCAAGGAAGCCGTCGACGGTACCATGACGGCCTTTGGATGGGTCTATAACTTCATGATGGTCCCGCTCCAGGGAACGATGTTCGCCATTCTCGCGTTCTTCATCGCCTCGGCAGCCTATCGGTCGTTCCGCGCGCGAAGTCGCGAGGCGGCGGTGCTGCTCATCGCAGCGGTGATCGTCATGATGGGCCGTGTCCCGCTCGGAGAATACCTCATCCCGCTCAGCGGCGACCTGTCTCAGTGGATCTTGAACGTGCTGAACGCGTCGGTGCGGCGTGCGATCCTGATCGGCGTCAGCCTCGGCACGGTCGCGCTCTCCATCAAGATTATCTTCGGCATGGAACGGTCGTATCTGGGAGGCGGGAAAGAGTAAGGAAAAAGGTAAAAGTAAAAAGGCAAAAGTAGGCTGGGGAGAGAGTAGGGGAAAAGTCGAAATTGCATAGACAAAAGTAGGATCGGGAAAGAGTTAGAGAAAAGTGAAAAGTGAAAAGTAAAAAAACAAAAGTAGACTCACCCTTAAATAGAATCTGCTCGATCGCAGAACTTTTTCCTTTTACCTTTTTACTTTTTCCTTGTGAGGTCACCCTGTGACCTTCGCTGAACGCATGCTGAAGATCGACCGGCGAATCATCTTCCTGGTGATCGGCCTCTGCACGCTTCTCCCACTGCTCTATCCGGTCGGTTTGCCGATCAAGATTTCGCCCGAGGTGCGCGGGGTGTACGACTACATCGAGTCGCTCCCTGAGGGGGCCGTGTTCCTGCTCTCGTTGGACTTCGATCCGGCATCGAAACCTGAGCTGCATCCCCAGGCGATCTCGTTACTGCGACATGCCTTCAGGAAGAACCTGCGGGTGATCGCGATGACGCTCTGGGTCTCCGGCACCGGCATGGCCGACCAGGTTGTCACGCAGGTCGCCCGCGAGATGGGCAAGGAAAACGGGAAGGACTATGTGTTCCTTGGGTGGAGCCCCGGCGGAACCGCGGTCATCATCAACATGGGGCAGGACCTTTATGGGGCGTTCCCGGCCGACTACAACGGCAAATCTACGAAGGGACTGCCGTTGCTCCAAGGCATTGCCAATCTGCGCGATGTGAACTATGCCGTCAGCCTGGGCGCCGGTAATCCTGGCGTGGAAGCCTGGTACGTGTTCGGTAAGGACAAGTACAAGTTCGAACTCGGTGGCGGCTGCACCGGCGTAATGGCGCCAGGGCTCTATCCGCTTCTGCGCAGCGGCCAGATCAATGGCCTCATTGGCGGCTTGCGCGGCGCAGCGGAATACGAAATCCTTATCGACCAGAAGGGAAAAGCCCTTGCCGGCATGGATGCCCAATCGGCCACCCATCTCGCCATCATCGTGCTCGTGATCATCTGCAACCTGTTCTATTTTTCGATGCGGAAGCAGGCCAAGCAACAGGGCTACTCGGGAGCGTGAAGACCTATGGCGTTTGAAATCATCCTCGGTGCATGGGTGGCGACGGGGCTGACCCTCTTCATCTTCACGTTTCTCTATAAGGACAACCCGCTGTTCAAGCTGGCGGAGAACCTCTACGTCGGCGTGTCGGTCGGCTATACCATCGTCAAGACCTACGACACCGTGATCGTGCAACTCATCTGGAAGCCGATCGTCGAGAACGGGGAGTGGGCGTTGTTGGTTCCGGTCGCCATCGGGACGCTCATGCTCACGCGCTATGTGCCCAAAGCCGCCTGGCTGTCTCGTTATGCCTTTGCGTTCATCGTAGGGGTGGGGTCAGGACTCGCCATTCCTCGGACTATCTCGTCCTTTATCTTGAAACAGATCGAGGACACGGTTCGCCCTCTACTGACGTTGGTGCCGGGAGAAGGCATCACCTTTACTTGGAGCCTCCTGAATCCTTCCAGCAGCCTGAACACGATCATCATCTTGGTCGGCGTCAGCTCGGTGCTGTTCTACTTCTTTTTCTCCGTCGAGCACACGGGGCCAGGCAAGGTCGTGGCCCGGACCGGAATCCTTTTCCTGATGATCGCGTTCGGCGCGGCCTTCGGTTACACCGTGATGGCTCGCATGTCGCTCTTGATCGGGCGATTGACCGATCT
>JAENWB010000134.1:0-3773 GCA_016650275.1 Nitrospiraceae bacterium | reverse complement strand
AGGCCGATGTGTTCGATTACATCGAGTGCTTCTACAATCCCCGGCGCCGGCATTCCACGCTGGGGTACCTCAGTCCGATGGAGTTCGAACGGCAGGCGGAATTAGTGTAGGTTGGTGTCCACCAAACCGGCAGCAGGCCATTAAGCTGGGCCCGCGTGAGAAATCGAAGGGAAGGCGTAGTGGTCAATGATGGTTCGTTCATAAAGTGCCTCCTAACAACGTCGCGTGGTCTTGCCTTTCGACTAGCACGCAAGTGTTTATAGCAGAACACGCTCATAATAATCAATGGACGATCTATACTAATATGAGCGATATTATCAATGTATGCGAACTAATATCATGCGTTTGACAAATTGACACTCATTATACGTTTATTGTATAAGTGAGTGGGTTTTTAGTGAACGGGGGGAAATTATGACGAGCACACCAGCGGGCACCAAGGGCGTGCGTAAGCCAGCAGCCACACGTGACGATGAATTCAATAAGTATCTCACTCGCGTCGGGTATGCAAAAAAAGATCGCTGGAAATGGTTGCTGCGCCTCGTCAACCGCTACCGCAAAGATCACGGTGAGAGTTGGGTAGACGGTGAGTGGGATATTGTGCGCGGCGAACTCACGGCCTTTACCCTCGGCAAAACATCGGCGCCTGGATGGGGAGTTATTGCACTGACGGGTGGTGTCTTCACTGAAAAGCCGACACAGGAAGAGGCGAAAGCGATGTTGGATACATGTCTTCGAAAGATCGAAGACGCCGCGGATCATAAGCCGGTTGAGTTTCCGGCGGTCAGAGTTGTGTCTAGGCTAGACTGGAATGAAAAGACTTTCCATTACAACCTCTCAGAAGTCTACGATGACCGCACCACCTGGCTGGACCGCGTCCTTTACCCCCTGGCTCAGATGATGCGCGATGACGGCGACCGGTTACGGCGATGCCCGTCCCAACAGCCTCACGGGCCCAACCCGTGTGCCAACCTCTTCCTCCACGCGAAGCGTGGCAAGTATTGCAGTTCGACCTGTACGTCTCGGGAAATGTCACGCGCCCGGTATCTCCGTGAGGAGGACGCGAAACGGGTGCAGGCTAGGAAAGGAAGGAAGAAACGATGAGTATTGCAGCGGAGCGGATTGGGTCCTGCCGCCCGCGCTCCACGTCTTGTTAGTAGCCTATCGTTTCCGCCTCGCGCCCTGGCTCTCCTCCGCCTTCACCAGATCCAAAACGTACCGTTCCCACAACCCCAGCGCCGCCCGCTTCTCTGCGGCTCGCTGGCTGTGATCGTAGACGCGATCCATCCCGGGCTTGGCGTGCCCGAGCAAGGCATCGCGGACATCGGAGGCGACGCCGAGATCAGACCAGGCGGTCTTGCACGTTCGTCGGAGATCGTGCAGGCGCCACTCCTCCTTAAATTGTTGCGCATACTTGGCGGGGTGTTCCTTCTTCAGTGCCGCAATGGTCTTGTCGATCTTGTCTTTCAAATTACTGAATCCTGAAAAGGCCGTCGTCCCGGTCGTCGAAAAAACAAAATCACAATCCGCGAGTGTCGGCATACCCTGAATGATCCGCACAGCTTCAGAACCGAGCGGCACCAAATGCCGCTTACCATTTTTCGTTCGCTCGGGCGGCAGCGACCACCGCGGATTCTTGCTGCCGAGATCAATCAGCTCGCTGTGCTTCATGCCGGTGACTTCATCCCGCCGCTGCCCCGTCAAGAGTAAGAGCTTCGGCAGCGCACCGAAGGGTCCCACCGCACCGCTGGCTTTCCACAACAGCGCAATCTCAGACGGTCGGTTGTGCTCCTCATCCCCAAAGAGATGGCGATCTCGCGCAATTTCGGCGGCCACGGGTTTGACGTGATCCGTGGGCGCGACTTCGATCAGGGATCTCTGGATCGCATGGTGCATGAGCACCCGAATCGCGGCCAGGGCCCGATTACAGCTCACGCCAAGCCCTCGGGCCTGCATATTGTGCAGCACGGTGAGCACATCGGCGCGGGTGATACTGGCAATCGGTCGCGCACGCCAGGCCGCGAGATCCGGACCCGCCAGCACCAACTTGTAGCGTCTCAATGACGACGGCCGAAGCGCGGCTTTGTTGGCCGGATGGTGCACGCGTAAAAACTCCTCGACCACGGACCCGAAGGTGTGGCGACTCCGACGAATCGCGTCCATCTTCGCCTGTTCTTCGGTCTGCCTGGGATTTTCGCCGGTCGCGATCCGATTCTTGAGTGCGAGCGCTTCGCGTCGCGCTTCTTGAAGCGTCAGTCCGCCGCCGTCGCGTTCCGCAACCCTGCCGATCGTGAATCGTTTCACCTTCGATTGACCGAGAAGACGCGTCATCACTACCCATGATTTTGTCCCCGTGCTGGTGACGCGGAGGCCGAACCCTGGCGTGCTGTTGTCCCAGTAATCAGTCTGCACGAGTTTCACCCTTCCATCCGGTGTCGATTCAGGCTTCGGGGTGGGAATTCTTTTGAGCGTAAAGGGCGTGAAACTGAGTCTGTTTCGATCAGCGGCCCGCGTCGTGGGGGCAGCGGTCATAAATACCTCCCTACGGTAAAAAGGTAACGCAAGGTAACAAATGGCCTGGGCTTATATGAAACGCTATGCAACGGAGTGTAGAGAGAAACGGCAGGAATAGCAAGGCCTAGAGAGGGGTTACGTCAGAAAGAGCGACGGGGTGAAACGCTATTGACAAGCTTAGCAGCGGACTCATAAGCCGCGGGTCCCCCGTTCAATCCGGGGCACCGCCACCAATACTTTCCGCGGTTTATCACTCGGCTGCTCATCGCTGCATTACACCAGTCACGGTTGGAACTGCAACGGTTGAAACTGCACTAGGAAGCTGGTGAGCCTTCCCTGAAGCCTGCTTGATCCATTTCTGGATTGCATTCAGCAGGGTATCCTTTCTGATGGGTTTAGTCAGATGGTCTGAGCAGCCGGCAGCTAAACTCTTCTGCATTTCTTCTTGGTAGGCATGCGCCGTCAAGGCGATAATGGGAATGGGACTTATGTTGGACTGCTTCTCCCAGTCCCTGATCGATTTGGTCGCAGTATGTCCATCCATCACGGGCATCTGTACGTCCATCAACACCAGATCATATTTCCGCGCTTGATACATCTCAAACGCCGCCCTTCCATTTTCGGCCATGTCTAGCTGATAGCCGGAATGTTTAAGATACGCTTGAATGAGAAAACGGTTGTCAGATGAATCGTCTGCTAGGAGAATCGCGACATTTTGATCCAGTCCAGTAGGAGTCTTTGGTGCGTCGTGACTGGTGGCATTCGCGCTTCTGTTAATCACCCTATCAATAACCTGCCCCAGCTTCCTTTTTGTCAATGGCTTGGTCACGTAACCGTCTAACCCTAGGCTATATACGTATCGAATATTAGCGCTTCGAACATCGGACACAAAAACGATCACGGTAGTTCCCTGGTCTTTTACAGCTTTGATTAACTTCATACGGTTTGGAGAGCGGTCCAAGTCTGTGTCCCCAAGGTCGAGAAAAAGCAGACTGGGTGGGTTTACGCCGCCTACTACCTCGGTAAGTACGGTCAAAGCCGACTCTTCATCTCTCGTCGTGGAGACGGTTGCTCCCCAAGATTGCAGTGCTTCTCCCGCAAGCCTGCGACTCCCTTCATTGCTACTGACCACCATAGCCTGCACTTCCATCAACTCAATGTTAGACGAAGCCCCAGGGGCGCTCTGGCTTTGCGAAATGCCGAAGTGAGCCGTAAAATAAAAAATGCTGCCTTTCCCCAAGGAGCTCTCCACCCATATT
>JAENWB010000133.1:0-3570 GCA_016650275.1 Nitrospiraceae bacterium | reverse complement strand
GCAGGCGCGCCTAGAATATCTCAAGCACATTGATGACCTCATCGCGAAATTCATCGCGGGCGATCGTGCCATCGTGAGACAGCACCATGCCACACCGGTCTCCGACGTAACGCCAGTCGACCCGATTCAGTGGCGGGGATTACGAGATGAACCCGTCATGCAGCGGACCCTCTTCGTGTTGGTGTCGGACCATGGCCATACCCCAATCGATTGGGACAAAGTCTTGGGCATTGAAGATCTCAAGGTCGCGTTCAACGAACTGACCGTCACAAGCGGGAAGGCCTATCATCTCGAAACTCCAACCTTGTACGAAGAAACCTTTCTGTCTGGAGTCCGTTCTCTGTTTGGGTTCATTTCCAACGGGACCATTTCCGGAAATTCTAATATTGTTGCCACCTTAAATGGTGGTGCGCTCGGGTTCCATGTGAAGCCGGCACAGGGGCAGTGGAAGGATGATCCCGACTATCAAGGTGACATCGTGCCGATGTTGGAACACCTGCTGCTCATCCTCCACAAGAATGAGCAAGGGCCGGAAGCCGTGCTCTATAAACACAACAGCCGCTACGTCTTTCTTCCGTATCACTATGATGGGGCCACCATCCACTTGCTGCCGGCGGTGCCTCTCGAGCAGAGCCCGTTGAACACGGCCGCCTATCCTCTGGCGGTACGAAGGCTGAACGGGCTCGCGTCACGATTACCCATGGATCCTCAGAGCGCCCCGGACATCATTCTGCTGGCCGACAGGTCTAAACACTTGACTTATCTCAACAAACAGGATGGGCGGGTCCTTGAGGGACTCGACGTGGCCACGCATCGACACTTTCACTCTGATCATGGGCATCTCAATGCCTCAGACTCGCGGGTGCCGATAATTTTTGTCCGAGGGGGACAGCAAGGACGCGACATCCTGGCTACGATTTGCGAAGCGTCTTTGGTCGACGTGACCCCAACCATCCTCGACATTCTCGGGCTGCTTCCGTCGTTCAACGCAGATCTGCAGAATCGGCCTGATGACATGAAGGGGCACTCGCTCACACAGGCCATCGACCGCATTTTGACCAAGGATCCCTCGACGGGTAGTGACAACGTCTGTGGTTCACACATCACCGCTCCCCTCCCCTGAAAACCAGACCAGAGCGTTCTACTTCCAACTAGCTGAGTTGTTGGGAAGGACGTCAGGCGATCAACTCTTCAATTCCAACGAGACGCGGGTGGGCGGGTGTTGCTGTTGATGGCCCCCTTTGGGAAAGAAGACAAGTCGGAGACGGTCATTGCGAAGATCAGGCAGGACATACTCGCCGAGATAATCGGCACCACGCGGTCACGGGTGAGTTTCTTACTGAACAAGTTCATGAAGCTATGTTCTTGGATTACGACGGGGACTTCCACGTGCACCGCTCCCTCCCCACTCTCGTCCTGCACGACGAGGTTGTCTGTCTACTGGCGATCTCCGCGCGGAGGCAGAGCCATGCCGCCTGCCATGTTGATTCTTCCAGCCTGAGCAATTTTGACCAGACTGCTGGTGGGCTACTAGCGATACTGGTTGGTGACGGAAAGATTGGGAGGACAGGCCAGATCGAGACGAAACCCTTGGTTGCGCTATCCCACACAGGAGGGAGAATTCATAAACGCGGATCAACTCAAAGGGAAATGGATGCAGTTCAAGGTGACCTCAAACAGCTTAGTCCGGGAACGGTACGGCGAGAAGAAGGGCGAACTCCTGAAATGGGCGGACCAGTGACTTGATCAAGAACAAGATGCCTGTGGCGTATCACGCGGGACGGGCATTGCAATCGTATCCGTTCGCCATCGTCGCGTGCCAAGCTTCATTTATTCATTTTTCATGAAAAGGAGGGAACGCTCATGTTGACCAAATCACAGGTAGCCAGCGCCTCATCGGTGACTGACATGCTTCGGGACGACCACAAGAAAGTGAAGGGTCTCTTCGAGGAATTCGAGCAGGCCGAAGATGCGAAAGCGAAGCAACGGATCGTCGAGACGGCGTTGATGGAGCTGGGAGTGCATGCCAAGTTGGAGGAAGAACTCATCTATCCGGCGATTCGGACTGCAATCGATGACGATGGTCTGATGGATGAGGCGCTCGAAGAGCATAATGTCGTGCACGGGCTGATCGGGGAACTGAAGAAGATGAAGCCGAGCGACGACCGCTATGATGCCAAGTTTACCGTACTGGCGGAGAACGTCGGGCATCACATCAAGGAAGAAGAGTCGAACATGTTTCCGAAGGCGGAAAATTGCGAGATCGATTGGACAGCACTCTGTTCGCAGGTGACGAAGCGGAAGGAGCAGTTACTGGCCAAGACGAGCGGGACCTCCACACACAGCCCGGACAAGTCCTCCAAGAAGGAATAGGTCGAAATGTGGAGGGTCAGATGAACCTCAAGGTGATATGGACACTCCTGAGTGCCACCTACACAAAATGGGCGGAGGATCATGCTCAAGGCCTGGGGGCCGCCTTGGCATTTTATACCGTATTTGCTCTGGCGCCCCTCCTGCTGATCGTCATCGCGATGGCCGGGTTGGTGTTCGGGCAAGAAGCGGCTGAAGGCCACATTATCGGGCAGATTCAAGGTCTCGTCGGCGAGGACAGTGCGAAAGCCATTCAAGGCATGCTTAAATATGCCCGTCAGCCGTCGAGCGGCCTCATCGCGACGGGTCTTGCCGTCGTCACCCTCTTCTTCGGCGCGACGGGCGTGTTCGCGCAACTCCAAGAAGCTCTCAATACCATTTGGGACATGGAGACCAAGCCTGGGCTGGGGATTATCCAAACTCTGAAAGACAGGTTCATCTCATTTGTGATCGTACTGGGCAGCGGATTTTTACTGTTGGTCTCCCTGGTGCTGAGCGCGGGATTGGCCGCCGTGGGACATACACTCGAAGCTCTGCTCCCCGCATCGGAAGTTATTCTGCAAGCGATCAATTTCCTCGTCTCCTTCGTGGTGATTACCCTCCTGTTCGCAATGATCTACAAAATGCTGCCCGACGTGCCCATCCGCTGGAGTGATGTATGGATTGGAGCGGGCATGACCTCGCTCCTCTTCACGATCGGCAAGTTCCTGATCAGCGCATATCTGGGCAAGAGTGAAGTGGGATTGGCCTATGGCGCGGCCGGCTCACTCATTGTCATTTTACTGTGGGTGTATTATGCCTCTCAAATATTCCTGTTCGGCGCAGAGTTCACGGCGGTTTATGCGGCGTCTCACGGGTCCCGATTACAACCGGCGGCAAATGCAATGTCGGCGCACGAGGGCGCGGTGGCCGTTCCAGGCGTGGCCTCTCTATCCCCGCGCAAGGTCGCATGAGGTCGAAGAGCATCGAATAGGCGATGAATGGATTTCTCCTCACGTTGAAGTGGCGCACATGGCCGTATGAGAAGTCATTATCATAGGCGGAGGCTCGGCGGGACTGTCCGCGGCCCTGTATCTCAGCCGGAGCCGGCGGAACACGCTGTAGATCCACTTGACCTGCCCGGGCAAATTCGGTCCAGAGTGAATGTTAGACTGGGCCGCAACCAGGGAGGTCAGGGTCATGCCCAAGAAACGGTACACG
>JAENWB010000132.1:0-5675 GCA_016650275.1 Nitrospiraceae bacterium | reverse complement strand
GCGTTTGGCCGTCCGGAGCAGTTCCTCCGCCTGCCGGGGGAGCCCCATCACCTTCTTTGGTCCGTTTGGTTTCTTGGCCTTCACATCGACCCTCTCAAGATGAGCCGGCGCCTCAACCTTTTCTTTCCGCCCTTTTCACGTCTTCCATGCTGTAATTCTTCGGAAGGTCAAGCATAACCCGGATGTTTTTTGCTGGTCTCGACTGCACCGATCATGTCCCGCCGAGTCTGCGGGCGCGCGGCGCCATACTGACAAACCCCCTGCCCGTCACCAGCCGCACATTGTCAACGGTGGTCAGTACCGTTATCCAGCACGGTATTACGAGTACCATCTTTTATTTGAATCGAGGCCAACCAAATAGGGAGATACTGTCTTCATCCATGAGGATGAAGGAGGAAAGGAGTGTAACGGTGATATACGGGGTAGCCTCACGATCAGACTGCCACCTAATTTCTTGAAAAGAATAAACAAGTTCACTATTCATTGCAATGATGCTAATCAGCCCTGGGCAAAGCCCTAGGCGTCAATGTACGAATAAATAATGCCCTAAATACTGACATCTGATAACTTACATATCTTCACTCTATATTGTCCCAACGCTATTCGAACAGACTCAACTGGTTGATGGAGTCCGATGACATGAGTTCAGCTTCTGTGAGCAGAAGTAGTTGATCGAAGGGGATTCGCTCGAACATCGTCAGGATCAAGATCTGTAGGATTTCGTACAGGCTGGCGGAGAGGGCCAGGCGTTTCTTGACGATGGCCACGAGCAGGTAGACGGACAACGCGATCCAGATTTGCGTTTTGGCTGCGTTCTCCGATGTGCCGAAAATACCTTGTTCACTCGTGGCACTGGGAATTTGAAACCGCCAGATATATACCAATTGGCTATACTATGATCAGAACCCTGTTGGCCCCTCTTCCGAATGAATCCTGTTGAGGAAGGTGGGCCGACAACTCGTTTGCTACAGTCGTGGTATGGTCGATCTATATTCTTCTCCTGGTGATTGAGAGAAAGGACGTGATCCGTGGCCCCGCAGGACCCTAGCTACAGCCGAGCTTCAAGCCCGGACCACGAGGCCTCGATGGCGGAACGTCGGGGTCGCCGCCTCAGACTGAGTTGCCGTCTATTCTTTTTTGGAGAGGATGACTTCGAGGGGGAGGCGACGATCCTCGATCTCTCCACAGGAGGGTGTCAGGCAACGTCTCTTACCGAGGTGCGGGTCGGCATGACGCTCCGCCTGTCCCTGTTCCTTCAGGACCAGGAGTGGCCTGTGCGTATTGATGGGGCCATGGTTCGGTGGGTGAGTGGTAACAATTTCGGTCTCGAGTTCACAGAGATCAGGTCGGCCCAACGAGAGCGAATACGAGCCATTATTATGAACGCCAAGCTCTAACCCTCATTACTCACGAAGACTTCTACTGTAACCGCCGAGACGCCGCTGCGACAAGCCTGACGGCGGGCGTGCTCGCCTGGCGTCTCGGCGGTTTCGTCACGAACTCTCGTGAATAATGCGGGCTAAGAAGCCGCTCGCCTGGATCTTCCGTCCGCTCCAGCTGTCCCCCCCCTTCTCTATACCGCCTGAAAGGATGTCTCCCCCTCGTATCATCTCTCCCTGTCACGACCCATTTATCGCCAAGGACATCCGCCACAGGATGAACGTGAATCACGAGACGCCGGCGATGCAGAGGAACTGGTGGGAGAAAATCTCACGCGAGACATGCGCGACTGGCTGGATGGGCGAGACAAGGGAACGTTCGAGGTCCGAGGTCCGAGGCTGTTGGAACATCGAACCAGGAACTTCGAATTTCGGAGCGCGCCTGTCTCGCGCTGCACGCGCCCCTGGCTAGAGCAGATCGCGGATCAGCCTGACCGCCTCTTCGGGTGAGGCAGCGGCATGGACAAGATGCGGCGCGAGATTTTTGAACAAGCCTACCCCGGCCTTATCGGCTCCCAACAGAATCACGGTCTTCTTGGCCTTCAGCGCCAGCGCAACTTCTGAGACCGTGCCAGTGCCGCCGAGCCCACAGGCCACGATGATATCGCTCGACATGACGTTCACGTTGTTGCGCGCCTGGCCCAGGTCCGTAACAATCGCCACATCCACATACCGAGACACCCGTGCCTTGCCATCCGGCAGGATCCCGATCGTCAAGCTGCCTGGCACCGACTTCGCCCCCTCGCTGGCTGCGTCCATCACACCGCTCGCGCGCCCTCCGGTCAACACCACCCAGCCTTGACGTGCGATGAGTTCTCCCAAGATTTTGGCGTCGGCCAATTCTCGGATGCCGGCCTTGGCAGGACCCATGACACCTATCACTGGTTTTCTGGTCGATTGTCGGATCGGACGTTTCACGGACCGCACCTCACTAGCCCGGATTATTCATGAATGCCGTTGCGAGGCGTTCGAGACCGAAGCCCGCCGGGGCTTCTCGCAAGTAAGGCCGACGCAGGCGTACTTGCAGTCCGTCGAGGAGGCCGCACGAGAAAAGCCCCGCCGGGCGAGAGGGTCGGACAACGTAGCAGGTATTCATGAATAGTCCGGGCTAGGCAAAGGTATTGGCACAGGTTGCTAGGAGCCTGTCCGACATTGCATTCGTGACGAGGCGAAGGAGGTGCGACCAGCTGTGTCGTGAATCATTCGCCGCAGTAGAACGGTCAATGTCGAACAGGCTCCTTAGGGCCAGAAATATACACCGAGCGCGGGAAGCTTGTCGCGCGAATCTTATGAAGTGTCAGGACGAATAGGAGGAGACGCCCGGCTGACGTTAACCCGCATTACTCAAGACGGTTCGTCGAGAAATCGCTGAGCCGCGTCGCGAGACCGGCGCGCGGAGCCCTGAGGCCCCGATGCGTACTCGTGCAGTACGTTGAGGATCCGAGGGGCGAGCCCGCTGGCCGAAGGCCTGTCGTAGCAGCGGATCGGCGATTGCAGCAGAAACGCTCATGAATAATGCTGGTTAAGGTTTTTCCCATAATTCTTCCAACCGCCTGGCGCGCCCGCAATTGTATTTGTAGAGTTTGTAGCGGAGGGGGTTCTTCTTGTAGAAGTCCTGATGGTACTCCTCGGCGGGATAGAACTGAGCGGCCGGCACAATCTGCGTGACGATCGGCTCTTTGAATCGACTCGATTGCTCGATCGACTGTTTGGAGATGTCCGCCGCCCGTTTCTCTTCGTCGGTCTGAAAGAAAACGGCGGAGCGATACTGGCTGCCGTGGTCGCAGAACTGTGCGTTCGGCGTGATCGGATCGACATTGTGCCAAAAGGCATCCAATAACTTCTGGTAGCTCACTTTGGCTGGGTCATAGACCACTTCGACCGACTCCGCATGCCCCGTTCGTCCAGCGGACACCGCTTCATAGCTCGGATTGGCGACCGTACCCCCCATATATCCCGAGGTCACAGACAGCACCCCCTCAAGCTTCTCGAAGGCTTCTTCCATGCACCAGAAACAGCCCCCCGCGAAGTAGGCCTTGCCGGGAGCCGTGTCCGCTGCAGCCTGGCTGGTCGACTGGACGTTCCACGCTCCGAGTAGGAACAGGGCTACAGTCAGAACTAAGAGAGCAGCTGGCCTTCTCATGAGATGGTCCTCCTCACTGACTCAGTCGAATAGCATGGTGAAGCCTTACGCTTCACGTGCGAGAAAAGCGGGACGGGCGAGACGGAGGGAGTTCGAGGTCCGAAGTTCGATGTTTTCGGAACTTCGAACCCAGAACTTCGAACTTCGTGTCGCACCTGTCGCGCACGTCTTGCTTGTCTCGCTCACGCTTCACATTCGAGAAGCAGCTGAAATGAAGTCGGCATGGCCCCAGGCCTTCTTGAAACGATCCTCGGCCTCAGCCGCCTGAGCGTCCTTCTGTTGGGCCCGGAGGCTCTGGATCAATCCGCTCAGCGCCCACCCGTTGTCCGGATGGTGCAGCAGGTCTGCGTGATAGACCGCTTCCGCTTCGGACGGGCGATCGGCCAGCAAGAGCACCGTCCCAAGATGGTGCCGTACGGACAAGGGCCAGAGCGGCGGCTCCGAGTAGGGGAGCGCCTCTTCCATCTTGATCGCGTCCTCGAACAGCCGGATCGCGTTATCATAGTGCTGACGGCCTGCAGCGATTTCTCCTGCCAGGATCCGCTCAGCAATCTTGAGAAGCGTTCGCTCGGTCTTTTCTTCCGTCGTGCGATTCCGGCGGATCTGCTTCGTGAGGCCGGCCAGGACGACGTGTTCACCCTCAGCCCCGGGGAGCCGGCCAGTCGCAACAAGGGCAAGCCCGCGCCCCAGTCGCCACATCCCTTCCATCAATCGTAACCCCTTGGGCGGCGGAGGTTCCCGGAGCAACTCCTGCCACCGGCTGAACCGAATCATCGAGAAGATCGGCGTCGGGAGGTAGAGTTCCTTCCAGCGGTCTTTGCGGGCCTCCTCCGTTGTAATAGTCGCCGTCAAGTCGCGAGCCGCTTGCATGGCTTCGACGTTGCGCCCCTCCATCGCCAAGGAGGCCCAGAGAAAATGGAGATTGTGCGTATAATACCCATCGGCGTACTCACCGGTCTGGTTTCGGCCGGCCAAGTACTGTTGATCGACGTCGGCTGCCTGCTGATTCAGCTCCGCTGCTTCGTGGTACTTCCCCAGTCGCATATAAATGTGGGCGGGCATATGCACGAGATGACCGGCCCCCGGCATCAGGCCAGGCAGCCGCTCTGCACAGGGCAAGGCCCGTTCCAGTTGCGACGACGCCTCGATCGTGTGCAGGTAGTAGTGGCAGGCCCCCGGGTGATCGGGGTTCTGCGCGAGCACGGACTCGAGGGTGGTGACGATCTCGTCTGTACCAGGCTGCGGTCCTCCATCCGGCTTCCAGAAATCCCAGGGCCGCAGATCCATCAGCGCTTCCGCAAACAAGGTGGCAGCATCGGCGTCCTCGGGGAATCGCTGCGCCACCGATCGCATGGCCTTCGCATAGGCCTCATCGAGACTCTTGCGCTTGGCCCCTTTCCGGCCCAGATACCTGGTGGCTAACGCGTCGATGTAGGCTTGCTCCACGGGAGTGGCTCGGTCTGCCAATCGCCGAGCCTTCTGGACCATCTCGATGGCGCGATGTTCGGCTTTCTTCTCCATCGCACTATTGATGTTGGGGCCGAGCGCCAGCGCAATTCCCCAATAGGGCATGGCCGCCTGCGAGTCGAGATGCGTCGCAGCTTCAAACGACCGGATCGCTTCTTCGTGGTTGAAGGCATAGACGAGTCGAAGCCCCTGATCGAAATAGCGTTGGGCCTGTTCTGATGTGGTGGTGATGGGATGGTGGAGGGATCCCAGATTGTCGAAGAGCGGCGGAGCTTCGGCCTGGTCGGCAGGCGCGGCTTCTGCCGGTGAAAACAGCGCGAGCCAGCACATCATCCCTGCAACCAAGAGCGGAGCGAACATCCATCCTCCTGTAAGACTCGCGATAGCCCGTTACTCCGCTCAGCCCGCATTATTCATGACGATTCGTTGCGACACCGCCCGAAAGCGCGTTCCTCGTGAAGCGTATCTCGTATCTCGCATGCGACCATACAGATACATTCTTTCCGTATGGTCCGCACATCTAGGACAATAGGGGAACCGCTCGCAGGATGCTCAAAAAGGCCGTCCGGCAAGGCCGCAGCGAGCGAAGAGGCGAGGCGTACGCTTCGGTACGTTGAGCCTCTGAG
>JAENWB010000131.1:0-2675 GCA_016650275.1 Nitrospiraceae bacterium | reverse complement strand
TGCGATGGCACATGGCATTGTACGAAGGCAAATCATTCTTGATCCAGGTATCGGATTTGGTAAGCTGCTGGTACATAACCTTACGCTGCTAGCGCAATTGCGCCGTTTCGTGCAGTTTGAGTGTCCATTGCTGGTCGGTGTCTCACAGAAGGCGTTTCTTGGGCAGCTCGTGGACCGTCCGGTTCAGGAGCGTCAGTGGGGTACGGCTGCGGCGGTGGCGATGGCAGTGGATCGTGGGGCTGGAATCCTTCGCGTCCATGACGTAAGGGCCATGAAGGATGTGGTTCAGGTGGCAGCGGCGATTAATCGACAGACGACTGTTTCCATGACAGCACAACATGCGTAAATTGTTCGGTACTGATGGGGTCCGAGGGGTCGCCAACCTCGATCCGATGACCAGCGAAATGGCGATGCAGCTGGGGCGGGCCGCGGCGCATTTGTTCATGCGCCGAGCTGGACGCCATCAAATCGTGATCGGCAAAGATACCCGCATCTCCGGTTATATGTTGGAATCAGCGTTGACCTCCGGGATTTGCTCAATGGGTGTCGATGTCTTGTTGGTCGGTCCGATGCCGACGCCGGCGATTGCGTTCTTGACGAGGAGTCTCCGTGCTGATGCCGGTGTGATGATCTCGGCCTCGCACAATCCCTACCAGGACAACGGCATCAAGTTTTTTTCCAACGACGGGTTCAAGCTGCCCGATGAGATGGAAGCTCGTATTGAGGAACTCATTGTTTCAAACGGGATTGCCCATTTCCGGCCGACGGCCGATGCCATTGGGAAAGCCTATCGAATCGACGATGCCGAGGGGCGTTATATCGAGTTTGTCAAGCGGTCTCTCCCGAAGGAGCTGGACTTCCAGGGGGTCAAAGTGGTGGTCGATTGTGCCAATGGTGCAGCCTACAAGGTCGCGCCAAAGGTGTTGCGCGAACTCGGGGCGAAGGTCGAAGTGATCGGTGATGAGCCGGACGGGATGAATATCAATGCCGGTTGTGGCGCGGTCCATCCTGAACTGCTGCAGAAGGTGGTCCGTGAGCAGGGGGCCCATCTCGGAGTGGCGCTGGACGGGGATGCCGATCGCGCCATTTTCGTCTGCGAACAGGGACGCGTCGTGGACGGCGATCATATTATGGCGATGTTGGCACTCGATCTTCATCGCCAGGGGCGGTTGGCCAAGCAGACGGTGGTGGGGACCGTCATGAGCAACTTCGGATTAGAGCTTGCCATGACGAAAGCCGGTATTACCCTTGAGCGGACTGCCGTCGGTGACAGATATTTGCTCGAACGGATGTCGACCGATGGGTATAATTTCGGAGGAGAGCAGTCCGGCCATTTCATCTTCCTGGATCATAATACAACCGGTGACGGGTTGCTGTCGGCGTTGCAAGTCTTGTCGCTGATGAAGCGCACGGGAAAGCCCTTGTCCGAGCTGGCCCAAGCCATGACGGCGGTGCCACAAGTGTTACTGAACGTGAACGTGACGAAGAAGCCGAACCTCGACACGGTTCCTGAACTGCAACGTGCGATCCGTGAAAGTGAGCAGAGCCTCAACGGCAGCGGGCGCGTGTTGGTGCGCTACTCCGGGACAGAACCGCTCTTACGGGTGATGGTCGAAGGTGAGTGCGATGACACGATTCGCGCAGTGGCCAAGCGACTTGTCGAGGTCGTCAAGACTCATCTGGGTTAGGGTTGTCGCCCCCCACTGAGGGTGGCCCATGCTGCCGTCCCTTACCGTTGCCTTCATCACCGGGCTCCTCGTCGGATCACAGATTTCCTATTTCCCCCTCTCACTCTCGTTCCTGCTCCTCGTTACTGTGCTAGGCGCCTTCGTCCTTGAACAACTCAATCGGGTCACCGTCCGCCAGGCAACTTGGCTCTACGGAGCACTCTTGGTGGGAGTTGTCTATTGGGCGGTGGCCGTCAATCTGGCTGCGCGTGTTCCGATGGTTGAGCACGCGTCCGATACGGTGATCGAGGTGACCGGTCGTATCGTGGCACCCGTGCAACAGGCGCCAGATCGACTGGTCATGATCATCAGGTCGGACGGTCCAATTGATACGTCGGGAGCGTCTAGACATATTCGTCTGACCTGGCGCACACCGGAGCGAGTTTTTTTTCAAGGCGATCGGGTCGGCTTTCGGGCGACGTTGCGCCGTCCGAGCGGGTCCTTGAATCCCGGTGGATTCGACTATGCGATTTATCTTGAGCGGCAAGGGATCGAAGCGATCGCCACGGTGACCGGATCCGAGGCGGTGCAGTTTCTTGAGTCCGGGCGTGCACATGCCTGGTGGGCAATCTGGAATCAATTCGATCGATGGAGGGGCAGTATCCGTCTTGCCGCGCTGCAAACCCTTCCCCAGCCTGCACTGGGACTCTATGTAGGCATCATCATCGGTGATCGAGGGTATTTGGATCCAGATTTGCGGGATCAGTTCATGGTGACCGGGACGGTCCATCTGCTTTCTATTTCAGGGAGCCACTTGAGCCTCGTGGCACTGCTTATCTTCGCGGTGGTCAGATGGGCGATGATTCTGTTGCCTGCAAATTGGCTTCTTGCGCTATCTCGGAGAATTACGCCGACTCGCATTGCCGCTGTCTGTACACTTTTCCCTGTCGCAGGCTACGCCCTCGTGGCCGGGGCGGAAGTAGCTACCATACGGTCGTTGCAGATTGT
>JAENWB010000130.1:0-5408 GCA_016650275.1 Nitrospiraceae bacterium | reverse complement strand
GCGGACTCCCGCACCAACCGCACCGCCTCCCTCTTAAAGTCCTCGGTAAACCGACGTCGAGTGCTTGCTGGCATGGGCACCTCCAATTTCACCATTCTCCCCCTTTATAGAGGTGTCTGTAAAATCGGGGGAGGGTCACACTGACCTTTCGTGTCCATTAGGCTGTTGTCGATTTTGCCCACGAAACTAAGTCGTATAATATTCGCTACAAGAGCAGCACGGGTTTACTGTACGGTGAGGAAGATCAAACTTCAGGACAAGAAACTCGTGAAATTCCCAGAAACTACAATGGCTGGATAGAGAACTTAAACAATGTGATGCGAACTCAGATTGTCGCGATTGAATCCTGACGCGTAATCTGTCTTCAGTCTAGTTGCTTATTGTGAGGGACCCCTTTTACTCCTCCTCTAGGCTCACTGATACCTGTTCCTGTTCCTAGCTCGTTTGTCCTGTCTGCTACATATTTAGTCCCTTCTGATATTAGCAAAGACCGGTACAATCCACCGAGATACATGCCTTTCGACAGAATTTTCCACCCCACCATCCTCGTGATACGCACAATATCCAGCACGGGCCGGAAATGGCTGGGACGCGGGCCTAATCGTGGCGCCACGGTGACAGCAACATTTCGACACTGAAATCCTCGCCTGGCAGCTTCAATTACAATTTCACTTTCGTAGACAAAACTCTGCTCTCGACCATGCTTGAGCGTAACTTCTCTCAGCAGCCTGGCTGGATACAAGCGAAATCCTGATTGGCTGTCTTCGATCGGCTGCCCTGCTGCCCAGCCGATCCAGAAATCGGCGACTCGGTTTGCCACATACCGCCAGAACGAGGCTCTTCGTTGATCGCGCCGACGGGCGCCAACGAGAAACGCGCTTGGATCATCAAGAAACCGCTTCACGAAGGAGGGAATCTCTTCCGGCGCATGTTGCCCGTCCGCATCCAGAGTGATCACACCGATGGCCCCGTACGCCAGCGCATGCTCGAATCCACGCGAGAGGCTCCCAGCCTTCCCACAATTCTCTTCATTGCGCAGGACAGTCACATCAAGGCCGGCAACTGCACGAAATGTGCTATCGGTGGATCCGTCGTCCACCACAACCACGTTGGCGCACTGCTGCCGGGCGCGCCTCACCACGTCGCGCACCGTCTCGGCTTCGTTGTAGGCCGGGATGACGACCCAGTATGAGGGGGCAAGGTCGCGCGGCTGTGTCACGCGATGCCTCCGTTGACACCGATGATCTGGCCTGTAATGTATCCAGCTTCCTGGGAGGCGAGGAACGAGACCAGCGCCGCGACTTCATCCGGCGTACCCACTCGTTTCATCGGCACCAGCGCTTCGATCTGCTCCGGCTTGAACGCGTCTCTTGTGGCCGGCGATTCGATCAAACCGGGGGCCACGACGTTGACGGTGATGCCCCGTGAAGCCAATTCGATCGCCAATGATTTGCTTGCCCCGTGCAACCCGGCCTTTGCTGCAGCATAGTTCGTCTGACCACGGTTGCCCGTCACACCGGCCAGCGACGAAATCGACACGATCCGCCCCCAGCGCGTACCGATCATCGGCAGCAACAGCGGTTGCGTCACATTGAAGAATCCATTGAGCGAGAGATCGATGACTCTCGTCCACTGCTCGCTAGTCATACCAGCCATCGGCGCATCGTCATGGGCTCCAGCATTATTCACGACGACTTGGATCGGTCCATCCTTCAACAGCGTTTCGAGTGCATGGCGCGTAGCACCCCCATCGGTAATATCGAAGCTGACACTCGAAGCCGACCCGCAATTAGCCAGAATCTTCTCTACCACTTGCTCAGCCGATTCAGGATGCCGATGGGCATGCACGATCACGGCAAATGCGTTTGCCGCCAACTGTTTACAGATGGCGGCCCCGATGGCGCCACCGCCGCCTGTCACGAGTGCGCGTTTCTGGGTCATGATTGCACGTGCTTCAGGAAAATCGAGGCCCGCCCTGTCATCACGTCTCGGCCTCCCGATGAAATTGAAAACTGATACATGAAGCTATTGCCGCCTTCGAACAGGCGCGAGGCATCGATCGTGAGTTCCGCTGGACAGTCGTCGAGTCGGTCCACCGAGAGCACAACATCCTTCACCCCCCCGACATAGCCGATCAGTCCGTCCGTCGATCGCGTCTGGTTGAGAAGCCCCACGTGGACACCCATCGCCTGTGCCGCATATTCAAGTCCCGTCACCGCCTCGAGACGTGCGCCATGCCGCAGGGGATTCTCCTGGTCGTGATGCGACCTCGCATGACATCGAATGGCCGTCGCGTCCCACAACTCCACCCGATCGATCAGACGCATGGCCCCGGCATGGGGAAGGAATGTGCCCAGTTCTTCTTTGGTCAGTTGGGGCATGGATCGAGGTCCAGGACGAGCTGCTGACTATCCAGCAGACTCAAGATAACCCTCTGCAAACCGCCTGTGGCAATGGCTCTCAAGAGCGGCAGCGATCGGGCGGCAGGATTGTCCAGACGCATTCGCTCCAGCGGAGCGTCTTGAAGGCCACGTATGTCCTCTTGATCCGCCTCCTCAAGACGCAGCTGCATGGTTGCAAGAGAAGAGTCCGACGGCGGAGCGAGCAGGAGGGCAACGGCAAAACCTGTCGTAATCGGACGGGCTTCGTTGAGCGGAGCGGGCACGGCCAGGTCGTAGGAGACCAGCAACACCGGGCGTTGTTCCACGCACACGAAGGTGATGGCTTCGAGCAGGCCGGCAGCAAACGAATCGTCGTAGCAAGAGAGCGCCGTCGATGACTGCTGACAGGTCGTGGCAATACCCCAATAGCCGGCAGCCGTATTGTGCACAGATTGATGGAACAGCGTAGGTGAGATCAATCGATCCGGCAATGCCAGGGTGCGACAGAGTGTGTCAAGCACCCCCATTTCGCCGCCCGAGGAGGCAAAGACTGTGGGCACCTCGCGCGGATCCAGGCCCGATTGCACGATCGCTTCCTGCGCGACGTGCACCGCCCATCGAACACAGTCGCTGCTCCGTCGTCGTTCGTTCGGAGGCAACAGCGCCGCTTCGGGATCGGGCACGGCGACAGGCGCAAATGGCTCGGTACCCGCCAGCACCGCGCGACCAGCGCACCATCCTTCGAGCCCTGCCGCCAGGAGACCGATGCCTTGAATGCTCACCTTCATCAGAGCGTTCCCAAGATCAGGCTGCAATTGTTGCCACCGAATCCAAATATATTGCTGAGAATCCGTCGAACCGGCCGCACGTCATTGTCACGCAAGATCCAGCTGCGCAGGGTCGGATCGATCCGTTCGCAGTTGAGCGTGCCCGGCAGAAAACCGTGCTTCAGGCAAAGCACGGAGATCAGCGCTTCCGCAATCCCCGCTGCGCCGAGCGTATGTCCAGTCCAGCCCTTTGTCGAACTGCAGGGAGTCGCGCGCCCGAAGATGCCGGAGACCGCCTTGTCTTCCACGGCGTCGTTGGCTCTGGTCGCCGTGCCATGCAGATTGACATAGTCGATATCCGAGGGCTGCAGACCGGCGCGACCAAGTGCATCCCGAATCGCCCTGATCGCCCCGGCTCCTTCCGGATGCGGATGAGACATATGGTAGCCATCCGTACTCTCTCCATACCCCAACAGCGCGACCGCACCCCGCCGACTGACACGCTCGCTGGATTCCAGCAGCGCAAATCCCGCGGCCTCGCCCAGCGAGAGTCCATCGCGATCTTCGTCGCAAGGACGGCAGGGACTCTTCGAGAGCAGCTGAAGCGCCGAGAACCCATACAAGGTGGTCAAGCAGAGACTATCGACACCGCCGACAATGGCGGCGTCACACAGACCGGCGCGCAGCAAGCGATCGGCGGAAGCAAACACCTTCGCGCTCGACGAACAGGCCGTCGAGACCACCATCGCGGGTCCGTGCAAACCGAGACAGGCCCGCACGAAGTGGCCCAAAGAAAACATATTGTGCGTATAGCGATACCGCGCGCGATACCTGGCCGGCAACGAGCCGGCGACGTCCCGCTCCTGATAGGCACGTTCCGTTTCCAGAATGCCCGAGGTACTGGTGCCCATGACGACGGCTATGCGGTGGGAGCCGTACCGCTGCTTCGCTTCCGCCACCGCGACCATGAATCCATCCTGCTGCAGCCCGAGCCAGGCCAGTCTGTTATTGCGGCAATCGAATCGCTCCAATTCATTCTCGAGCGAAAAATCCTCCAGTCCATCGACTCGTCCGATGTAGGTCTTGATGGTGACATCTTCAAAGTCGCAGGGTTTCAATCCCGAGCGCCGGTCGCGCAAGGCTTGGAGGACAGGCCCCAGGCCGCGACCATTTGCCGTAACGAGGGTCGAGGCCGTCAGGGTCAAGGGAGTCATGGGTTGCACGTTAGGCAACATGGGAATCCTGTTCGGCTAAGACGCCCGCAAAGAGGAGGCAGCACAGCGACCCACAGGCCGCCGTCAGGCCGATCGCGTGCAGCACAGGGATCTTCGAGAATGCGAGCACTCCGAACACCAGAATGGTCGTGGTGCTGCAGACCAGCAACCCGAAGACCGTTCGGCGTCGTTCCTCACCCTGGTCCTCTGGGCGATTAAGGAACAGCGCGTAGTCGAGGCCCAGGCCGATCACCAAAAGCAAGGTTGCGACATGAAAGAGCGACAATGATTCGCCTGCTAGGTTCAGAATGCCTGTCACAACGATGAGACCGGCGACAATCGGGACGAGCACGCGCCAGAGTTGCGGAAGAGATTTCAATCCGATTCCTAAGGCCACCGCAATGGCCACCCCTCCCCACCCGAGTAACTGCAGGGTCCTGTCGCGATACTCCCTCATCAGCCGGCTGGACTCTTCCTTGAGATCCACATACGCGACCGCCACCTCTCCCCAGCCGGAGACCGCCGCCTTCAACGCCTGTCGATCGGCGACGCCTCGCAACGGCGCGACCGCCAGCCATCGTCCGTGATGTTCCACCATCAACGCCTCGATCTTGAGCCCCAATGACGTGCCGTGGAAGGATTTACGATCGACCAAGGATTGGCTGCGGGCCTCCTTGATCCCGGCCAGAAATGGAGCGAATAGACCTGGCGCAAACGACAACCCTTTCACCGCCTCGCGGAGCCGATCCTCCAACAGCGCAGGCTCCGGCAAGTCCTGCTGCCGCTGCCGTTGCATGCGCTGGCTGGGCAAGTAACGCGAGACCAGGTCGTATCCCGCTAAGGCACCGGCCTCGCGAAGCCGATCCAACTTCGGCATCACCGTTTCACCGCGTTGCAACAGATCTTCTTGCGTCGCCGCCTCGATCACCAGAAGATCCCGCATATCCGGCGCGCCCATTGCGCTGCGCAGCTGTTGATCGAGTTGTTTCTTCTCTTCCGAGACCGGACTGATCTTCGCCAGATCATCTTCCCATAGAGGTGTATCT
>JAENWB010000129.1:0-14003 GCA_016650275.1 Nitrospiraceae bacterium | reverse complement strand
TCAAAAGGGCCGTCCAGCAAGGCCGCAGCGAGTGAAGGCCCGAGGCGTACCCTTGCGGTACGTTGAGGGTCTGAACGATGCGAGAACGAAGCTGGCGGACTTTTTCAGCAGCCTGCTAGATCACCAGTGAGGAGGGATACATGCCGACAAAGAAGAAGGCTAGAAGAGGTACGAAGAAAGATTTTGGCGCGATGACGGTCAAGCAGGTTATGCAGAAACAGGTGCAGTCTGCTCATCTCAGGACCAAAGGCGACGTCATCGCGTCGCTCATGATCGAGGGATTCGGGGCCGTGCCGGTGGTGGATGCCAAAGATAATCTCCTGGGCATCGTGAGCGAACATGATCTACTAGGTGCCATGGATGACGGGCACAAGCTTGGTGCCGTCGCCGCCGCCGATATCATGACGTATAATCCCTATTCGATTCACCCGGAAGCAACGCTAACTACGCTGGTTCATGTGTTCAGAGCCAGTGATTTGATTCGCGTGCCGGTGGTGGACGCCAAAGACAAGCTCGTGGGCATCATCGCCAGGCGGGATGTGCTACGTGCATACCTGGCAGCCGGGCGCGCATGACGCTGAAAAAGGCCGCCAGCTTCGTTCTCGCCTTGAAAGCATCCTCAACGTAGCCCAGAGGCTACGCCTCCGGTGCTTTCGTCGGCTGCGGCCTTGTTGACGGCCTTTTTGAGCGTCCTGCGGGAATGTGTTCCTGCTTTGCTGCGGGCCCTAGATAGGGAATAAAAAGGAGGAGCTATGCGAAAAACTGAGTTCCTAGTGGAGGCCTGCGATCCGAAGACCTTGACCGTGGGGCAATTGATGCAGGACGCGGTCTTTACCTGTGGCTCCAAGACCGATGCCTTGACCATCAGCCGGCTGATGACCCAACGAAACTTTGGCAGTCTGCCAGTGGTGGAAGAGGATCGGACCTTGATCGGCCTTATAAGCGAGTATGATCTGCTTCAGGCGATGATCGAGGGACGTGATCTGCGGAAGGTGATGGCCGTCGAAATGATGAGCACCAACCCGGTGACGGCCACGGAGGATATGAAGCTGGAGGAGATCGCGAATCTGTTCCAGGATCGCTACATCACGCGGGTGCCTGTCGTTCGGAACGGCAAGCTCGTTGGTATCCTGGCGCGGCGGGATCTGTTGTTTGGATATACGAAAGCGTCGCAGTATTGGTCGTAGCAGGCTGTTGAAAAAGTCCGCCAGCTTCGTTCTCGCATCGTTCAGACCCTCAACGTACCGCAAGGGTACGCCTCGGGCCTTCACTCGCTGCGGCCTTGCTGGACGGCCCTTTTGAACAGCCTGGAGGGCATTATTTATTGTGCACCGCTGGATTGCGCTCACGTACGTTGAGCAAGCCCACCACTATGCTCTTGTCACTCCGAAGGACATTGGTTACCCTGGCCGTGATGATGGTTGTGGCCCTTCCCGTTTCTGTACAAGCTGATTCCCCCAAGAAGTATCGCGGTCCCTGCGAGATTGCCTATCCGAGTGATGTGACGGTCGAGTGGGACTGCCGAATCATCCGGCCCGGCGAATCGCTGGAGGCGATATTTGGCGAGTACTGGGTTGAGGGTGCACGATTCAATCGAATCGATCGGCGCCACGCGCACTCCGGCGTCTCGATTAAGGTCCCGCGGCGGCTCGAGGATCTGGCGCAGTTCACTTCGTTACAGCCGTTCTATCCGCCAGGAGAGCTGAACGAGAAATTCATTCTGATCGATCTGACGGAGCAGTTTCTCGGAGCCTATGAATTTGGAGCTCTTCGCTTCTCGACTCCCATCGCCTCCGGGAATGGACTCAACGAAACGCCCACGGGGAAGTTCCGTCTGACCGCTGCCCATCTGCAACATCAATCCGGTCTCTACACAGTCGAAGGGATGGACCGGCCGTACCCGATGAATTACGCGCTCCGATTCCATGTGAATAGGGAAGGCGTGTTCTATTGGATTCATGGACGGGACATGCCGGGCTATCCGGCTTCGCACGGGTGCATCGGCCTCTACGATGAGTCGATGCAGAAGGAACAGTATGGTATTCCGAAGGAGCCGGAGCTGAACGACGCGAAGAGGCTGTTTGTGTGGGTGTTAGAAGGTGAAACGAACGACGACCGTATGATTCCATTCCCCCGTGGTCCAAAAGTTCACATCATTGGTCAGGCGCCAGGACATCAGTTGCCATAATTGTCTGTGGTGCCGAAGACGGGATTTGATTCTGGACCAACACAGCATACTCTAGATATGAATTATCGCAGATTCACGCTCCTCGCTCTATCACAATTCATCCATCACCATTTGCTTTGGTTCTTGATTGGCGTCTATGCCATCGCCGCCGTCTTTCCCGCGGCCGGGTTATGGATCAGGAACGTTAACTTGGGCGACGTTCCAATTTTTCAGACAAAGATCCATGTCTCGTTGCTCTTGCTCCTCCTCGCCACGCTCATGTTTAACGCCGGATTGGGAGTGAAGACATCGCACTTGAAATCTCTCATGCAAAAAAGCAAGGTGATGTTGGCCGGACTCGCGGCCAATCTGGCCATTCCCATGATCTATATTTTTGGCGTCACCCTGGTCATGCGGCTGTGGTATGAGCCGGACGAAGCGCAGCATATCCTCGTCGGCCTCGCGTTGGTCGCCGCCATGCCGATTGCCGGAGCGTCTACTGCTTGGGCGCAGAACTCCAATGGAAATTTGGCACTGAGCTTAGGATTGGTCCTCGCCTCAACCGTTCTGAGCCCTATCCTCACACCTGTAGCGCTGCAGGTGTTTGGGGAGATGGCCTCGGAGGAGTATGAGACGGTGCTGCAGGACCTCGCCGCCTACGGATCGGGAGCGTTCTTGGGCCTCTGGATCGTACTGCCATCCATGCTGGGCCTTGGTGTGCGATTCGCAGTCCCTGAAGCCCGGCTCACGGCCGTCATGCCGTTCATCAAAATCATCAATTCCATCGTGTTATTGCTGTTGAACTATTCGAATGGATCGGTCTCGCTTCCCCAGGCGGTCGCGGACCGCGATTTCGACTTTTTGGCGGTGACGTTGGGAATCACCACAGGTCTTTGCCTCACGGCCTTTGCCTCCGGATATGGGCTGAGCCGTCTGTTCAAAGTAGACCAGGCTGACCGTGTCTCGCTCATGTACGGACTGGGAATGAATAACAACGGGACCGGGCTGGTCCTGGCGTCTCTTGCGCTTGGCTCGTACCCACGAGTCATGGTCCCAATCATCTTGTATAACTTGGTCCAGCATCTGGTGGCCGGAGGCGTGCATGAAGTGACTAGACGGAGCGTGAGCGAGCAAAAGGGGGGAGGAACCTAAGGTGAGCAAGCTCTCCGATGTCCAAAATCGGTTGTTTTTGACCCCTATGAATTCCAGTCTTGATCCTCAAGGAAATCAGAAAGATACCGGCCAAGAATTTCACAGGCCTGTTGGACTCTTCAAGCACTCTGCTATCAGTTGCACCAATAAGAGAAAGCGGGTTCGTTTTGTCTGGGAACCCTTTCTTCGAGTGCCGTCGCGTGTTAAGTCTCCGTTTGGTTTGCCGAACGTCCTCCTACCCGTTACGCTTCTCAAAAGAGGCTTTCCGATTCGCTTGTTGTGCCACACTTGATATTTGGGCAGGGAGAATGAGCCATGGGGACTGAGGGGAAACTCAGCGAAGTCTGTTCCAAACGATCGTGAGGAGAGACAGCGGAGTTTCCGAGGAAAGGATCCGGCTGGTGGTACCCAGGCTTCCCATTGGACACGAATTCTGAAGATGCCCAAATTCTCTGCGGAATGGATGGTCAGCCAGGCACAACAAGTTTCCAGGACATTAAGTAGGGCAGCTCATCATTAATTTCTCAATGCGGTTCTTGAGCATAAAAAAAGCCTGATCAAAAGCCGCGTCTATCTCGGCCTCTGATCCAGTGACTTTGGCTGGGTCCGGCGTACTCCAATGCAGCTTCTTGGGATTGCCCGGGAATAATGGACAGCTTTCGCCCGCAGCCTGATCGCAGACCGTGATCATCAGATCGAACGGTTGTGCAGCCAACTCATTCCATGACTTGCTGCGTGGCTGACCGGGATCAATGCTATGCCGTTGTAACGCCTCGATCGATTTCGGGTGAACAGATCCCGCCGGAAAACTTCCTGCGCTCCACGCCCGATACCGGCCACGGCCGAGATCATTGATCAGCGCTTCAGCCATGACGGAGCGACAGGAATTACCTGTGCACAGGACCAAGACTTTATGTATATCCGACTTCATCAGCCGCAGCACCCGGCGGATTTTTCAGACGGTGCACAGCAATCAGGCTCCCCCATCGTTTCCGGCGTACAGCAGGCACTTTCAGCCTGATCAGCTTGGCCGGAGAAGAGCTGGGCATCCTCCATCGTCCGGTAGGCTTCCCACGGAATGCCGGCGGGATCTTGTATCCAGGATTTGTCCGACCGGGCGTAACAGCAGACCGTTTCGCCTTCCTCGACCATGGCCATGTCAGCAGCCTTGAGGCGTTCGCGCAACTCTGTCAGTTCGCCCTCTTCCTCGACTTGGATGCCCAGGTGATCGACGCCATTTTTCTTCGCACGCGTGGAAATGGCGAAGTTCACGCGGGGATCTTCCAGCAACCATTTGGCGTAGTCAGTCTTTGTTTTCACCGGCTCTGCGCCGAACAGGGCACTGTAGAAGCGGATAGATTCATCGAGTTTTTCAACCCCAACATGGATATGAAAACGTTTCATGATGCTTTCTCCTTTGGTTCGCAACAGTGTGACAGTTCAATGATCGAGCATTTCCGCTTTTTATCATTGCGGATGCTGGCAAATTCGACGCGGCAGCAGTCCTCGACCATGTAGCAGATCAGCCCTGAAAAAAACTCGAAATTGGCACGGTATATCACGGACCTGCCTTCCCGTCGCGACAGGACGAGCCCCGCATGGCTCATATGCGACAGATGAAACGAGAGCGTGTTATGAGGAATATGTAAGGACGCGCTCAGCGTACCGGCCGGCGCACCAGCCTGGCCATACTCGACCAGCAAACGGAACACCCGCAGGCGGGTTTCCTGGGAGAGCGTATCGAAAGCGGCGAGAGCTTCTTTAATATCCATGTGTCTAGAATAGTCGACATATAAGAAATAGTCAATCGCCAGCTTTCTCGCCTTCTCCCGCCAGATCAAGATTTCAAAACTGGTTCAACCGAGGGGTTCACCCCAGTCTTGCTCTCAACCTGAACCTAAGCCTCGGCCTTCTGTTAGCGGTCTTTCTTCTTCTTTACCGCCGCGCAGGGAGCTGGGCGGCTGAGTTCCGCCGGTAATTTCGTCTGCTCGTCCACGCAGGCCGTATCGAGCTGCGCCTGAGTCAAGCCTGAAACTGAAGACAGGTTGGCTCCATGCAACGTCGCGCGGTGGAGATCTGCCGCGTCCAGTCGCGCGCCGGTGAGATCGGCTTCGGATAACGTGGCGCCTCGGAGGTTCGCCTCTTGGAGGTTGGCATTGGTGAGATTGGCAAGGGTGAAGTTCGAACCGTTCAGGTCCGCTGCGACGAGATTGACCGATTCCAAGATCGCTTCATTGAATTGCGCGCGCTGAAGCGAGACATTCGGCGCATAGATACCGCTTAGGTCGGCTTTGGTGAAGATCGTGCCCGTTCCTCGTGCACCGATCAGCACCGCGTGAGGCATCCGTGCATCTCGGAAATCCGCCTGGTCGAGATTCGCGTGGTAGAGGATCGCCATTCTGAGGTTGGCAGACTGCAGATTGGTCTTCACGAGGCGCGCCCCCTCGAAGTTTACCCCCTCCAGATCGGCCCGCTGAAAGCCCGCCGATTGCAGATTCGTAAAGCGGAGATCGGCTCCCCGGAGCAGCGCGTCTTGCAGGCTGGCCTCAGTCAGATTGGCTTCGTCCAGATAGGCTCCTTCCAGATCCGCTTCGACCAGACGAGCGCCCTCCAGTTGAGCCCCGTCCAAGAGCGCGCCTTGCAGGTTGGTCTGATGCGCGTTGGCTTTGGTCAAGACTGTGCGGCGGAGGTCGGCCCCCATCAGGTCTGTCTCTGCCAAGATGGCCCGGGCGAGGTTGGCGCCGTAGAAGTAGGCGTCGACGAAGGAAGCGTTCTTCAGATCAGCTGATGCGAGGTCCGCTCCCTCGAAATGGGCCCGTTCGAAGGTGGATTCGCGCAGTTGTGCCCCGGTCAGAACGGCGTTGTAGAGCGCCGCTTCATCGCCTATCGCATGGGACAGATTGGCGTTCGACAATCGTGCATGCCGGAGATCGGCTCCCACGAGGTTGCTATCTTCCAAGACGGCTCTCGTGAGATCGGCTCCCGAGAGGCTCGCTTGTGACAAATTACTTTGGGACAGATTCGCCTGGCGGAGGAGGGCCCCTTCCAATCCTGCCCGTTCCAGATTGGCCCCAGCGAGTTTCGCGTGGCGCAAGTCTGCCTGGCACAGGTCCGCGCGTTGATATTCCGGCTCCTCACGGTGTTCGAGCCACTGTCCATGCGATTCCACGATCGCCTGCAGCTGCTTGGGCGGAACGGGTTTCTTTCTGTATGTGCTGTCACAGCGGGTGGGCTGCCTGCCTGCCTGACTCGGCTCTGCTGCCTGGGTGATGGCCGGCAGGGTGAGAACGAGTGATGCCAGAATCGTGATAAGGACGGTGCGTTGTGTCATTCTGATTCTCTCCAAAATGATGTGTGTGTTCTGTGCAATTCGAGAGTCTCAACGCCCCTCTTGGGCCAACAGACGTATGTAAGCTACCACGTCCTGCATTTCCCCGTCCGTCAGCTGGCCTCGCCATGCATGCATGGGGCTGAAGACGACCCCGAATTCGATGGTCCTCAAAAGTTCTTCGTCGGATTTCAGAAAGGACGCAAAGCGGTGAAAATTGGCCGGTGCCACCTTGAGAGCCTTCGCGTCCGGTCCATCACCCCAGCCTCCGACACCGTGGCAGGCCTGGCAATGGCGCTGGTACACGTCTTTGCCGCGTGTGATATCGGCGGGATATTCTTGTCCGCGGAGGAGAGGAGTAAAAAGAAGGCCGATGAGCCCCAAGATCAGAGTGGCTGTCATACTCCGGGAGAAAATACGCATCACGCCTCCTAAACAGCTGCGAAAAACCCATAGGGGTATGTCCGGCATTGAAATATCCCTTTGCCGTCGACCGCAGGATTCGATCCTCCAGCATGCTCAAAATGACATTCCAGCAAGGCCGCAGGGAGCTCGGCGACCGAAGCGTACCCTTGGGGTACGTTGCAGGAAGACGGGCGACTGAGAACGACGCTGGGGGTCATTTTCAGCATGCTGTCAGCTTTTCTTGGTCGTGTGGGCCACAAACGGCGAATAAAGTTGCTGCATCTTGCTGCTGTCGCATTTCGGGCATGATACTTTGGTGGATTCATGTTCCTTTAGCGTCAAGACCATCAACGATTCTTTTCCGCAGTCCAGACATTTATAGTCGTACATGGGCATGAAGTACCTCTTTCTCGCCTGTCTTGCGCTTCACGGGTTGTGGTACTGGCGCACTTTCTCAACATCCTGCTAGGGGACGATGGCGGACGGACGATGGACCGTCGTCGCCTGAGGGCCTTTCTCGCCCTCTTCTAGGTTGAAGGTGACATCAGTGCCGTCTCTCAATTCATCAAACGTGAAATTCTGCAGCGCGTGTTTGTGAAAGTACACCTCGCCGCCGCCCTCCTTGAGGATGAATCCGTATCCTTTTTTTGGAAACAGTTTGCAGATCACGCCTCGCAATGGCGGGATCGGAGCCGTGCGAACCTCGGTGCGACCCCTCTTCTCGCGGTACTTGCGGAGTTCGATGGCTATGGCGGCGAAGGCGGTTCTGATGGCCTCTTCGAACGTCTTGTCTTCCTTGCGGGCCGTCATGGTATGGCGACCAGGGAGCGTGACGACGATGAGCGCCTCGGCGACGTTGGCCAGCTTTTTGTGGTGAAGATTTTTCGTGAGGGTGACTCGCCCATGGATCAGATCTTGATGCCTCTGTTGGAGGTCTGCCATGCGGGTTTCGATCTCAGTTTTCCAGCGAGGGGTCATCTCGATATTTCGACTTTCCACTACCAGCTCCATGCTGCTTCCTTTCCTGTTCGTTTGGTCTGTTCAGTCTATCTGGTCTGGTTGGTTTGTCTGGTCTGTCTGGTTATTTTGGTTGAACGAAACTAACCAGAAGAACCAAATCAACCAGATAAACAAAACAAACCAGATCAACCAGATAACCAGACAGACCGGGCTTACCCCAGACCTGCAGGCCATTAAAGCCCTGCTGGTGCTTGATATCAGCAAGCGATGTGCCGCACGTTCCCGAAGGCGAGAGGCATGAGGCAAGGGGCTGTGGGCTTGAGAGTTTTCCCTTTCGCCCCTGGCCCCTCGCCGCGCGCCTGGACAGGATGTGGCGCATTTTTCCCCAGTGGCGCTCTTGGCAGTGAAGCTCAATGCACCAGTTCACGTTGAGGCGAATGGTTGAATAGGCCCCCTGCTGCGCTTCCTTGTGTGTCCCGAGCCTCACTCTGTGGGATGGAACGTGAATTGCCTACCTTCATGACCATACGATGCCCACGATTACGAAACAGTCCCTGGAACGATACCTTCGTGGCCGGTTCGGTTCTAAGGCGACCTTGCTGACCTATGGGGCCATCGGAAAAGAAAGTTCCCAGGGCACCTACAAACAGTATGGGTATGGTTCGCCCGTCAAATTGACCTTTCAAATCGGGCGCACTGTCCGGTCGGCGGTGCTGGGGACGATGAGTCCTGGGCCGTTCGGTCATGAGCATATGGCGGACCGAGCCCAGGCGATTCTCTGGGATTATGATTCCTATGGCCGGCTGCCGCGTCATGTGAAGGCGCTCGACGTCGGAGCCTTTACCGACGATCGGCAGCTGATCTCGGTAGCCGAGGCGCGCGAATTTTTCGTTCTGACCCAGTGGACTGAGGGGGCCAGTTATCATTTCGACCTTGAACGATTGGCCAAAGGCGGAAGGCTCCGGAAGCAGGATCGAGAGCGGACGATAGCCCTGGCACGCTACCTGGCGCAGATTCATGCTAAAAAATTGCGCGACCCCGCCCTCTATCGGCGTCGGCTTCGGGAGTTGATCGGCCACGGCGAGTGCATTATGGGGCTGACCGACAGTTACCCGGACCGCTACGAGTTCATTTCGGCGGATCTCTTGCGCGGGATCGAGGAAGCCTGCAACCGGTGGCGCTGGCGCTTGCGCGGGGAGACACAGCGGCTGTCGCAGGTCCATGGAGATTTTCATCCCTGGAATGTCTTGTTCAGAAAAGGAACGGATTTTTCAGTGATCGATCGCTCGCGAGGGGAGTGGGGGGAACCGGCAGACGACGTGACCTCGATGACGATCAACTACCTGTTCTTCTCACTCTGTCGCTGGGGCACCTTGAAGGGGCCGTTGGAAGTGATGTTCCGGCTCTTTTGGGACACCTATGTCGAGGCCAGCCACGATCATGCAGTCACAGAGTCGGCCGCTCCTTTCTTTGCGTTTCGAGGGTTAGTCTTGGCGAGTCCTGTGTGGTACCCCAAGCTGCCGATCGAGGTGCGACAGTCCATCTTCCGATTTATCGAGCATGTGCTGGATGAGCCGCATTTCGATCCTTCTCGCGTGAACGAATATTGTCGGGAGTGATTGAGAAATTGCTTATGGAGTCATTTTCAAATTTTTCGAATCATCAATGATTCAATCAATGACTTCAAAGCCCTTCGCCATTTGGATCACCGGCCTGCCGGCTTCGGGCAAGAGTACAATTGTCTCTGCATTAAAACCTCAACTTACGGCGATGGGGTTAGCGGTAGAGGTGTTGGAATCCGATGAGGTCAGGCGGGTCATCGCGCCGACGCCGACCTACTCAGAAATGGAGCGGGATCTCTTCTATCGTGCGTTAGCATTCACCGGACAGAAGCTCGTGGCCCATGGTGTGACCGTGGTGTTCGATGCGACAGCAAGCCGGCGTGCCTATCGGGACTTTGCGAAGTCCGTAATCCCCCGGTTCATCGAGGTTTCCGTGGAATGTCCTCTCGCGACCTGCATGGAGCGGGACAAGAAAGGGACCTATTTGAAGGGCCGGTTGGGTACCTCTCTCACGGTCCCCGGGCTCCAATCTCCCTACGAAGCGCCGATCAACCCGGATCTCCGAATCGACACCACCACCACTTCCTCTGGCGACGCGGCCCGCCTGATCGTGGACCTGGTCAAAGCGAAATATCTATAGCAGGATGCTGAAAAAGTCCGTCAGCGCGAAGAAGGTTGAGGCTCAGGCTAAGGTCGAAATAAAGAAAGTCTGATCCTCGAACCTTAACCTCGACCTCAGCCTACTGCACTCGCTGCGGCCTTGCTGAACGGTCTTTTTGAGCATCCTGCAAGGTGTTCCCCCGTCTTGCTCGTCTCGCCCGCCCCGCCTTTCCCGCCCGTCTCCTCAGTGAAACGCCAGCACCGGGCATGGTATCTTGTGTAACACCTCATGAGATACGCTGCCGATCTTTCAGAACCACTGCGGAATCTCTCGCACTCATCCTGAGAATCCTTTCTCGCCCTGCTCGGTGCAGTCCCTGAAACTGAGCGTCTCACCCCTGTTGACTCGGAGGGCCTTGTGAATTTATTCTGCGAATACATACCATCCAGCAGAATTTTTCGTTATGATAACTCGATGTCATTTGACCAGCGGGATTTTACACCGGCTGCCTGGCTCCGCAATCCACATTTCATGACCCTGCTCCCAGGCCGTTGGCCTCGCCGATCGCTCCTGGCCGGAGTCCCGACCGAGTCGCGGCTCTTCACTACCGAGCTTCACACCCAGTTACTCGGCTTCTGCCACTGGCAGCCACACCGCATCGCATGCCAGACCGTGGTACTCGTACATGGTCTTGAAGGCTGCAGCGAGTCGCACTATATGCGCGGCATCGCCGCGAAAGCCTATCGCGCGGGATTCAATGTCATCCGGATGAACCAACGGACCTGTGGCGGAACCGAGCACCTGACGCCGACGCTCTACAACAGCGGCTTGAGTCAGGACTATCGAGCCGTCTTCCATGAATTGGCGCGCGTGGATGGCTTAGATCGCATCTGGCTAGTCGGCTATTCGTTGGGAGGGAATCTCGTCCTGAAAGCAGCCGGAGAAGCCGGCTCGTCAGAAGCAGCCTTGGCCGGAGCGATCGCGGTCTGTCCGACTATCGATCCGACGCAATGCGCCAAAGCTTTGGAAGCACCTCGGAACTGGGCCTATCACCATCATTTCTTGACCCAACTCAAAAAGCGTATGCGACGGAAGGCGGTGCTCTTTCCTGGCAAATGGAATCTCACGGAGCTTGACTGCATTCGCTTCCTCAGCGAATTCGACGACCGCTACACAGCCCCGGACGGAGGCTACACCAGCGGAGCAGACTACTACGATCGGTCAGGCGCACGTCATGTGCTTGAATCCATCGCCGTCCCCACCCTCATCATCACAGCACAAGATGATCCCTTCATTCCCTACTCCATGTTTACGGTGCCGCTGATTCAGCGCCACCCGACGATTCGGGTGCTCGCGCCCCGCCACGGGGGACATTGCGGGTTCTTTCACTGGGCACAGAACGGAGAAGATCCCTACTGGGCAGAGAATCGGATCGTGGATTTCTTGCAAAAGCAAACGTGAGGAGCACTGGCTAGTGCCTACGTAGACGGAGGCAACGTGGGGCACGACATGTGGAGTGCATCCTGAGAAAAATCGCCACAGGTATAGAAGCGGTCGGTGCATAACACTGGGATACGGAAAGCGACTAGGCCAGCGATTCGACGGCGACGCGTAACCGTTCGGTCAGTTCCGTTGCCGCGGCCGGGTCTTCCGGGGCCTGCGCGACGTTGATCGGCTCTCCGACGATGACGCGCAACCGCGGAAAGCCGATTCTGCCCCGCGAGAGGGCCCGTGCCGTGCCGACGAGGCGGACCGGCACCAGCGGCGCGCCCGTCACGAGCGCTGCATGCGCGGCACCCCGCTGCCATACACGGTCGCCGCGGACGGCACCCTGCGGGAAGATCACGACCGCGTGCCCTGCCTCGAGGGCCTGCAGCACCAGCGCGGCAGCGAGGTAGTCGCTGCGGTCCCGCTCAATCGGGATCGCGCCGAGGCCGTCGAGCACCCACGCGAGCAGTCGGGACCGCCACAGCTCCGCCTTCGCGAGGAAACGCAGTTCCCGCGAGATTGCCGCCCCTAAGACGATCCCGTCGAGCCACGAGTCGTGATTCGGAGCGACGACCGCAGGCCCGGTGACGGGCAGACGATCGGCGCCGACCACCTCGAGTCGATAGACGGCGCGCACCAAACCGCCGAAGGCACGGCGAACCTGCGCGTAGGTCGGAGCGGAGAACGGCATGAGACTCTTATCTTTGTGCGCCCGACGGCCGACAAGAGTGCCCATCAAGTAACCTTGGCTCCGAGGTCTATCGTATGAGTATGGACTGTCCCGACCCTATTCGACTTTGACGGTGATGGCTTTCTTCTTGGCCTCTTCGGTTTGGGCATGCGGACCTCGAGCACACCATTCTTAAAGGACGCCTTCACCTGATCGGGCTTCACGTCACAGGGCAGATCCACGGCTCGTGTAAAGGCGCCAAAGGACCGTTCGCAACGATAGTAGTCGTCCCCTTTGACATCTTCTTCTCGTTTCTTCTCCCCCTTGATGATCAGCGTCGAGTCGGTGACCTGGACACTGATGTCCTCCTTCGAGAGGCCCAGGATCTCCGCCTTGATGACGACGTCGTCCTTTTCGTCGTAGAGGTCCACCGCAGGCATTCGTACCATCATGCCAGTCTCGGCCGGCCACCACCGCTCCGGCCGCAGGAGAGTCGGGAGCGGTCGTCGCCAGAAATCTTCGACCATCCGGTCGAACCATCGTTCCATTTCCTGGGCGCGAGGCATGATCTCGGCGGGTTTCTGAGTGGTCAATGCCTTACTGTTTTTTCCCTTCGTCGCGTCTGCCAGGGTGCAACTTCCTTGTTGGATGGTTAAGGCAAAGACTGACTGTGCCGTGAGCCTGATGGAAACCATCCGAACAGTAGATGACCCCCTCAGACGGGCGGGATCTGACTGAGAATCTCCCGCTCCGCATCGAGCCAATCATCGAGCGCAGATCTACCCTGGTACCCTCGCGCACCGTAGAGATCATAGGCCCGTGTTGCGATGAGGACGTGCAGGTCCTCGCAGGGCGACAGTGGCGGTGCGTGAGGTGGCTGCGCCGGCATTTCGTGATGCTGCTGCTGGGGAGCCTGTGCGTACCGGCCCGGTTTTGTCGAGCGAACGCTGTCCGACTTCATGGCCGTCTCCTTCCTTTGATGACAAGGACTACACACTCATGGGCAGTCCGCCCTCCGCGGCAGTCGTCGGGAGGGGGACGAATGGATGATCGAGACAGGTTAAGGGAAAGGCCGGTCGCCGGTCGATCCGCCGCAGGGTTTCGGTAATCCGTTCCGGCTTGCCCCAGTCGCTCCAGAGGACATCGGTCAGTTCGACGACCGCCAGTTGCTCCGGGACGCGCTGCAGCAGGTCGGAGGAGAAATTCTTCGCCGGCATGTCCCGATAAATCGCCTCGAGGGCGCGCCCTTCCTCGGGCCCGCCGATGGCCTGGCTCAGCCGCTCAAAGAGCGGCATCATGTCCGGCAGGCATTGCCAGCCCAGTGTCCAGAGCAGATCCACCTTGGCGGCGAACACCAGCGTGTTCCAGAGCGCGCCTGAACGTAAGGCTGCATCGGCCTGAGCTACGTCGGGTTTTTCCAGGAACGAATGGACAGCCTGCACCGGTTCGCCCGGCGGCTCGGCGAGGGACTGGCCTGGCTGGATCCATCCATAGTCCAGTTCCAGACGATCAGGGGCGACGCCCAACATCACCACCCGATCAGGCCGCGACTCGGCGATCCGGACCGCACGCCGGACCGCGTCGAGGAACCGGTCTTCGGGATAGACGAAATGATCCGACGGGTAGAGCACCACGGTGGCCTGCGGGGCCCTGGCGCGGATATAGGTCAG
>JAENWB010000128.1:0-4619 GCA_016650275.1 Nitrospiraceae bacterium | reverse complement strand
GACCTCGTAAGGTTGTCCTCGGTCTCGCATGTATGAGGTGATGCTTCGAAGATAGGGAAGAATGCGAGCGGCTTCGTTATGGGCTGGAATAATGATCGACCATTGGATGGAGCCTGGGGCGTCTTGGAGGGGCACAGGAAGCCAGCCTTGTTGGGGTGAACCGGGCAGCGCCAGATTAGAGCCCAGATGAAGTACGGTAACCGAGCCACAGGCAGGATTGCAAGGGGAGGAGTCCGCTAGCTTTGGCAGATCTGCCGATGGGGAGCGAGCCAGTCCGAGTGGAGCGTAAAGCGACGGAAGAACCTGTATGGCGGGGAGGTAGGGGATGCGCCATCTGTTCTATCCATTAAGTCTCATGCTCAGCGCGGTATTCTTGGTTTCTTGTGCCTTCGCCCTTTCGCCTGCAGGGATCGGGAATTATGTTTCCTCAGCGCACGAGGCCGGCGACGACGCCTTCACGAGGATTAATCAGCGACCATTACAGATAGGCTTGTCATCGTGTCAGATACGGCAGAGCTAGTGCAGCTCCGAATATTCCGGAAAAGAGGATCTTGCTCGCCTCGGAGAAAGCCTACAGCGAGACCTGGGCCGTGCGATTTCTGTGGCGATAACAGATTGGGTGAGGGTCCGACGGGGACTATTAGTCTTTGAAGCCCTCGGAACGGATAGTGTACAATGCACCGTTCAGCTCATGCGGTCGCGTCGGTTAACCCTGTGGAGGAACGCTGTTATGGTCACCCGGAGTAAAGGGGGGAATGTCCGAGGTCTTGTCGCAGGTATCGGTCTGGTCATGAGTACCTTTGCGTTTACTGTCCTATCGAGTGCCCCCACAGCCTTAGCCGCCGGGGCTTCAACTGGACTGACACAAGGATTTTCAGAGATCGTCAAGCAGGTCACGCCAGCGGTGGTGAACATTGCGGTGACCGGGGGTGGAGAAGGCGGGGGACGAGGCCGGAGATCGCCGTTGCCGCCAGGCCCCTTTGGTGGACCTCCTGGTGAAGAGGCGCCAGGGGGTGAACTCCCGACTCCTCCGCCGATGCCTCCGGGTGGAGGGCATGGACGCCCAGATCAAAGCGCCGGATCCGGCGTCATTGTTGATCCGAACGGATTTATCGTCACCAACAACCACGTCGTCGAAGGCGCCACGCAGATTACCGTCACGCTCAGCGATCGACGTGAATTCAGTGCGAAAGTGGTGGGAACTGATCCGAAGACTGACTTGGCTGTGGTCAAGATCGAGGCGAAGGGCCTCCCAGCCTTAAAATGGGCTGAGTATGAGAATTTGCAGGTCGGCGATCTTGTGTTGGCAGTCGGCAGTCCGTTCGGACTGAGTTCCACCGTAACCTTGGGCATCATCAGCGCCTTGGGACGCGGCAACGTCGGCATTGCAGACTATGAAGATTTCATCCAGACCGACGCCGCAATTAATCCGGGCAATTCCGGTGGGGCGTTGGTCAATGTGAGCGGCGAACTCATTGGGATCAATACGGCAATTTTCTCAAAGACCGGCGGGTCGGAGGGGATTGGATTTGCCATTCCCAGCAGTATCGCGTTGGATATCGTTGACAGTCTGCAGAAGTCCGGCAAGGTCGTGCGCGGGTGGATGGGTGTCGCAATTCAAGAGATCACGCCGGCCTTGGCCAAATCCTTCAAGCTCCCGGAACAGCGCAAAGGTGTACTCATCAGCGATGTGAACGAGAACGGCCCTTCCTATGCTGCTGGTATAATGCGCGGCGATGTGGTGATCGCGTTCAATGGGAAAGAGGTCCAAAACGTGAGTCAATTGCGAAACTTGGTCGCGCGCACGATTGTCGGCAAGGATGCGCAGGTGAAGGTGTTGCGAGACGGCAAGGAACAGACGATCGCCGTGAAGGTGGCGGAGCGACCGACGGATGAAATGTTGGCGAAAAAGGAGCCGTCAGCTCCCAAGGAACCGGTCGAGACGGTGCAGCCACCGGATAATGTTTTGGCCTCTCTCCGTGTGCAGGGGTTGGACGCGGCCACGATGAGTCAATTGAACATCTCGGCGAAGATGACGGGTGTCGTCGTGACGTCGGTCGAGAGCGGCGGCGCTGCGGAAGCGGCGGGTCTGCAGCGCGGCGACGTGATTCAGGAAGTGAACCACGAAGTCGTGAAGACGCTCGAAGACTACCAGAAAGCCGCGAGTCAGTTGAAAAAAGACGAGTTGGCCGTCCTGCTCCTGAGCCGGCAGGGGAATAACCTGTTTGTCGCGATCAATCCCAAGTAACACGCATGACGCTGGCTGCGACCGCTCGGCATCCGAGCGGTCGCAGCCAACCATCGGATGAACGGTTCGTATGCCCTACGGCCTGAATTCATTAAACCAGTGGCTGCAAGACACGATCTTTAAGCCGCTGGAAGATAAGAAAATGCCGGTGATGGAGCACCTCGTGGAGCTCCAGGTCCGGTTGACACGCGCGGTTATCATCACCGCCGTGGTGTTTGTCGGCACGTTTTTCTATGCCGACACGTTGGTCAAGTGGCTTCGCATCCCCCTCCAGAACATGTTTGTGCCGGGATCCTTGTCGTGGGTGCCGACCGATCTGCCGACCGTTCCGTTCGTCTTTCTCGCGCCGGCTGAAGCCTTGTGGCAAAGCGTCAAGGTGGCTGGGCTCTTTGCCCTCGTCGCCGTGCTCCCGTACATTCTGGTGGAAGTCTGGCGATTCGTCGTGCCGGGTCTCCATGCCCAGGAACGACGTTTCGTCGCGCCGTTTGTGCTGTTGACCGCCGTAGCTTTTTACGCAGGGGTGGCCTTTTCCTTTTTCTTTGTGCTTCCATTCGCGCTCAACTTTTTGGTCTCCTATGGCATCAACGCCGGCTTCGTTCCCCAGATCTCGATTGCGCAGTACGTCGGATTTGCCCTGTGGTTCTTGATGGTGTTCGGGTTGATCTTCGAAGTCCCGCTCGCGATCACTCTCATGGCGAAGCTTGGGTGGGTCGATGCGCCTTTTCTCAAGCGGTATCGCAAGTGGGCCCTGCTGGGGTCGTTCGTCTTTGCCGCGATTCTTACCCCAACGCCTGATCCTTTCAACCAATGTCTCATGGCCTTGCCGATGTATGTATTCTACGAAATCGGTATTGTGAGCGCAGGGTTTTTCAACAAGAAGAAGCCGGTGCCGGAAGAGTCGGGTGTGCCGGCCGTGGCTACCGCAGCGGCAGGAATCGGCCAGACGCCGTCGGTGGGACTCCCTAACGCGGGAGAGGGCAACTACGTCGGCGTGCCGAAAGGTCGACAGCGATGACGGGAACGCGCAGATCGGGCGAAACGTTCTACAGAAGGAAGATACATGGCTCGTGAATTGAACGTCATTCAACCTCCTACCTCCGGCGGCAGTGATGCCTGCGTATATATGTGGGCCTGCGCGATATGCGATGAGAACGAAACCTGTCAGAAGGACAAGGAGGGGCACAGTCGCTGGTTGGTGGCCAAACGGATGGAGCGGATCGAATACAAAGTGCTCATTATGAGTAACAAGGGCGGAGTCGGGAAGAGTACCTGTACGACGAATCTCGCCGTGAGCCTTGCACTCAAAGGGTGGCATGTCGGCATTTGCGACATGGATATCCATGGCCCGAATATTCCAAAGATGGTGGGGGCCGAAGGGCAGAAACTCAAGATCAGCAGCTCAGGCGGGATCATCCCGTTTCAGGCGTATAACCTCAAGATCGCTTCGATGTCCTTCTTGTTGCAGAATTCGGACGATCCGATCATCTGGCGCGATGCGTACAAATATGAGTTCATCAACCAACTCTTGGGCGGTGTCGAGTGGCAGGATCTCAATTTCTTATTTGTCGACTTACCTCCCGGAACGGGCAACGAATCGGTCACGACCATCGATCTGCTCGGCAATGTCAGCGGCGCAGTGATCATTACGACGCCACAGGAAGTGGCCTTGCTGGACTCCCGCAAGTCGGTCACTTTCTGCAAAGATAGCGAAGTTCCGATCATTGGGATTGTCGAAAACATGAGCGGATTAGAGTGCCCCCATTGTCACAACCAAATCGAGGTGTTCCGTAAAGGCGGCGGGGAAGCCTCCGCGATTGATATGGGCGTGCCCTTCCTCGGGCGCATTCCTCTCGATCCCGATGTTGTGATCCAGTCTGACGCTGGTGAGCCGTTTGCGATGTTTAATTCTGACACGTCGACGGCCGAGGCCTATCACGACATTGCCAACAAGGTCGAAGCGTTCTGCAAGAAGCGCGGGTCGCTCGTGAACATTGCATCCCGGCAGGCGCACTGATGAAGGAGAGACTGTGAAGTCCATAGACACGACAGAGGGGCTCACACAACTACAAGAAGCGCAGCGGATCGTGTTGGAGGCTACGCCGACTCTGGGCTTGGAGAAGATTTCGATCCTCGACGCGCTTGGTCGTGTCCTTGGCGAGGACATCGTGGCGGAACGGGACAATCCGCCCTGGAACAACAGTGCGATGGACGGGTTTGCGGTGCGGTGGGACGATATTAAACAGGAGCACGCGACTCAGAAACCGGTGACGCTCACGGTGATCGAAGATGTGGCGGCAGGCAAGATGCCTTCAAAATCCGTCGGAGCGGGGCAGGCGATTCGCATCATGACCGGGGCTCCGATCCCGAAGGG
>JAENWB010000127.1:0-11470 GCA_016650275.1 Nitrospiraceae bacterium | reverse complement strand
TGGAGGCGCACACGAGAAAACGCTTGAGCGGGTGACTCGACCCTCGCCTTAAAAGGGATAGTTAGAAGAAATTTCGCAAATCGGTTATAAAGCTTAATGGGGCGGTCTTCCCACTTTTTCCTATATTTTCCGATGGTTCCGCATGGAGAAATCCCGGTCCCTCATTACATTAATTCTGAACAATTGTGCTTAATCTATTCTTTCTGTCACGTTGGTGTCACGGAAATTTATATGTGTTCACTGCCCGTTCAAAAATTTGCGACCTTTGGGTTATGAGGCTGATTAACGCGTATTCTTGAACTCCCTGTTTTGACTCTGGTTTCCCGTTTTTCTGTTGGTAGACAAGGCGTTACGAGATTTCGATCGTGTCTAGTTTGTTCGATCTGTTTTGGTCTTTTGGGCTTTGCTTTAGCACAAAATTAGCACAGCGCATTATTCTCTCATATTTTCAAGTCATGGTCATGTAGTGATCAGTTCGGCCAGTCTTTTAGTTTACGATGTGGTCGCTCAGCCACATCAGTTTCAACAACCGGGATATTCCCATATGGCTTACCTGCGTGATCCGCTGATTAAGAGTTCAGACCCGCCTCAATCTGCGCCGACCCAGGACGAGCTATCCGCAGGAAAAACCGACAAATCGGAGGCGCCATGAATGGAGGATGCTCATAGAGGTGCTTGTTCTGGTAGCAATATGGTAGCAGAAGTTAAGGACCGTAAATACACGACTCCCTTGTAACTAAGACTTCCATGCAATGAGGCGCTAGCTGGCACAGTATCGATTCAGCATTTCACAACGAACGTTGCACATCACCGCCGTCGCATGTGACAGCGGAGAAGCCGAGTCCTCCACCTGATTCGCACACAGTGCCATGCCTTGGATGAAGGACAGGCGATGAGAAGTTTTAGCAGAACCAACCCTTAAACGGAACTCCAGAGTGGTGGGTGTTACGAACTCCTTTGAGCAAGAGGCCTTAAGTTTCAATAATTCGCTGTGAAATGATGTGGAATGACGGTCAGAGCAGGGACTGAGCCAGTGTTATACGCAAAGAAATCTCGCCATAGTAAACAGGCGTACGCAAAATGCTATTGCAGAACAAAGCCTGCGCACCGACTCGAATCGCCCGGTCGAAGGGCATAGCCAGTTCGTAGGGTGGTCGCGTTCACCACTCGGCAGAGGGCTTGGCAGCCTCCCACATGAATGATATGTTACGCTCTTTCGGCAATATCCTCGATGAGTCTTCTCTCGTACACGTGCCACAAGCCAATGCAAGACCCTCACAATCGGCTTGGTCTTTGTTCGGTTTCGACAAGGGATTGTGCGCAAAGTGATGACGGGTGACAAGTTCCGCTTCATTTGTTCTCTGTGCGCATCCAGTATGGGACACACGCTGACCCAGGTGGGAGGCGAGTCCTGTCTCAATCCCGCAGTGGGATCACTGCCTTCGTTACTTGAGGGAGACGTGTCATGGCTGAAACTCTGGGCGCAAAAGATTCCATGCTCGCTCATCAGTTCTCTGTATTTAGCACCGTGAGGATCGTGACGGGGGGGGCCTTCGTCGTGCTCTGTCTCATCCTAGCGATCGGGTCGGCAACTATCGCAGCTGACGATTCCTACATCGCCGGTTATGCCGCCGCCGTTCTCGAGCACGAATTTAATGTATCAGGGGCAATCTTACAGGTGCACGAGGGAGTAGTGATTCTGACCGCCGACTCGCTCGGCAAGGTCGACCGACAAAAAGCTATCGCGGCACTAGAAAAGATTCCCGGCGTCGTGCGTGCGGAAGTCCGAGAGGACGTAGGGCCTTCCGCTGTTCCGGCGGATCGGTTGCAGGCGGCTATTCAGCAAGAGCTTCCCAAGCCCGAGTCAAAATTTCTTCCTCGCGATCTCCTCGTGGCTCCTTTCCATGCCGATCCACGCTGGCCGCATTTCTCCATCGCATCTCGTCACGCTTCATTCGGTCAGGAGCCGGGGAAGACCGGCTCGGCCAATTTCGGTGAAACGTTCTCGCTCTACCGCAATGCGGCTCCTCTGGGCGGCCAATGGGAAATCGCGCTCCAGGCCGGGGTCTTCAGCACTTTCAATTTGGGGTCCTCGTCTGTAGACCTCCAGAATGCCGATTATACCGCCGGACTTCTCACGAGCTACCGGACCGGCGCCTTCTCCGGCTTTCTACGTCTGCATCATCAGAGTTCACATCTGGGGGATGAATTCATCCTCAACAGCCAGCCCGGGTTCAACAGGATCAATTTGAGTTTCGATGAACTGGATCTGAAGATTTCCTATGAGCTGGCTTCCTGGTTCCGGATCTATGGAGGCGGGGGCATGCTGGTGGGGCGAGACCCGAGAGATTTGAAACGCGGCACGAGCCAGTTGGGAGCCGAACTCGCCAGCCCATGGACCTTGTGGGGCGGCAAGGTTCGTCCTGTGGCATATGCAGATCTCCAGGCCAACGCAAGAAGTAATTGGAAGGTCGGCAGCTCCGTCATGGCGGGACTTCAATTCGAAAATGCGCGAATCGGAGATCGCAAACTACAGGTTTTGGTGGAGTATTTCAGCGGCCCCTCGCCCAACGGACAATTTTATACTCATAATACGGAGTGGATCGGAGTCGGCATCCACCTGTATTACTGATCCACCCCCGCTTCTGCTTCTTCATGGAATGCCCCTTGCCCCAGATGGTGTTGCATAGATCGCCTGAGGGGTGGGGCCCTCTAGATTCTGAGTCCGAGTTGATTCGGGCGCAGGGTCAAAAACTTTATGATGAGTGGAGTTGTCTCGCTTCATCGGCGAGGTCGGCCCACACGTCAATCGCTGTCAACGCTTTGCAAACCGTCACGGAAAATATTGAAAAAGGTGGCAACCGGATTGAGAACCTCGTTTATCAGAGGGGTGGGGTTGGTGCTAGAAGCATTGATGAACTGAGAAATCTAATTCATGAGCAATTCAAACAGACAGTTTCCAGATTCAATGATCTCCCATCAAACCAGGAACGCCCAGAAGTATTTCTAATACCTGATCTGTTGGCATTGCTTAAATACCCCAGCATTCGAACCTGGCCTATGAAAGGAGACTCAACAATCATTCTGTTAGAGTCGTCCGTCTTAAAGGGCCTAGACATGCTGCGCAGCCAAGCTTGCGATATGCCCCCTTATGATAACGCCACCGATCTCTGTCAGTTTGTCCGGCGATTGCGTGAGTTAGGCGACATGTCCACTGGCGTTCAGGTGTCTGATGCAATCACGGTCAAAGAGGTCACCTTTCATCAGCCTTATTTGGATTTAGCCTTACTAAGTCCCTTACTTGCTGGTCTTCATGCCCTGAAGAAAAAACAGCAGCAGAGTGAACCGGCAAATAGTCTGGTTGATTTAGGTTGCAACACTGCCTTTAGTCATCTGCGGGCGAGAGTCTGGCGCTCCGCACAATGTGGTTGAAGTGTTGGCCGGACATGCCGCGAGTGGAGTACATGGCAAGGTGTATGAGCATCGGGAGTTGTTGTCAATGAGTTTGCTGCGGGATGGGCTGGAGAAGTTGAGGTACGACGAAGTGGTCAAGGCGCTGACCTAATAAGGCCGCCTGTATCCACGAATCTTGGTCCACTCGTCCTTCTGAAGACGGTACGGTCGTGATGGAGGCTTCCGTACCACGAGGCGCTTGATAAGTAGGATCAGTGCTGTGACGGAAATTGCTTGGAGGAGTTTCATCATCATGGGTCTGACCTCATGAATCAGGATACCGGCTCCAACCCTGCATTGCAACGCTACGACCCCAGGGATCTAACCCAACAACAAACTGAGGATTCGGAGAAACTATCCTCGTGATGGGCTTCGCTGGTTTGGGCTGTTCCGGTAGCAGCGTTTACAGCCTCATATCTCCTGGCGCATACTTCCGATAACATCAGCACCAGCCATCTTTGACCACTCGACTGAATGGCAGAGCATTGTCGAAACGAGGATCGCCGAGTCAACCATGAAGACCAGGAAACGGCCTAGTCTTGGTCGGTTCAGGAGACCCCCCGGGTCTATTAGATAATGCGGCTTCGACTGCATACGAATTGAATGGTGGCCAACTTGATAGGAAAGGCGGTCAAGCTGGTCTGAAGGGGAAGGAAGATAAGCTGAAAGCCGACCACATGATCACGGGCGAAGTGTTGCGCGTTGAAGGCAATGACTGTTTCGTCAAGGGGCAGGATGGTAAAGAAGTGCGTTTGCATATCGACGTAACCACTCTAAAGGGATAAACATCGAGCCGGGTGATCGGATTGAGGTGACCGTGAACGAGCAGAATCACGCGCTGTCGATTAATAAAACCTCGACGAATTAGGTACGGAGAGCCGGTTGGATTGTCACCGGAACGCGAGACGTACTAGGGTTTCCTCCGGTTGAAGCTAAAATCTAACTAGCAGAAAGGGTACATGACAAATTGAAAAGTAGGGGTGCTGATGAGCGGGGAAGTTGTTAAACATGCCAACCGGCAACGTCAGCGAACTAGAATCACCAATGCTGCCTTCAGGAAGAAGAAGCCCAACTATCAACGCCGGTTTAAAGCCACTCGTAGTCAACCAGATGCTCTCCGCGTTCCATTACGTGAACGCCCGTCGCTTTGGATAAATCCAGAGCGAGACGACGGGGGGAGCCACCGGGATTTATACAGAGACGCACGCCGCAGAGATCGAAGGCCCCACCCCACAATGATGTAGAATCCCAAACAGGCGCAAGACTCCACTGCCAATTATATGACGCCGTTAGATCGTCGGACTGTTGTTCTGCGCCCCGGCGGAAGCCCCTCGCCTCTCAATGAGCCAGATAAGGCCGGCCATCATCACTGCGCCGGTGAGAGCGGTCATCATATCTTTCTGTGCATCCCACTCATCCCCTTGAGTGCCCAGGTAGGCCGTCCCCAATTCCGGACTGACCATTTGGGCGATCGCCGCTTCGGTTACTTCAAATAATCCGCTTTGGGCGAGTATGCCGCTGATCGGTAGAAAGTAAGACCAGAATCCTTTGGCCCCAGCCAGACGCATTAAGATGTCCCGCAATGGATAGACGAGGAGGAAGCCATAGCCGAAGTGAACGAGCCGATCGAATGGATTGCGACTGAGTCCGAATGAGTGTTGCAACCAGAAGCCGAACGGAACCTCGGCATAGGTGTAATGGGCGCCGATCGCGTGCAACGTCAGAAAGGCAGTGATCAAAACATACGATACTGTAGAGAACGAGAATCGTCGGTAGGTTGCGATCAGGAGCGCGACGGCGCTCAGCGCCAGGATATTTTCCAGAAACCAATCCCCGCGATCGACAGGGGAAATGGCCATAACAGACCAGAACAGCACATACCAGAGTCCAAGGAGCTGGCGCGGTTTGGTCACAGCAGCGCTGCCTGGATGGGGATCATCTCACGTGCCGACCAACTCGCTAGGGTGCGAAGCCGAGGACCATCGGCGCCTCGCGCGCAAAACAAGCAGCAGACTCACGCAGAGCAACGCCCCATACAGCGCTGCCTCCATATCCTTCTGAGCGTCCCAGACATCTCCCTGCGAGCCGAGATAAGTAATGCCCGCTCCCGGATGCATCGCGCGTGCGACCCAGGACTCAATAATCTCCCACAAGCCGCTCAACCCCAGAATAGTCATCACCGGAAGATAATATAACAGCCAACCGCGCGCATAAGAGGCCCGGCGAAACAGTTCTTCGACCGGGTAGGTCAGCAAGAATCCAAAAGAGAAATGTACCAGTCGGTCGTAGTGATTCCGGCCAAGGTGCGCGGCGCCTTCAAGCCAGGCTCCGGCTGGCGTCTGGGCATAGGTGTAATGCACCCCGATCGTATGGAGCGTGAGAAACAGCGTAATGAGTAAATAGGATGCGAGGGACAACGGCATGAGCCGATGTGTCGACACAAGGGTTAAGACGAACAACCCCGGCAGAACACTCGCCAATAGCCAGAATTGGCGATCGGCCGGCGCATAAGCCGCCCACAGCGAGAGCCCGACATACCAGATCAGCAACCCAATCAACATCCACTTGTTTCGATCGACCACGGGACCTCCTTGATACAGGGATCGTGAAGCCGCTCGTCCCTACTTCAATCTACAAGCTCCTCGTGGCCCGTGCAAGTGGGCTGCTTCACTGAGTCGAAGGGCAAACAAGAAGAGATTTCAATGGTCCTAGACCTTACAGTTAGCCGTCACCTACATCGAAGACTGTGAAGATGGGGCTGGTTTGTCCTGTCCTGGTAGCAGCGTGGTAGCAGAGGAAGCGAGTTTTGAAAATCCTGAAGCCCTAGAGACTATAGGTCCTGATCTCACTTCATCACACCATTCTCAATCACTTACACAGGAGTCAGAGGCAGGTAAGGAACCGGTCAAACCTGATCCGGCACGATAGTTCTGCCACAGTTTGGCCACAGATACTTTGTGCGCAGAGCCTCGCAACACGGCGTGATGAAGGGGGCGAATCTATCGTCGCCCCAATGATAAGTGGCTGTGCGACCGAACAGTTGCTTTGACCAGGCTGCTGTTCTTGTAACGTTTGTCATCGGTCACTTCATCGCCAAACCACGCGGGTGGGCGAAACCGTCTACTCTCTTCAACAGACTCAAACTCAACTTCCACGATGACGAGCTTGGCGAGCGACCCATGATACACATCCAGTTCAAGTTGATGGCCATTCCAGTTCATTACGTATCGTGTTTTTTTGACTCGCCGCCCTTGCGTTGCGGGCCATAGGGTGTGGAACTGCTTTTGCGAAATGGTCACTTCGATTTCGTCTCGCGTAAGGACGCCGTGAGATCGGAGAGGCTAAACGAATGCCACGCGGAAGCAGTTTCTAGGCAATGGATATGGCTGAGCCGATTGCCGGTTTTTCGAATAGGTCCCACGCGTTGCCGCCGCGTAGGAAGATCTCTATCCACCGGACTTCGCTACCATGACGCATCGGCCAGCCGCTGCTCCCGGGTGCAAAAGCCAATTCGCCGTGACGAACGGCAAAGGCGCCATCACTCACCGTCGCCTCATGTTCGCGATCATTGACGCGCACACGGATGCGTTTTCCCGGTCGGACCTTCTTGGCATCGTATGCGATGGTGGTCTTGAGGTTTCCATAGCCATCGACGTAGGCGATCACCGAGGAGGGGGGTGGCGGCAGTGTCCGGGCGTCGATCTCGTCCCCCAACGCCGAAGGGAGTCCCAGCGCGATGGCGGCGGCGGCTTGTGGAAAGATGTCCCGCGAACGGAATTGGCTACCCTCTGCTGGGGACGACGCCCACCGTAATTTTTCCGCAACCTCTTTGATGAAGGAGAAAGCATATCCAGAATTGACGCCGATCACACGGACCCCCGTGGGAAGCCGTGCATAGGCTAAGCGTTCTCCCGCGTTCCCCGGTCGTGCCGCCTGGTCGTCCTCGCGCGGAGCCACGTTCGGTTCCGAGCCTGGCCCCGTTCTTACAGCTCGCTGATGCCAACGGAAGATCACAAGACGTGAGGTTTCTCGGCAACACCTACAACCTGGAAGGACAACATACTCTCCAATTGAGGCATAATTACCGTTTTACCTACGGATTTAATTACCGACTGAACACCCTCCCATGGCTACTCCATCCTCTGCCGCCTGCTGCTTGGTCGTCAAGCGCTCCCAGAAAAGCCCGTTCAAATCACTCTCGGCCGGTCAAGGATAATGCGTACCTTCAAATCGGAGCCGTAATGCTCCGCGTAAAGACCAACGGCAGTCGCGGAGAAGATAAGTCAATCTCAGAACTGATCGTGACAAGCCATTTCTCGATAAAAACCCTACGTGTTCCCGGCGTGTTCATTCGACGGCTTAAATCGCCCCAAATAGCCTCACTCCACCTGAGTAGAACCCACAGGTAAAACCGGCGCAAAGCCACTCTAGAAGCGGTGTTCAGCTCTGCTGACAAGGGTTTGTATGGAAGCACTGGAAAGGCTTGAAGAGTTCATGCGCTTTAGAGATAAAAGGCCGCTGAGAGGGCTTTTCGGGCTTGGTCTGAATTCAGATGAAAAGGGAGATGGGTTTACAAGTTCTGGTGCCAAGCTGGTGCCAAAACACCCTGACACGCGATGATCCATGATGGGGTGAGCCATCATGAATCTTTCCCTTTTGCTGCTGATTCGTTCTGCTGAGTGTCCTGAGGTAGCTCCTCGTCGGGACTCTTAATCAGCGGGCCGTAGGTTCGACCCCTACACGGCCCACCAAATACATCAATGAACCGCATCCTTCACATGTTAACGTGAATCTAAGATTTCCTACAGTCTTTTTCGGCAGTGAATTCTAACCATGGAGAGGAGGCAAAGATGACCAGCAAATTCTACCGTGGTGCCCTCATTCTGGTTGCGCTTGGAGCGTTCGTTAGTGTGCCCATGCTGAACGCCCAGCCGTCCCCCGCCGGTAACGTCAAGGAAGCCATCAAGCAGGCGAAGGAAGCGGTGGACCATGGCAAACAGGGTCATGCTGAGGCACTCGTGACACATGCGGAAAAGTCGGTGCAATATGCTGAGATGGGAGACAAAAACCGGCATTTGGTCGAAGGGATTAAGCATCTGAAAGAAGCCATTGAGCATGGTAAAGCAGGCCACGCCGACGTCGCCACGACACATGCCGAAACTGGTTTAGCACATCTGACTGAAGTAAAATAAGGTATCAGCGGGCGGGGAGAATAACCCTGCCCGTTTCCGTATGAGAAGAGTCGTGAGAACGCAACCTTTCCGCGTCCGTCTTTGGGCTGACTCGACCGAGGCGTGGTGCCAAGCTGGTGCCAAAACACCCTGACACACCATGACCCATGATGAGGTGCGTCATCACGAATCCTCGCCTTTTGCTGATGAGTGTTCTTGCTGGGTGATCTGAGATAGGTCTTCGTCGAGACTCTTAATCAGTGGGCTGCTAGCCAACCGATTAATTTACTTAATGTGGATGATTATGATTTTGCCTGGAGAAGGCGCAATCACTACCATCTAGGACGCTGAGTACGAGAGGATCCTGTTGGTCTCCCATTGTCCATCTGTGTCGCGGCCTAATTTTCCGGAGCATTTCTCTCGCGCACTCGCTCGCCTCTCAAGCGCGCCATCGGGACCGTTCGCTGCCGGCCAACCCATCGAAGGGTTCGTCCCATCTCTGACAGATCCGTCACTGATCCAGGGAGGTTCTCGAAGACCCGGCGAAACTCCTTTCGCAGCGTAAGGAGGTCTGCATAAGGCAGGTTGGCATAGTCTTGTCTTTTCCCCGTGTTTAGACCAACTGGAAGATCGCTATCACCGAGCACTTCAATGATCTCCAGTTTCGAAAGGCCCAATCGCCGCAGAGACGCGATCCAATTCGCGACCTGATAATGGACATGGGGCGCGAACGGTTGATGAGGAGGAGCCATTGTCTGCTCCCACTCCGTGAAGAGCCACTCAAGTGAATGCGGAAACACGGGTTTGTACTTCGCACCATAGAGGTTCTCTCGGTCGCTCTTGATTCGAGCAAGCAGAGATCGGTGCTTCTGCAGTGTCCGCCGAATCTTGCTGCCGATCGTAAGCCAGAATTGCTCATCGAATATGCTCAGCGCTCCTCCACACCGTGTACAGGTGTCCTGATAACATTCCCCGACTCGGCAGCTCACACACCACCCTACAAAAGCAGCCATATTGGTTTCGCCCGTGAGAAGCCTGAGCCACTCCTGGCCGGACAACATACGAATATCGATCCCCGACGACCACTTCTTTTTGCTCATCGCAAGATACGGAGCCATTACTTTTCTCAGTAGGTTTATTAGTTTCCGCACGATGCGGTTTTTATCAGAGTCCGCCATTTCATCTATTCCTACAGCCCTTTAGCCAGATGTCTTCTCCCAATATCGCAGAACACCCCGAACTGCCAAAATGGTCCTTCAACACCATGATGGACGACACCAGCCCAGAGATATTGATTGCCGTCGAGATCGCTCGATGCCTACGCATCAAGCCCAGCACCGTCTATACATGGGCCGCAGCGGGGCTCATACCATGCGTCCGGATCAACGGCTCTGTCCGGTTCCTTCGTACCGACATTGAGCGGTGGATCAAAGATCATTCGAGTGTTCCCGCGGATTCACGTGCATCAATGGTCCAATCTATTCTTCCATCCAAGACAGCCTCCGTTTCTCGCCAGACTATCAAGCAAGCCGGCACGCGAGTCCTCCGACGTGCCACGGGCAGGTCATCGTCGCAACAGGATACTACACATGAACCCCCGCCTCCTACGGTTCTTGTGAGAGAAAAGGCGAACAGTAATGGCGATCTATCGACGCCCCGATAGTCCGACCTGGTGGATGTCACTACAGGTGAACGGACAGCGCGTCCGCCTGAATACGATGGTCGAGGATCGTCACCTCGCAGAAGAGCTGTTTCATGCTTGGAAGGCAGAGATCGCGCGCGCGCGTTGGCTCGGCACACCCAGCCCCGACGGAGATCACACCGTTGCAGAGCTCATTGGGCACTATCTCAAGATGGTGACACCTCGAAAGTCATCGGGTTCCCGAGACCGTGATCGTATCATCCTGGCGCGGTTCGTCACGCGGTGGGGGACACTGCTGCTGAGAGATCTGACCACGCTCTCGATCGAAGAATATTTAGCCGAGCGTCTCGCCCAGGTCACCCTTGCGACTGCCTCAAAGGAACTGGGCGTGCTCAAAGCGGCGTTCCGCTGTGCCATACGGTGGGGCTGGGCTACCTGTTCTCCATTTATCGGCATCGCCTTGAATCAAGAGGGAACCGCCCGTACACGGTGGCTCTCCGACGACGAAGAAACTCGGCTCCTCGAGCACTGTCCGGCGCCGCTGCGCGACATCGTGATGCTGGGTCTCGATACGGGCCTGCGACCCGGGAACCTCGTGCGACTCCAATGCGCATGGGTGCAGCTAGCAGAAACCTGCCTAATCATCCCAAGAGAACAAACCAAAACAAAAAAGCTTCCCCTCACCATTCCATTGACGAAGCGAGCAGCCGATATCGTCTGTCGGTATCTCGAGAGTGCTCGCTCCGAATATCTCTTCGTCTCGACGGCAGGTCATCCGAATACATGCGCAGAAGTGAATCGAGCATTGCAACGTGCGGTGGTCACGGCGGGCTTACGCGACATCTGCCTCTACACCCTGCGCCACTCCTTTATCAGCCGATTGGTCCAGGCTGGAGTCTCGCTACCGGAAGTCGCCGCCCTTGCAGGCCATCAAGACATTCGGATGACCATGCACTACGCGCATTTGGCTCCTCAACATCTGCGTCACAGCATCGCCACGCTCGAAGCGAGAAGGATCGCACGGTCTGAGAACAGTCTCGATACCAACATGTGAAGGAGGAGGTGCTCCCATGCACAAGTGTAATTTTTGTCTGAGAGACGACTTTCCCTCACCCCAATCGTTCTACGCCCACTCCAGGTGGTGCGACGCGTATAAGCGACACAAACAAAATCTGAACTCTGCTTCAGGCACGTCCCTTAGGCA
>JAENWB010000126.1:0-19239 GCA_016650275.1 Nitrospiraceae bacterium | reverse complement strand
TCAGTACAACTTTATGTTGAGCCTCACCGGGATCGGATGGACGGAAAGCTTTGGTACGGCAGTGGTTCGAAGTATCCTCAGTCCGCTCCTGATCGGAGAGAAAGGTCTACCCTGGGCTGTGCCTGGAGGGCCGTATGGGAGACCACAATCGGTCATACCCCAGCCTGAGATGGGTGGGATAGGACGATGAACGGACTGTTCACGTACTGCACGAGATATGCGAAAATGGCGCGGCGTGGACAGATTGGATTTCCACCTCATCTCGCCCCGTCCCGCCAGTCTCACTCGGCTATCCGGCTGGCCCTGATAATGGCATACGCCGCCCCTGCGGATTTGACTCCTCAAAGAGGGCTGGTATACGATACGGGACTGGCTCAACATTTGTCGTCTACTCAGCGAAGGAGGAATCCGACGTGGCAAGTGATGCACTGAAGGTCGAAGATGCAACGTGGGACGCAGAGGTCATGAAGGCCTCTGAACTCGTGATGGTAGATTTCTGGGCCGTCTGGTGTGGTCCGTGCCAAATGGTCGCTCCGATCATCGAGGAATTGGGTAAAGAGTACGCGGGGAAGATGAAAGTACGGAAGCTTAATACCGATGAAAATCCAGAAGTGGCAGGCCGCTATCAGGTGATGAGTATCCCGACAATTCTGTTTTTCAAGAACGGACAGGTTGTGGAAAAACTCGTTGGGGCGCGACCGAAGCGACAGTTCAAGGACATGATCGATTCGTTGCTGGCGCAACCAGCCGGCTCAGCCTAAGGATTGTAGTCACCCGCCGCAATGCTCACCGAGTTGCGCATTGTCAATTTCGCGCTCATTGAGCAGCTCAGTCTTCAATTCCAGTCCGGGTTTACGGTCATGACCGGGGAAACCGGGGCCGGTAAATCTCTCCTCATTGATGCCATCGCCTTATTGGTCGGCGGGCGAGCCTCGACCGACCAGATCCGTTCCGGAGAAGACGAGGCTCAGCTGGAAGCAGCCTTCCACCTCCCAGACACCCATCCACTTCTTCAACGCCTGCGGCTGCACGAAACCATCGGTCAGAACGAATCCGAGCTGATTCTTCGACGCGTGCTCTCCCGATCTGGTCGCCACCGGGTGTACGTCAACGGCAGCCTATGCCCCCTGCGTGTACTCGAAGAACTTGGGGGCACCCTCGTTGATATCCATGGCCAGCATGAGCAGCAATCGCTGCTGGCTATTTCCAAACAGTTAGACGCTCTCGATGCGTTTGGACGGCTCTATGAGCTACGCGGGAGGTATGAGCAAGCCTATCAGGGATGGAAGGAACTCCGCACGCAGTTGGAAGCCTTGCAGAGTGACGTCGACGATCGTGCAAGACGAGAAGATATGTTGCGATTCCAGGCCCAGGAGATCCAACAAGCCGGGATATTCCCTGATGAAGAAGAGCAGCTCCGCAGCGAACGGCAGCGACTGGTCCATGCGCATCGGCTCAGGGAATTGGCCCACGAGGCTCATGCCGAGTTGCAGGCGGATGAGCAGGCTATCCTCATCAGGCTAGGGCGGATCGGGCGAACGCTTGCAGAGTTGGCCCAGACCGATCCAGCGATGAGTGATTGTGAACAGGCTGCTACGGAGTCGGTCATCCAACTCAAAGAACTTGCCGGGCGGCTGCGCGACTATACCCAACAGTTAGAGGCCGATCCTGACCGACAGGCTGTCGTAGAGGACCGACTCGATCTGATCCATCGGTTGAAGAAAAAGTATGGAGGGTCGGTTGAGGCAGTATTAGTGACTGGCAGACGGGTCCAGGTGGAGCTTCAGTTATTGGACAATCGTGAAGTGGGAACTGCCGAGTTGACGGCGCGTCTGGACGAAGAGGCCTGCCGTCTCCGCACGCTGGCACAGCAGCTGTCTAAGAAACGAATTGACGCGGCCAAGCGAATGACGACGCTCGTGGGAGCGGAGCTAACAGCGTTGAAAATGGAGCAGGCGATATTTCAGGTGACGGTCTCGAGCGATGAGTCGGCCGAGGGGCTCGGATCGGCTGGGTGCGATCGAGTAGAATTCCTTCTCTCAAGCAATCCTGGTGAACTGCCGAGACCTTTGGGCCGGGTGGCGTCAGGCGGGGAACTCTCGCGTATCATGCTGGCACTCAAGACGGTGTTGGCCGAGATGGACCAGGTTCCGGTCCTGGTATTTGACGAAATCGATACGGGAGTCGGTGGGGCAGTTGCTGCAGCCATGGGAACGAGACTGCGCAGGCTCGGGGCGTTCCATCAAGTGTTTTGTATCACCCATCTTCCTCAGGTTGCGTCCCAAGCAGATCATCATCTGCTTGTGGAAAAAGGGCTGGAGGGTCAACGGACATTCACGTCTGTCAGAGCGCTCAAGGGGATGGGAAGAGAAGAGGAAATTGCCCGAATGTTGAGCGGTCTGACCATTACGAAAAAAGTGCGTGAAACGGCAGCGGAACTCATTGCGAGGTCGAAGGAGAAGCGATCTGAGTGAGCAAGCTGATGTTGACTGAGGTCGAGATCAAGGTTGAGCGCGAAGATCAGACTCTACTTTTTCTCAGCCTTGACCTGAGCCTTAACCTGCCGGAAAGCCGGTGGGCTAGGAGTTGGATCGGTCAGGCTGGGTGGTAGCCATGGCCATGGCAGGAAGGGACGCCTTGCATTCCTGGACCACGCGCGCAAAGAGTTCTGTCAACTTCGGTTCGAAGTGGGTGCCGGCATACGAAAGCATCTGTTGGCAGGCGTCATCAATCGAGAGGGGAGTCCGGCCAGGAAGTTCAGCTGTCAGGTGGTCGAATGTTTGGGCCAAACAGACGATGCGAGCTAGTTGAGGAATTCCTTCTTTCTGAAGTCCAAATGGATAGCCTGAGCCATCCCACCGTTCATGATGATAGGCAATAATCTGTCCCACCTCAGCCGGAAGTCCGAGCGGCAACACGAGTTTCGCACCCTGCTCCGGGTGGTGTCGATTGCCGACAAACTCCCTGGCCATAGCGATTTCATCGTCCGCAAAATGATAGGTCTCAGGCCCTATCTTGCCGATGTCGTGGAGGAACGCCCCCAAGGCCAACGATTTCTGCTCAGCAAGTGTCAGGTTGATGCGGTTGGCCAAGAGTGTGGCGTAGAAACTGACTCGGCTGCAGTGGTTGAGCAACTGGCGGTCCTTGGCTTCAAGCAGGTCGGAGAGTAGAGGGAGAAGGTCCGGTATTTCTCCAGAGTGGGCGGTATTATCTGATGCAGATTTCCCGATCGCCTGGTATCCCGCGAGTAATTCCTTCCAGGCTTGCGCACAGGCTGTTTCTGATCCCCAGAGGCCGGTTGATGTGTTGAGAAACTTTCTGAGAAAATCGAGCCGTTGTTTCTTTTCGAGTGTCTGGTTGACGAGGGAAAGCAATTCCGTGACGTTGAAAGGTTTAAGCAGGTAGCCAGCGGCGCCATAGCGTATCCCTTCCATGGCGGACTTTAAGCTTCCGTACCCGGTGATGATGATGACCTCAACGTCGGCGTGGTGCTGTTTGATGTCCCGAAGGAGATCTATGCCCTGGCGATCTGGAAGCTTCTGGTCGAGTGTAATGAGATCGATTGGCTGGGAGTTCAGCACGTCAATCGCTGCGCTGGCTGATTCTGCTGTCTGGATATTGAAAAAGGGGCGGAGAATCACTCGCAGGGCGTCACGAGGTCCTGCCTCGTCGTCAACCACGAGCAAGGTCGGCTTATTCTTCGCCGGGCCGGGAATCACAGTTAAATTCATTGGGTGTCCCTACCGCTAAATACGTACTTTGTAAAGCAATTATTGTTCCATTTCAGTAAGTTAGCATTCCTGCCTCAACGGAATGTGGTTTGTGCATGAGTGAGACCCATATGTAGTTTTATTGAACGAAACACTACGTATATTAGCAAGGAAATACCATACCCAACTGTGCAAAAAAGACGCAGTAGTGGAATTGTTGTGCTATTCCTGCACTACGGCCTGTGGTTCGGTGCTGACTTCCTGATCGGGTCGGCCGATTCCCAGTGTATCCATGCGGTACTTGAGCATCCGGCGGCTGATTCCCAGCAGGTTAGCGGCATGGGTTTGGATGTAGTTAGTTCGTTTTAAAGCATCCAAGATAATTTCTCGCTCGAACTCCATGACGGCTTTTTCGAGCGACAGTCGCCCGGCGAGGGTGTCGTCGCGGAGTGAAGAGGATCGGGTGTCGTTCTTGAGAATAGTCGGGAGATGTTCGGGGGTGATGGTATCCGATCCCTTGGACCAAATGAACGCCTGTTCGATGATGTTCTCCATCTCTCGTACATTGCCCGGCCAGGGATAGCGTGACAGAAGATCGACGGCATCTTTGGAAAACTCTTGGGGTGGCCGATCGTCTTCTTCGATTCGTTTGGCCAGGAAATGTTTGGCGAGGAGGGGAACGTCTTCACCACGCTCTCGGAGCGGGGGCAAATACAGTGCAATGACGTTGATACGGTAGTAGAGGTCTTCGCGGAATTGTCCTTTCCGAACGAGTTCCTCAAGATTTTTGTTCGTCGCCGCTACGATGCGCACATCTACCTTGATGGATTGCACCCCACCGACTCTGGCGAATTCTCGTTCCTGCAAAACGCGCAGTAGCTTGGCTTGCGTCATGGCGCTGAGGTCGCCGATCTCGTCGAGGAAGAGCGTGCCGGTATTGGCGAGTTCAAATTGTCCAACTCGACGAGCCGTGGCATCCGTGAACGAGCCTTTCTCATGGCCGAACAGCTCACTCTCGATGAGCGTTTCGGGAATGGCTGCGCAGTTCAGCGCGATGAAAGGGCGCTCACGCCTGCCGCTATTATAGTGGAGCGCCTTGGCGACCAGTTCCTTTCCCGTGCCGCTCTCGCCGGCGATCAGGACGGTCGTGCGGCTGTCGGCGACTTGTTCGATCTTGGTGTAGATGTCCTGCATCGACGGGCTCTTGCCGATCAGGTTGTGAAAAGCGTAGCGCCGAACGACTTGTGCGCGGAGTTGTTTTACTTCCTGTTGGAGTTCCTTTTCATTGAGTGCACGTTCGACGACGATGCGGAGCTCTTCCACATCGAAAGGTTTCGAGAGGTAGTCGGCCGCGCCCAGCTTCATCGCATCGACGGCGGTTTTGACCGATTTCGTTCCTGTCAACATGATGACCGGTGCTGTACGGTCCTCGGCGCGTAGGGTTTGGAGTACCGACAGCCCGTCGGTGCCAGGCAGGATGACGTCCAGAAGGACTAGATGGGGGGCTTCCTTGCGAAACAGCTCAAGGCCCTCCTGGGCGTCGGCGGCTTGGATCGTTTCGTAGGTCGGCTCCAGCACCGCTTTCAATGAGGCCCTAACCCGGGCCTCATCATCGATCAACAGCACTCGTTTTTTCATACTGGTATCCATAGGGTGTTAGCGGGTTATGCGGGCAGGCTCACGAAAAACGTGGTGCCGACACCGACCGAGCTCTTTACCCGAATCTCGCCGTGATGTTCTTGAATAATTTGATGGACAATCGTCAAACCAAGTCCTGTTCCTTCGTGTTCTCCGCTCTCGTGTTTCGTCGTGAAAAACGGGTCGAAAATGCGTTCGAGATTCGTATCCTGGATACCCTCACCGGTATCCTCGATCTCGATGTAGGCCCAGACTTTTCCTCCCGGCTTCACCAGCTTGCGGGTCTGCACGCGTAAACGCCCACCCGCCCCTGCCATCGAGTCCATGGCATTGAGGAGAAGATTGAGCAGGACCTGCTTGATCTGCTGTCGATCCAGCATGACACGAGGCAGGTCGGACGCCAACTCTTTTTGAATCTTGATCCCATGACTGTCCGCTTTGACATCGATGAAATACAAGCATGAGGCGACAATGTCGTTGAAGTCCTCGTCCGTCAGCTTGGGTTCCATATAGCGAGCGTAGTCAAGTATTTCCTGGATCAGCCGTTCGATCCGATACACATCGTCGAGCACCACTTTGCTGAATTCCTGAATAAATTGGGGATCGTCTTTTCGTTCAGGAGCCAATTGGATAAAGGTTTTAATCGACGTGAGGGGGTTTCTGATTTCGTGGGCGAAGCCGCCGGCGATCGTCTCAAGAGATTTCAGCCGATCTGTGCGCTTCATGAGTGTGTGCGAGTGATGGAGGTCCTCGTAGAGCACAATGGTGTCTAGCGCATTCGTGGCCGTTTGTGCCAGCGCGGCGAGCAGGGATCTGGTCAGCGCATTTTCTTCAGCCAAAGGTTGTGTCGCGCCGAGGAGTGAAAAGCCGATGAGACGGCCTTTATTGAGGTGTGGCACGATGCGTGTGGCCTGCATAGATTCCATGGCCAGCCGTGCGCCGGCTCCGGAGTCAGCCTCTTGGAGTTCTACAGCCGAGTCGGCCAGCGTCATGATCTGGTTGGTTGTGAGTAGGTGGTGGGGCAGAGGATGGCTCACGGACAGCATCGGAGGAATAAGCGTGGGGGCGACCGGGCCAACCATGCTGGCTCGGCGGTAGCATTCGCGTTCGCGATCCAGCAGGAACAGTGTCCCATGGGTCGTTGCGCCTGCGCGACACAGCTCTTGGATAATGCGATTCCCCAGTGTCGTCAGGTCGGTCACCGTTCCCAGGTCGGCTGCAAACTGTGTGATGATGTCCAATAGCTCGCTGGAGGAAGGCCCCAAGATGTCGGTATTCGGTGAGTGTGATTTCATAACGAACAGGGAACGCTGGGGCGCCGTGTGAGCCGCCAGCGGAAATGCATATTGAGCATGAAACCGTTTATGTGTTCAAAGATGTACGAGTGAGAGTATACACGGCCAGGATACGTTCAGCTAGCGGATTTACCTTTTTCGATGACGGCGAAAAGGGCATGCCCATCGAGCGCAGGAAGGACGCGGGGTGTCAGGATGCCGGCTTGCTGGAGGAACGAGGCCAGTGAGGATCGATCGAAGGTGTGCAGCAATCCATGCCGAATGGCCTCTCGAAGCCGCCCCAGGTAGTGCAGGACGATGTGGGCTTGTGGACTAAACTCATCCTGATTCGCTCTCTGCAGATGCCGGCGATAGAGTACCGAGAGATCGGTGTCTGGGTGGAAGACCGTGAGGACTAAGCGCCCTTGCGGATGGAGTATACGGTACAGCTCCCGAATCGTGACCAGTGGAGAGGGGACGAACGGAAGTGACAGGTTGCAGACGATGCGATGGAGGGAGTGGTCTTTGAAGGGAAGACCCTGCGCCCAATCTGCCTGTATCCATTCGGTTGTCAGGGGGGGATGGATGGTGAGGGTGCCTCCGAAGTCGCTGTCGAGTTCCCGATGCAAGGCCCGAAGACTCTGTCGGGCCTGCGTCAGCGAGTCTTGAGAATGTTCCAGGCCGATCACCTGAACGGGGCGCATCGGACTCCATCCACGCTGTCGAGAGCGGTAGGCCTGGTTGATCATCGTGGCTCGAACCAAATCGCCGTGGCCGACTCCCACATCCACAAGCATGGAGCCCGGTTCGAGCGGGCTGAGCAGCCGGTAGAGATCGTCCAAGAGCTTCCAGTGCTCATGGAGGTTTCCGAGTTGGGGAAGCTGTAGGTGCGCAACCCTCAAGGCCTCACGCGCGATCTGCGAGAGATTGTGGCGAAGACGGGTGCGCTCCATTTCGATGCGCTGTTGATGGGCCAGCATGCGACGGGTGTGTGCTTGGAATTCAGCCGGAATGGTCGGCAGCGAGACGGTTGCGGCGATCTGCTCCAGGACCTGTCGGAAGGCCTGGGGGTGTTGTTCATTGAGCGGGAGATCTTGGCCAATCAACGGTGCGGGGACTGTTGCCAGACGGGTATGGGCTCCCAACGCGGTGAGAAACGCCTGCGGGAGGTCGGCTGGAGGCAATGGTCCGAGTGGTCTGCTGGGAATCGTGAGAATGGCTGACGGAGAGCGAAGGAGGCGCAGATCCGCAAGCGTGGAAGCCAGATCCGTAAAGTGGCCTGCGACGATATCGCCAACAAAGCGATCGACATTGACGTTGAGCCCGAGCAGATTCGCGATGCCGCGTCGGAGTCCGTATTGGTGGTCGGCCACGAGATCATGACCATGGACAGTCATGAGCATGGCTTGAATATCGACGACCGGATTGACTAGGAGAAGCAGGTCGAGGGGACGGGATTGCACCGCCATCTTGAGGGCGACGCGTGCGGCCACGTCGCTCGCCATGACAATCAGGGGAGCGGTCGGCCACGTATGCTGTACAAACTCCACAACTTTGAGGAGGTCGGCTTGCATGCTCCGCAAGGTCGTCTGTTGCAGTTCGCCGTCGCTCAGTCCCACGTGGTTGGTGTGGTCGTAACGCAAAACGCGGAGCCGGTGATGTGCCAAGTAGTACGACAAAGTCATAGCGTCCAACGCGGTCTGGCCAAAGCCGGGAGCGATGATGACGATCGGTGTGTTGGGTGCGAGCGACTGGCGAAGATGGTCGTCGGTGATCATAATCGCCTCGCCGCGTGGATTCCGGCACTCTCGCGGAATACTGACGACCGACGCTCGCTGCGAGGAGTGTTCCGATTCGTCCGGGGACGTCAGATGTTGTCGGACGACACGGTGCACTTCTCGCTGAGCGTAGAGTGTGAGGCTCTGAAAGCGGAGACCGATTCGAAAGGCAAGGTCGGAGCCTTGATGGCGAAATTCGCTGGGCGCTGCAGGGTCCGGAGCCAGCCAGATCATCCGGGCCGGCAGTGCGGTGTCAGGCGCCCCAGGCTCATGGGTCCCGGGGTGTTTCTGGGTCTGTGTGACGGCGAAGTGCAGCGTGGCAATATCACGCAGGAGATCAGGGCGAGCGTTGAGGTGAATACAGGCTCCGTCTCGGCTGAAGTTGTTAGTGAGCGCTTCGAGTCGATAACTTTTACCGGAAGGATCTACGACCTCGAGCTGGACCGGGAGCCGCAAGGGCACTCGGACAGCCTCGCGCGGATCGTAATCTTCCCGCTCGCCTGGAACGAGGGGGTTGATGGTAGTCAATTCGACTTGCGGCTCTTCTGCAAGGAGTACTTCAAGAGAGAAAGGCATCGTCTGTTCCTGTGCCGCCTGGACCAGCGAGGCCAGGACGGCGCCCTCTTCTCGTTTGGGAGGCTCAAACGTCACAATCAACTGAGAGGCTGGTGTCTTGGTTTGGAGCGAGACAGAGCGCTCCTGTGCTCTACCATGCAACTCGAGAATGCCCACTGCCGTCTTGACGACGACATAGGCGTCTTGTCGCGGGACGTTGGGAAAGTCGCCGGGAAGCGTGACGCAGGTCCCCCCGAGGCTGAGATTGGAAATGGTACCCTCCCACATCGCTGACCCGACGGTGATCGTGGCAGGCAGGGTGGAGAGAATTCGAGGTGAGCGACGCCGTTCCTGTTTCGGCCTATCAGAATCGACTATCGGAACAGGTGCCGTCGTGGCGCTCTTCGTGCCAGGCGCTGGTGCAGGCGGGGGGGCAGAGACAGCAGGCAATGGGAGCATTTCGAGAGAGGGACGAGAGGCGAGCGGCAGACGAAGGATTATACGAAAGGGCCCCTGCATCGGGGCCGACAAATCCAAAGTGCCACTCAGTTGACGGACGAGCTCATACGACGCGAGGAGATCGAGGGACGGGGGTGAGGAAGGAGGAGATTGTGACGGCCAGGCTATATCGGATTCGAGCAGTTCGACTTCGACATCGGTAGGGGGGGCGAGGGGAAAGAGCGCGGGGGCCTCTGCTGAGACGGAGGAAGATCCACCTGCGCGCGTGCTCACGATGAGTCGATGCGCTCGTCCGACCGTCCGCACATAGGTCTGCGCGTAGTGCAGGAGAGAGTGAATGAGCTTCGTGGCTTGCTCGCGATCGCCGACGAGAGGAGGGAGGTGCGAGGAGAACTGCCGTAGGATGCCTGCACTATCCACGATTGCCTCGGTTGTGGACGTGAGTACGGCGTCAAGGATCTCGTTGATCGTGTGTCCTGAGACAGCTTCCTCTCTCTCGTGGAGGGCCTGCACCAGCTGTGCTCCGAGTTTCGTCGCTTCTGCGGCGTGGCTGGCGAGGGTTTCAGCTTGGTCGTCCAGACGTGCGTCGCGAATGGTGGTGAGGAGTTGCTGGGACTGTGTCGGCAGTGAAGCCAGTGAATCGTGTAACTGTTGGGATAATAGCGCGACTCGCTGGGCCAGCGCGAGTTCTTCATCCGTACGCTGGAGTTGTTGGCGAAGTTGATGGATCGTGCGGTCTTGTTGTTTGGGTTGGGAAAGGTCTCGGATCAGTCCTACCGTGCCGAGAAATCGGCGAAGGGGGTAGTAGAGTCCTCTGGCGTTGACCTCCGCCGTGAGGGTCAGCGGCTTGTTGTCCTGCGTGAGTTTCCCCCGCAAGGTCAGTTCAACGCGGCTGGTGCCTCGCGCTCCAGAGCGGCGTTCGTTGAGGTGATACCGAGCCACCGACTCCTGGCCGGGAGGAACGAGAGTCGTATAGGGTAATCCGATGAGTTCGTCTGGGGAGTAGCCTAATAGCGTGACAATGCCCGGACTGACTGCCACAAAACAGCCGCTGGCATCCAGTTCGTAGACAACGTCGCTGAGTGATTCGATGAGCCGCCGATGGCGTTCGTGCGCGTGGTCCAGGGCCACTCTCAAGTGACATTTTTCGATAGCCTCCTTGGCACAGAAGAGGAGTTCCGTGAGAAATGCCGGAGATTTCTTCGAGAGGAAAAAATCAACGTCGGCTTGGAGGGCTTGAAGCGCCGAGGCTGAATCGGTGCGGTCACTCTGCAGAATAATCCCCGCATACGGTGCGCGGTGTTTGAATTCGCCTGGTAAGGAGATAGGGTCTCCGGCGAGGCACTGTTCGTCGATGAGGATGAGGGTCCATTCGTACGACGACGCCCATGCACGGGCTTCTTCGGCGGAATAGGCGACGTCCACGCGGCAGCCGGGAAAGAATCCGCGCAGACTGACGGTGACGAGTTTAATCGATTCAGCGTGTTCGCTGATAATCAGGATGGTGACCGGCTCACTCTGCGGCATCAAGATATCCCTGTGCTTCCCGGGAATTCGAGCAAGCCCAGTCCCAGAGCGATATCACAAGGTTCGCCCTCACGTGATCTGAGACACACCAGCCCCTATTTCTTCTGCTGCAAGCGACTTGGGGCACGTGCCTGAGGATGCAGATGTGAATAGCACAGGCAGAGGTGGGAAACCCAGTCTACATGCGATGGAATAGGCTCCTTCTTTGGTAGGGGGAGCCCTGAAAGGCTTCGATGAGGAACAAAATTGAACGGAGTTAGAGGGAAAGGGGCGCGGGTTTGATGAGGGAACGTCGCCCGCTGCTGGATCTGCAGCGGGCGACGTATGAGTGGGTTGTCACTACTTGCTGGCGAGTGGCGTAGAAGGTGTCGTCGGACAGACGCCAGGAGTCATGTACAGCAGATAGTTTCCCATCCCATGTTGGGCTTCTTTTTTCTGCAAGGGATGGTGATGGACCATGACCATCTCATAGTCATCAGCCTTCGTCACGGGAAACCCCTGACTATCTTTATAGACTTGATGTGGTTGAAATTCGAGAAAGGTCCCGTCCTGGGCGACGTCGGGGACCGTCCGCAACAGAGTCTGGTTCTTGGTCTTGTTATCCAGCCCGATCATTAAGAGTTCGTCATGCCCATGTGGATAGGCGAACTTCACACAGCCATCCATCGAGAACTTGAGTGGCGCGCTGTGGACCTTCACTCCGGTTGTGATTTCAATCCCCTCATCCGTCTGGTCTGGGCCGCGCTGGGAGAACTTGCTGAAACACACAATATTCACGCCCACCTGATACACGTCCATTTCTTTGATGGGGGCGCCCTCGGGCGCCATGTACATGGTGAAAGTGGCCATCACATCCTTGGTGATCGGCGCCTTATGATAAAACGCGACAATTGACATGAGGTGATCACCCTTGGCGAGCTTGACTCCGTAGCCGTCAGGAAAACGCGTCTCGGTCATCTCCAGTCCTGCTCCCGCAAAGAACAACGGTTCGCCCTCGCATGAGACGCTCGGTTTGCTGTTGTTGAGCATCAGGATGTGATGAAGATAGTTTTTGGGGAGAGGCATTCCTTCTTTGGTGAAGACCGCGGTTTTGTACCCCACCATATACATATCCTCGGGAAGCTGAAAGTTGTGCTTAGGCATTGACGCCGCCAGCTCCCCATCGTGAGCGGCCGGGAGGTCGATAGGACCAAACGTGAGGGTGACGACATTGTCCTGAACCGTCACGGTCGTAGCCGTTTGATTCTTAAGCGTTGGAACGGCATGGTGGTCATGACCGCCGTCTGCGAGGACAGGGGTCACTAAACAGATACTGGCGAGCAGAGTGAGGAGTGCTTGACGCATAAAATCTCCCAAGAAAAAGAAGTGGTCATACGAATAGGTGGTGCGTTGCTCGTATGCGGTTGTGGGGTACGCAGGTGTCATTGTGCGGTTGGTGGTGGGGTTACCCGTTTCCAGACATAAGTCCCGCCGTGTTCGCGAGGGGGAATATTCTTCTGGGTGCCGACCCGCGAATACCACCACACGCCCTTGGCCTGGGTCCCGTCCTCGGAGAGGAGGAGTTCAAACCCCCCCTCGCGATCGTTGCCCGGCTGCTGCCACGTGCCTTGCCAGAGACGGTCGGCATACTTCGTAGTGACGAAGCGTCCACCGTGCTGGGTATAGGGGCCGTTGCCGGTTTTGTCGAGTATGGCCTTGTAGCCCTTGTCGTCCTCCACCTCGAGAATATCCCATTCCCCACTCAAGTCAGAGACGGAGGGTTGGCCGGTTGATGAAGCCACAGTGCGTGGCGCAGCGGTTTTCTGCTGATCATCGACCGGCAGCGCGCCGCTGGCATTGCGGAGAGATTCATGCCAGGAGAGGAGGATCCAATGGCCGTTTCGACGTTCAAGCACACCGGTTTCCCGTAACGGCAGGACAGCTCGTTGCTGGTCCGGTCCCTGACCGATGACGCGCACATAGTCCAGTTCCATTGTGTACCACCCAATATCTCCCTTCGACCACACCTTGAGTTCGGAAATGGGAAGGTCGAGCGCAGCAACTTTCGCAAACTCCTCCTTGATATCTCGCTCGAGGTCAGGCCATCCCACGTATTTCCGGCCTCCGATGGAATAGCTGGTGATATCGGCATCGTGGGCCATGAGCCTGGACATGGCGGGCAAATCCTTCTCGGCATTGGCTCGCACGAGGGCACGGACTGTCGTCTCGAGTTCGGTGGTATCGGCGGTGACGCTCATGGCTGCAGGAACCCAGCAGGCTCCACCGATGACCATGTACACGATGAAACGGACCAGTACGGACACGCGCATGATGGTGCTCCTGTCAGGTTCACAAGGGAAACGAGAGGAAAGACTGTCTGGCTGGAAGCTGAGGCTACAGGGCCGATAGAGTCTTGTCAATGGTTAAACTGCTGTAACGGCAGGCGGCATGTGTCCCACGACGATGACGGTCACATTATCTTCTCCCCCTCTGCTCAGTGCTTGCTCGATCAGGTCGTGGCAGGCTCGGTGGGGATCGCCGTTTGCGCGGGAGCACACCGATGCGATGGCTGCGTCCTCCAACATTTTCGTGAGCCCGTCGCTGCACAATAGAATTAGGTCCTGCGGCGTCACCTGCGTCGAAGTCAGCTCCGGTTTCATATCAACGCCCATCCCCAGGCCTTTGGTCAAGATGTGCCGCTCAGGATGTGTGAGCGCCGTGGCCGCATCGATCAGGCCACGTTGCACAAATTTCTCGACGAGAGTGTGGTCACGCGTTAATTGCTTGAGTTGTCCTGCCCGATAAAGATAGGCGCGACTATCTCCCAAGTGGGCGGTATGGGCGACCGGCATCGATGCCGGCGTCATCGCCAAGGCGACGATGGTCGTGCCCATCCCTTTCAAGAACGGTTTCGCCAAGATGACGTCATGGACTCGCTGATTGGCGTTTGTCACGAGGTCTGCCACGAATTCGGCGCCCGCATTCTGGTGTTCGCGGAGCCAGGCCGCTCGTTCGCGCGCTCGCTCTGTGGCCGCGGCCACGGCGGTTTGGGCTGCGACATCCCCTGCCGGGTGACCACTCATCCCATCTGCCACAATCCAGACACCGTAGTCATTCAGAAGGGCCAGCGCATCTTGGTTCGATGCGCGAACATGACCCATCTCGGTTCGACCGACGCCGGTCCACTGCTGGGGCTGTGTCACGGAGCAACCTCGGCCGGCTCTTGACGACGGTTCGGCGGAAATCCTACAGAAGATGGCCCGAATCGCGCAACCATCTGGTCGTAAAGCAATGCTGCGAGCGGTTCGAGATTCTGGGTGTCGGCCGCGTTGTATCTCAACAACAGATCGCGTGCAGCCTCGTCTCCCGCGCACCACTGGTGCCACAGGCGAACTGCTTCCCACCCGTCGAGCCCCACCACATCGGTCTCGCGCTCAATCTGGAGTTCGTGCTCGATATGTTTCAGCCCCCCCTGCATGCCGAGCCTGCGCGCTGCGAAGCACAGATCGAAGTGCGGTTTCTTGAAATTCAACCGGGGGAACTTCGCTTGCAAGTAGGGAATGTCAAATCCGCTGCCGAAAAACGTAATGAAGAGGTCTGTCTGCTCCAGTTCCGCGTGCAATCGTTCCTCCGTTAACGTTTCCCCTCGGACCAGGCTCATCATGTGCCCGTTGCGATACAATCCGACCACCGTTACATGGCCCTCGCGCGCAGACAGGCCTGTCGTCTCGATGTCCAGATAGAGCGTACGATGCCGAAACGTCTCGAAGAGGCGCCAGTGCTCCCGACTCTTCAAGCAGGTGCCGAAGAAGTGCGCGTCGCCTTCTTCCAGGCGCGATTGGGCGGTGACGAGTTCACGGTCGTACCACTCTTTTCTGGTCGAGGAGATGCCGGGCAGGGTCGGAGATCGGAGGAATGAAGCCCAATCGAGAATGCCCTCCTGCCAGAGACGGCGTTCGGAGCTTTGGCCGATACCTTTGAGAAGAACGAAGGATGATGCGAGCATGTGATCGTGGGATTGTAGCCTTGATTTCACCGAATAAACAAGCTAAAGTCCGCTGCCTGAGCGGGTTTTCATCTGATGGTCGCCGAGAGGCGACCGATTGGAACGCATGGCTGATCTCCCCAACAAAATTCGCATCACCGTCGGCTCTGTGCAGCTCGACGCGGAACTCAAGTCAACGAAGACGGCGCAGGAGGTCTATGCCGCGTTGCCGGTTGAAAGTCCGGTCAACACGTGGGGCGAAGAGTTCTATTGTAAACTGGCCGGGGTGAAGGACCATCGAGAGACGGCGACGAATCACGTCAAAGTCGGTGATGTGGCCTTTTGGGGGGCCGGGCAGGTCCTGGCCATTTTTTTTGGACGCACGCCGATGAGTATGGGGCAGGATCCGGTCCCGGCCGACCGTGTCAATGTGATCGGCCGCATTCTCGGGGATGCCACGATGCTGCGGCGTGTCATGAACGTGCCGACCATTCGGATCGAACGGATCTAGTATGATGCTGAAAAGGAGCGGGATAGCTGGGATGATCCATGTGCTCGCGCAACGCGCGGCCTCGGAAGGCCCTCGTTGAACGCGCGCAGTTGGGATCATCCCAGCCACCCCTTAAAAGATGATAGTTCGCTGCGGCCTTGCTTGGGACAAGGCGCGTCTCGGCGCGCCAGGGTTGGGTGGGTGAGAAGGTTGGACTGTTTGAGCATCCTACGGGAACATGCTCGTGTTGTGGTACATGTGCGGACCACAAAAGTTCTCGTGCCGACATAGTTTTCCCATGGATCGTTAGCCATGCGACTGTCGAAAGAACGCATTCGCCACATCTCGGAGTCCCTCGCCAACAGGCTGCAGCAGGAGGGGCAGGTGACGATCGTCGGGGATCGCAAATCGTTCATCGAGCAGATCGATCACGCCATTATCGAGGAACTGTCGGTCGAAGACCGCTTGAATGCCGAAGTGCGCCAGCTGTTGAAGGCCTACGAGCAAGACATCGAGCGGGGGCACGTGGATTTTCAGCGGATGTTCACGATGGTGAAGAGCAAGCTGGCGCGGGAGCGGGGAATTATTCTTTAAAATGTGAGGGGTAAGGTGTGAGGGGTAAGGGGTGTGAGATAAATGGGCCGTCTAGTCGGGAACTTCTTACGCCTAACCCCTCACCCCTGACGAGTTCCGTATGTTGAGCGAAGACAAAATCAGCCACCTCTCCCACATCATTCTTCAGGCGGTCAAGAAAAGCCCGGTGGTGACGGTACAGGCAGACGAGGGGCGGGTCCTGAAAGAGATCAAGCGGGTGCTCGCATTCGAGTTGGCACAAGAGGAAGAAATCGATCGAAAAGTCAAGGCGAAGTTGGCTTCCTACTCGCGCGGGATCGTCGAGGGCAGTGCGGAGTGGGACGTGCTCTACCGGAAAGCGTTCGAGGAAGAGACACGGAAACATGCGAAGGCGTGAGATGCTGATGGAACGTGGTGGCGCGATGAAATACCTGTCCCTGCTCGGAGTGATCCTCTTGCTGGTCGGGGCAGTCGCCTGTTCCAAGTTCAGGGCGAAGCCGTTGGTCCCGCTGACGCTCGAGTCCGGAGTGAAACCGCAAGCGGTCATTCTGACTGAACAGGGGACACAGGCCTATCAAGCAAGGCAGTTCGACGAGGCGAAGAATTATTTTTCTCAAGCGGTGGCCGCGGCTCCTCAATCGGGGCCCGCGCACTATAACTATGCCTTGACCTTGAATGTTTTGGGCGACAAAGAGCAAGCGAGGCATGAGTTTATGGAAGCGGCCAACCTGGCTCCGGGCGACAAAGTGATCTGGGATTCGCCCGCGCTTAGTCCCTACGGCGACCCGCAGTCTCCCAAAAAAAATTACAAACCAACTATTCCCGGGACTCGGCCGGGCGTTGGCAGCGGACCGCGATAATGCAGCAGGCTAAGGTCGAGGTTGAGCGAGGATCAGATTCTTTCAATCTCAGCCTTGACCTAAGCTTTAACCTTCCAGAAAGCTGGCGGAATTTTTCAGCATCCTGCTAAGCAACCGGAGAAGGAGAGCACTGAGATGGCAAAGGACCTCGAAGTCGGTGATAAGGCTCCTGCCCTGTCGCTTCCTGATCAATCGGGAGACCCTGTCAGCCTGAAAAGCTTCATGGGCAAGCAGGTGGTCCTCTATTTTTATCCCAAAGATGATACCCCTGGCTGTACCACGGAATCGTGCGACTTTCGCGATGCCAGCGCGCCGATCAAGAAAGCGGAGGCCGTGATTCTCGGTGTGAGCCTGGACGGCAAAGAGTCTCACCAGAAGTTCATCAAAAAGTTCGACCTGCCCTTCACGCTGCTCAGCGATGTGGAGGCCGCCGTCTCGAAAGCCTACGGCTGTTATAAAGAGAAAAATATGTATGGCAGAAAGTATTGGGGCATCGAACGCAGCACCTTTGTGATCGATCAGGCAGGCAAGTTGAAAGCGATCTTCCGCAAGGTCAAGGTCACCAGCCACGTGGATGATGTGCTGGCAGTCCTGAAGGCTTAACCTCCTGGCAGGATGCTGAAAAATGGGGCGGGGTAGCTGGGACGATCCCCGTGCTCGCGCAACGCGCGGCCTCAGAAGGCCCTCGTTGGATGCGCGCAGTTGGGATCATCCCAGCCACCCCTTATGAAGTGGTAGTTTGCTGCGGCCTTGCCGGACGGACTTTTTGAGCATCCTGTACAGTGTGTTATTTTTATTCTAGACGTGCGGACGATTTAATTTCCATCGTGGCATAATAGATTCTCCGTAGACTCCTTATGTGGCTGTGCGGCCTATGAGCGTTCTCTTCCGCAGAGCCGGTCTCTTCACGATCCTCCTCTTCTGGACTGCGACCACAATCCTTTTTGCGGCTGAGAAGGTTCCGGGAACCTTGACGGTTCACGATAGCCTCACTTCGCCCAACCAGCCGGCCACCATTGAGGTGACACTCACTGAGAGGGGTCTTCTGACGAAGACCGGGTTGGGAGGCGAACCCATCGAGCTGCTCATCGCCGGCAAGGTCGTCGCGACTGCGATGACTGATGGCGACGGGCGGGCGGTCTTGTCGTACCGCCCGAAGGCCAAAGGGGCGATCCCGCTCACCGTGCGTCTTGGAACGACTTCGCGTGTCGCTGAAGCTGAGGCTAATGCGAACCTGGCGGTGTGGGAGCGGCGCAGTCCGATGATGGCGGTGGAGATGGCGGCACTCATGGAAGACGCCGAAGGCAGACGCCCGATGACCGATGCTGCAGAGGAGCTCGGCAAGCTCACCCAGTTCTACTACAATGTGCTCTATGTGGTGACGCAGGATAAGACGGCGGGGACGTACGATCAGGTAAATGAACAAGCCAGACAATGGCTCAAGGATCAAAAGTTTCCAGTCGGATACATTCTCGTGTTGTCATCCGGCCCGGAGGCGTTAGGGTCGAAACTTGATGAAATGCATGCTGCCGGGTGGAAGACGCTCAAAATAGGGGTGGGGCGTACGAAGGCCTTTGCCGAAGCGTTTCTGCAGCGGCGGCTCGACACCGTGATGGTGCCGGAGCCAGCCAAGGGCGATGCGCCGCGGAAGGCGAAGGTGGCGAAGGAGTGGAAGGATGTGCGGAAGAAAATGTAGCGGGTAACCGGTTGCCCTTCTTGCTCGCGCAAAGCGCGGCCTCAGAAAGATATGAAGGGGAGCAGCCGGACCATTCTTCTTGCTCGCTGAGGCCCCACGATGAAACGGTGGTCCCTCAATGCGCGCAGTGAAGAGCAGTCCGGCTGCTCCCCTTGAGGAATGACAATTCAAGCTCTTTTCCGACACGCGCAGTCAGGAGCACCACAGCCATCCACCTCCTTCCACTAGAGGATAGAGGGATGAGAGAAGATGAAGAGCTGACCTCCACTGCTCGTGGAACGCGCACGATGAAACAGTGCTCGATCGACACGCGCAGTGGAGGAGCACCGAACCGCCCCGGCCCAGCGGCGTTATCCTGCTTCGCATGAGATGCCGTGATAAACCGGTGGACAGAGAGTGACCAATTGAATGTAAAGTGGTTAACAGACCTTCGACAAGAAATCCCAAGGCGTGTTATACGGACAGAAAATCAGAGCTCCGCATCTTGCGCGGAGCCGCTCGAATATAGGTAGAAGGAGTCAATAGCCGTGGCCACTCATACGTGGGTGGATCTTCAGATTCCGGAGGCGACGCAACTAGCTGACTTGAGCGGCATCTTGTGGGATCTGCAACGTGCCCGGGAGTTTGCCCAGATGCTTGCCTCTGAATTTGCGGCTGCCAAGACAGACTGGCGGCTTGTCGAGCCACTTTCAATCGCCGCAACGGTGATGTATAG
>JAENWB010000125.1:0-4674 GCA_016650275.1 Nitrospiraceae bacterium | reverse complement strand
GACACGTGTGGGCCGCGTTGTCGGCACCGTGGTCCAAGGCCCGCGACGTTTTGACCTCGTCGTCCGCTTCGCCGACAGCGCCTCCGCTGATCCTGCCGCACTGGGCAATCTGCTCATCCCCACCAGTCAAGGTGAACTCGTTCCTCTCTCCCGCGTGGCGGCCATTCGAGTGGACACCGGACCGGCGCAGATCAGCAGGGAGCATGTGCAGCGACGTATCGTGGTAGAGAACAACATCCGAGGAAGGGATCTCGGCAGCTTTGTGGCAGAAGCTCAGCGTACGGTGGCACGCGAGGTATCGCTTCCGATAGGATACGAATTGACATGGGGCGGACAGTTTCAGCATCTCCAAGAAGCCGCTAGCCGGTTAGCCGTGGTCGTGCCCATCACCCTCCTCCTGATTCTGGGTGTGCTATCGGTCATCTTCGGGGCCATGCGCCCCGCGCTCCTGATTTTTCTCAATGTCCCCTTGGCCCTCTCGGGAGGCATCATGGCCCTCTGGCTACGCGGGATGCCACTCAGTATTTCAGCGGTCATCGGATTCATTGCCTTGTTTGGCATTGCGGTGCTCAATGGGGTGGTGCTGGTCAGTCATATCCGACTCCTCGAAGCAGAAGGGCTCCCCACTGAGCAGGCAGTCATGCAAGGGGCCATGGACCGACTCAGACCCGTGCTGATGACGGCACTCGTCGCCAGCCTCGGCTTTTTGCCCATGGCGGTGGCCACCAGCATGGGAGCCGAAGTCCAGCGGCCCCTCGCGACCGTGGTCATCGGGGGACTGTTTACCTCGACGATGTTAACCTTGCTGGTCGTCCCTGCAGTCTATGGCAGAATCGGGAAGAAACGTTCCAGAAAATTCCAAGGGACGGAGCAGACAATCAGCGTAGCATCGACAGATGCGTAAACACGAGTCCCACCACCCTAGTCCATCTGACGCGTTGATTCACGCAGAGGACACATAGGGACATACTCACGGGACGATTGATCCCGCGCTCCTTAAGACGCAACGCGCGATGTGGGCAGTGATATGTGTGCACCGAAATTGCCTCCCTCCGCGCTCACTTAGGGACCATTGTCCCTAATGGTCCCTAACGGTCCAAAGCAGGCCTTAGCAGGATACTGCCCTACACTCATCTCACACCGGTATAGTCAGAGCTGTGCTGAGCTGAGCCGCATCGGCAGAAAGGATTGGATATGAACAAGGAGTTTCTCACGGTGAAGGAATTGACGGCGGAACTCCGCATGAGCCCAAAGTCCATCCAGCGGGTCTATCACAATGATGAGGTCCCCGTGCAGTGGCTGGATCGCACGGCTTGGCTCCATCTCGCGAAAGTCCACGGGTGATGGAGCGGAACGAAAAAGTCCCCGGTCGGTAAACGGGAGCGGGTCAGGGACCAGGTCAGTACAAGACAACTCTCAGCGTGCCGAACGGGAAGAAAGGTTATTGCATCATCTTCAGAGGAAGACCCGGACAAGCCCTTGCAACCATCACCTTGTGTTCGCGCGAGAACCCCTGAAAACCCCTCCGAAACCGGTTCAAAACCAGGTTACACAACCTGCCTACTTAACTGCTATGCACTCACCTAATAACCCCAGGAAACGATGCTATCCGCTCCGTGGTTTCCGTGCTCGCCCCGCCACGTTCGTCTGCGCTATGTGCAACTGAACTTGTAGTGTTTCAATATAGGCTTCCACGTGTTGCAACGACCTCCAGATCTCGCGGAGGCTCGGCCTCTGTCCATAACACCGCTCCTCCATGTCGATGAGTTCGGTTACCGCCATAGTTTTGTTCACCCGCTTCTTCGTCCGAACTAAGCCCAGTTCAGAGTGGGTGGTCAGGGGATACATGAGGTTCACCAGCCATTCGTACCAAAAGAAATCCCGTGCTTTATTCCCCGGGCGGCCTTGGGTGAGTCGCCCCCGCACCTTCTTCATCGCGTCCCAGAAGTCCCGGTCCACATCGGGACGCAGCTTGCGATGTCGCAGCGCCCATTGCAGATCATCCGTCACCCACTCCAACCCTGCCGGTCGTTGAAGGAGCACGGGACAGATGAAGAGCAGCCGGAGCACATAGGACAGCCAGGCAACCTGACCTTCAGCCTTCGTCACGAGGCGATAGTCCTGTGCAGCATCCCGGAACTCCTCGATCGCAGCGTCCGCGCCTTTCGTTCCGTAGAACAGCTCGACGGCTTCTGCCAGTTCGAAGAGGTTCCCCACCCTGGGTCTCGTTTTCCTGCGTGGTGTGTTCATCAGGCCCTGTTACTGACACAACCCCCCGGGGGATTCGTCCACTGGAAGGCAGGTTTATGGAGGTTATCTCGCTGGCCAAAGGGGGCGCCCTGCGCTCCGCCACGACCCAGCATACCGAAATCCAGAGGGAGGTACTAGATCATGACGAAACGACGAACCCTGCTAATCGTTCAACAAGGATTCTATGGACTCGTCATCCAGCGCGCCCAAACGGCCGAGCTGCGCACCTGCCCACAAGCTGCGGCCGCCTTAGGCGTCTCGTTGCGGTGGGTGCATCGATACGTCCGAGGCCGGAAACGGGAGCTCCTCTTTCAGCTGGGCCGTCCCCTGCTGTGGCGGGCGGAGGTCGGCCGCTTACAACGCGAGCTCGCACAGCATCGCATGGCTCTCAGGCGTCAAGGAACCGTCCGTCCTATGGTGACCCGACGAAGGCCGTGACGATGACCACGCCTCATGCGCCCCTTCCAGCCTCGCTGGTCGAGGAACTCGCCAGTCTGTTGGCCGAGGCGCTGACGGCTAACTTCACGCACGTTTCTGCTGCGGACGCGAGCGACTGCTCCCGTGCTTCGGTGGTATCCAGCAAGGGGATACCACCGAAGAACGCGCTTGTGAGGCATCGCGGACCACTCTAAGATAGCGGGAGCCCACACCCGGACTGACCATGATCGCCGCCATTTACGCCAGAAAATCGACCGAGCAGCCGGGGCTCCTGGACGAAGAGAAATCCATCGCGCGCCAGATCGCCCATGCGCGCGACTATGCGACGAAGAAAGGGTGGATCGTCGCGGACGCGCATATCTATGCGGATGATGGGATCTCGGGCGCCGAGTTTGTGAAGCGCCCCGCCTTGCTCCGGCTCATGAATGCGCTCAACCCGCGTTCCCCGTTCCAGGTGCTGATTATGAGTGAAGAGTCACGGTTGGGCCGTGAATCGATTGAAACCAGCTATTTGATGAAGCAGATCCTCGACGCGGACGTGCGCGTCTTCTATTACCTAGATGACCGTGAACGGACGCTGGACACCGCGCTCGACAAGATCTTGCTCTCGCTGACCAATTTCGCGTCGGAAGTGGAGCGGGAGAAAGCGCGCCAACGCACCTACGATGCGCTGCTCCGCAAAGCGAAGGCACATTAGTTGGCGGGCGGCGTGGTCTACGGGTATGACAATGTCGAGATCTTCTCGCCCACCGTCGATGCGGAAGAGAAGCGGAAGCGGATGCATGTCGTGCGCCACATCAACCCGGATCAGGCCAACGTCATCTGTCGCATCTTTGACCTGTCCGCGTCAGGGTTCGGCCTGAGCCGGATTGCTAAGACCCTCAACCACGACGGGATTCCCCCGCCACGACAGAAATGGTATGGGTGGGCCCCCTCCTGTATCCGAGAAATGCTCTACCGCCCGCTCTATCGAGGCGAGATTGTCTGGAATAAAACCACAAAGCGCCATCGCGGCGGGACCAAGCAACAGCGGCAACGGCCTGAATCCGAGTGGATCTCCCTCCCCGCTCCAGAGCTACGCATCATACCGCAAGCGCTGTGGGAGAAGGTCCATGGACGCCTGAAGGATGCGCACCAGCGCTCCATGAGAGGCACGATCACGGGACACCTGTTGGGACGTGCATCGCGGCAAGATCGGGACTCGCCCTACCTGCTGAGCGGGGTCGATCGCTGCACCCTCTGCGAGGGGCCCCTCTTCGCCCTAACCCGAGGCCATGGGAAGAAGCGCGCACGGTTCTATGGGTGCTCCTATCATCATAAACGTGGCTCGGCGGTGTGCACGAATGCGGTCCAGCTCAAGCAAGAGCTCCTGATCAGGCGGTGCTGACGGCGCTCGCGGACGTGCTGGATGAACGGATTCTAGACGCTGCCGTGGAGAAGGCAGTTCAGCGGCTGCACGCCCAGAACAAGGATGTGGCGACGCAGCGATCGAGCCTGGCGCAAGAACTCTCGGAAGTCGAGAACAGAAAGCACCGACTCGTGGAGGCCAGCGCGCGTGGAGAGGCCCTTGAGTCTCTGCTGACGCAACTCAAAGCCGAAGAGCATCAGGCATGCCTCCTGGCGGAGAAGCTCAGCACGTTATCCCATTATGAACAGGTCACGGCGTTAAACCGGAAGCAGCTCAAGGAGGAACTCAAGCGACGAGTCGCGGATATCCGGGGGATCCTGGCTCGGCATGTCTCCCAGGCAAGACAGATGATCCGAAAACTTGTGCCGCAGCTGGATTGTACGCCGTTTCGAGAGGGAGACGAGAAAGACTATCGATTCAGTGGGGACGGGTCTTACGGCCAACTGCTCTCCGGTGAAACTAGTCCCACCAAATGTGGTGTCCCCAACGGGATTAGAGGCAGTTTGCCAAGGTCCTAATAGCTCATGGTGCATCCCGTTTCAAGGATTCGTGGAGGCGGATTGACAAAACAACATGTT
>JAENWB010000124.1:0-18592 GCA_016650275.1 Nitrospiraceae bacterium | reverse complement strand
GAGAAAAACCGGACGACATCGTCATCATCGGCGCGCACTATGATTCCGTGCAGGGAAGTCCCGGCGCCAACGACAATGCGAGCGGCGTGGCGGCGACGCTCGCCTTGGCACGTGCGTTCGCGGACACTACGCCGGCCCGTACGCTTCGATTTGTCTTGTTCGCCAACGAGGAACCGCCGTTCTTTCAAACCGAACATATGGGGAGCCGCGTCTACGCCAAGCGCAGCCGCGAGCGGGGCGAAAATATCGTCCTCATGCTCAGCCTGGAGACCATCGGGTACTACTCAGACGAGCCAGGGAGCCAACACCTCCTCTTTCCGTTGAGTCTCATCTATCCCTCGACCGGGAACTTCATCGCCTTCGTCAGCAACGTGGAGAACGGGTTCCTGGTGCGGCAGCTCGTGGGATCTTTTCGGCAACAGGCCCAATTTCCCTCCGAAGGGGGAGCCTTGTGGGACTTGATTCCAGGCGTCTGGTGGTCCGACCATTGGGCCTTCTGGAAGGAGGGGTTCCCGGCGGTGATGGTGACCGACACCGCCCCCTTCCGCTATCCAGCCTACCATTCAAGCGCCGACAGGCCCGAGCTCGTTCAATACGAACGGATGGCGCGCGTCGTCTCCGGCCTGCAAACTGTCATCGCGGAGATGGCGAATGGGCCACGGTGAGAAAGGGTGAACGAGAGGAAATAGTCAGACTATCCTTGCTCGTTTTCTCTCCCCACTGCTGCACCAGAACGTGACACAGAAAGGGCGGCCCGGGTGAATCCGGAACTGCGCGCGTAGACGCTCCCTCTCTCCCCCTTCATCACTCAACCAAGCAAGGGTGTGAGAAGCTTTCGACTGCGGCCGTCGAGCGAGGCCCTTCTTAGGGCGCGCGCGCTGGGAGCAAAGAAAGCTTCTCACACCCTTGCGCCTCACATTCCTCCTTCGCCCCTGCTTACCCCTATTCCTCTGCCTGAACCCCAGGATGATAGGTGCTATACACGTACACAGGAATAGATAGGTGGCTGAGATATTTTTCCATCAGCGGCTTGACGTCTTTCCAGTCGAGCCCGCCCACACCCGTGGCCAACCGTGGAAGCGCGACACTCTTAAACTTCTCAGCCTCAATCGTCTTGCACAGGGCTTTGAGACAGTGGTTCACATTCTCGATCGTGGCCCGGCCTGGCCTGGCTCCGTGACTGGCAGCAGGTTCCTGGGTATACAGACTCACAATCCGAACGCCGCCGACGCCGGCCCAGGTCCACAACTCACCGGTCTTGGGAGTAAACGTCTGAGAATAATGCCGGAAGTCCTTATACATCGCCGGCCAACGTTCTCTAAGTGCCAAAGCTAACCCGTTCGCGAAGTTGTCGTTCGGTGCGACGCCATGCGCCAGAGCATCGGCCTTCGTCAATAAAATATCCCCTGCCACTTCCTTCAACATGTGACCTCCTCCTCTGTCGAGTTAGTAATGAGCTACGAATCTTATCACAGGGGCGGGATGAGTCTCTCCCGCGCTCGCACCACGAAACGGTTCCCAAGACCGATTCTCTTTTTCACACGTTGAGGGTGACCCGGTTGAATCCATGATTGCGCGCGGGCGAGTCCTAATCCAGGCGTCCGTTATTTCAGGGGCGACCTCAGCCTGACCCCACATCCTCCTCACGGAGGGCTCCCAACATCAGACAGCCTGGCAGCGTTCACCTAGGCATCCTGTACCAATTATGGTACAAACCTGCTGAAAGATTGTCGGGCTCACTCAATAGTTGTTCACATAACGATGGGACAGCGTTCAAGATCCTCTGCGCGATTGACCCTGGCCGGAATCATATGCAGCCTGGCCGTGACCGGCTGCCTCTCACCCATCACGCTGAATCGCGCCGTGACGACCTATGATGAGGCGATCACTGATGCCATCTCTAAACAACTGCTCATCAACATCGCCCGCGCCCATCAGCATCAACCGATTCACTTCACCGGCGTCTCGAATATCGCCGCGACGTTCGATTTCCGTGTCAGCGTCGGCGCCACTCCGGCCTTCACAGGAGAGGCAAGCAGGGCGCTCATGCCGATCTTCGGCGGCAGCGTGGCGGAGAACCCCACCATCAGTATCGCCCCGATCGAAGGGGAAGAGTTCACCACGCGGCTCTTGACCCCCTTTCAGGAAACCAAGTTCATGCTCCTGCTCCGGCAGCGGTATGACATCGATCTGTTGCTCCGGCTGATGGCCCAGGAGCTGCGGATCAGGGAGAATGGCCAGGAGGTTGCCTACCGCAATACGCCAGCAGACCGGGGAGGCTACGAGATATTCCGTCGCGTGGTGACGCACCTCTCGGCCATTCAGGACCAAAACCAGCTCTATGCCGAACCGCTCGTCTACCATCGGACTTGGACTATTCCCGCCAACTCGGTCACAGCTGAAGGCTTCCAGGCATTACAAAAAGAGTATCTCGTGATCTACAGCCAGAAAGACAACAGCTACACCCTTCGGAAACAAATCACGGGACAAATTCTCATCACCAACTATGACCCCAACACGCTTTCATCCGACGAACGAGCCCGGTTGATCGACGACGCGGAGGAAGGGCAGCTCAACGATGTCTCCTTCGACATTCGCCCGGGGCATGTCGGAGGGGAATACCCCCTCAAGGGAGATTTCCGGCTGCGGAGCTTCAATACCATTCTCAACTTTCTGGGCCGCTCGCTTGGAGACGACCCCGAATACCACGTCGACAAAGATCCGCGGACCCCAGCGGTCCACGAAAATCCTGTCCACACCATGGAACTCCTGCTGTCGGATGGCGCGCCCTCGGGAGCCGACCTGTCGATTCAGTCCCACGGGAAATATTACGCCGTGAACACCACCGGACCGCTGGCACGCTGGAACCGCGAGGCATTCCAAATGCTGTATCTCTTGTTCCAAATGACCGTCAGCGAGGTGCCTCGCGCCGGAGTCCCCAGCATCACCATTGCGAAGTGACCGGGCCACCAATTCCCCGCCCCCCTGTGATCTTCGGCCATAGTCACCCGCTACCGCTGCACAGACAGGCACCCAAGGATCACCGCGGCGACCGCGCCCATAAACCACGCCGCATACACCCCGGCCTTCTAAACCATTATTGCGGTCTTGAAGCATCGCGTCCAGGACCGCGATTGCCGACTGGTGGTCACCGCCGACGTCTATCGACAAGGCAAGAAGACGATTGACCACAAGAAGAAAATGGACAAGGCACTCCCAGACGCTGACCCGTTGTTGTATAAGGCCCGGTGCGGACATATGATTCAGGAAGAGATGTACAGGAGAGAAGTGGGGGCGGCCAGGCTGTCTCCGCGTCGTTGAGGAGGAACCCATGGGAAGAGTTACCCAGGACATGCAGCTCGTGAAATGGTTCGACGAACTCGGCATCGAGGACGTGCCGTTGGTCGGCGGGAAAAACGCGTCGTTGGGCGAAATGTATCGTGAGCTGGCCTCCAAAGGGGTGAAGGTGCCCAACGGTTTCGCCGTCACGGCGGAGGCGTACCGGCTCTTCCTGAAAGAGGCGAAACTCGACGCGACGATCCGGTTGATTCTCAAAGACCTGGACACGCACGATTTGGCGAACCTCCAGCAAAGAGGCAAGCAGGTGCGGCAGGCCATTCTCGGCGCCACGCTCCCGCTGGAACTGGCCGGTGCGATCACCGACGCCTACGACCGGCTGAGCAAAGGATTGCCCGAGCCGGCGGATGTGGCTGTCCGCAGCAGCGCGACAGCCGAAGATCTTCCGGATGCCAGTTTCGCCGGCCAGCAGGAAACCTACCTCAACGTGCAGGGCCATCTATCTCTGTTGGAACATTGCAAGCGCTGTTTCGCCTCGCTATTTACCGACCGCGCAATAGCCTATCGAGTTGAGAAAGGATTCGATCACCAAAAGATTGCGCTCTCCATCGTGGTTCAGCGCATGGTTTGCTCGGACTTGGCCGCTGCCGGCGTCATGTTTTCCATCGATACGGAGACGGGGTTCCGGGACGCTGTCTTGATTAACGCGTCCTACGGCCTCGGCGAGACTGTGGTGCAGGGCTCGGTCAATCCTGATGAATATTACGTCTTCAAACCGACGCTGACACAAGGGTACCGTCTGATCCTCCAAAAACTCCTGGGCAGTAAAGAGTTCAAACTGATTTACGACGTCGGCGGAAGCAAAATGGTCAAGAACGTACCGGTGCCTCCCGACGACCGGGCCAGATTCGCGATCACGGACGACGAGATCTTGACCCTTACCAGGAGTTCGTCCGGTTTCTCATCGAGCAGGGTATCGATAGCATCTCACTCAACCCCGACACGGTGATCAAAACGACGGTGGACGTATTGGAAGCGGAGCGTCACCGGGTCGGGTAACGGCGAAGTAGGATCACACAACCGAGGCGGCGACGGAAGCACCGCTGCATCGAGATAGCCCTACGTTACAGAGACAGTAGCGCACTGTCCATAGTGCGCCGTTCTGCCCCTTGTACCGTTTGCCCACTGTGGCTAAATGTCCCTATCGTCTCACGGGGAACATTTGGAGTCGCCCGAAACATCGAAAAGTTTCAGGCCGGTAGTGGTCGAGCGAGTAAGGCATTGCTCTTGCTGTAGGAAAACTAGGCAACCTCGCCGATGTTTCGTTCACGTGATGGGCTCAGATCGGAGTCGACGGGGTTACGGAGCCGGAGTATCTTGTCGCGATGTCCGATCAATCGTCAGGAGGGGCAAGAGAGATGGAACAGCTCAAGGAGAACGACGGCTGGCTGGCTGCATTCGTCCACGAGGTGTTCAGTATGCCGCGCCGGCATATGCTCGTGTTTCTTGTCGCGACCCTGTTGCTCATCGTCGTGGAAGTCGAGTTGGTCGAAGGGTGGCACCTCGTCCATCTCGTGGAACTCGTGGGCGTGATGGTCTTCCTCTATCTCCTATGGGCGACCTGGCGATCCCGATACAGCCGAACGAGCGCGTGAGTCTCTTGGGCCTGACTCAGGCCGAATTGATCTCACCGTGCAACAGAAGGGTGAGCACGTACGATGACCAGCCGAATGGCTAATCGACCTGCTGGATAGAGACGAGAGGACCTTCGTCATGGCAACCCCATCTGATACTCATGTCGCCGCTGTTCCAAAAGCATTCCTCCAACAACTGATAGATGTCCTGTGCGCGAAAGGCTATCGCGTTGTCGGTCCGGCCCTGCGTGACGGGGCGGTGATGTGGGACACGATCCGGCAGGTGTCGGATCTGCCGATTGGCTGGCGCGATGAGCAGGAACCGGGACGCTATCGGCTAGAGAACACCGGCTCAGACCAAATCTTCGGGGTCGTCCACGGACCACAGTCCGTGAAGCCGCTGGCCTTTGCCCCGCGCGAGCCGTTGCTGGTCATCGAGCGGACGAAAGGCAGCTTCTCGGCTCTGCCGACCCTGCCAAAGAGCGAGAAGGTTGCGGTGCTCGGTGCGCGAGCCTGCGATCTCGCAGGGCTCGCCATCCAGGATCACATCTTTCTGAAGGACGCCTACCGGGATCCCTATTATCAAACGCGTCGAGACGGCTTGTTTCTGATTGCGGTGAACTGCACTCGCGCGCTGGCCACCTGTTTCTGCGCCTCGATGGACACAGGTCCCCGAGCGAGCGCGGCATTCGATCTGGCGCTGACTGAATTGGATGAGGTGTTTCTTGTGGAGGCAGGCAGTGCGGCGGGCCAGGAGATGATGAACGCACTGTCGCTCGCGCCGGCTTCGAGCGCATGGGTTCGTAAGGCCGAACTGCAGATCGAGGCATGCGCCCGCAGCCAAGTCAGACAGCTGGATCGGTCGCACCTGCCACAAGCCCTGTACGACGCCCATGAGCATCCGCGTTGGGACGACGTGGCGGCGCGCTGCCTGGCCTGCGGGAACTGCACGATGGTCTGCCCGACCTGTTTTTGCCACGCGGTCGAGGAGGTGCCGGACCTCACGCAAACACGCAGTGAGCACACCAGATTGTGGGATTCCTGTTTCACGCAAGAGCATGGCTATATTCACGGCAAGAACATTCGCCCGACGATCAAGGATCGCTATCGCATGTGGCTCACGCACAAGCTGGCCTCGTGGATCGATCAGTTCGGAACCTCCGGCTGTGTCGGCTGCGGGCGCTGCATCACCTGGTGCCCGGTCGGGATTGACCTGACCGAGGAGCTGCCGGCTTTGCTGAAGCCTTCGAGTCAGGCCAAGGAGAAGCCGGGCCAAGCATGACGTATCCGAAGCAGGCCGTCGTCAAAGTACCGAAGGAAACGTATCCGGAGGGAAGGCTGGTGAGTTCTGGTCCAGTAAATAGGGAGCCATGATGACGCCTTTCTCACAAGCCACCGGAAACGCCGCGGCTAACCCCTATCTGATCCAATCAGCCACCATTGTGGAGAAGATCCGGGAGGCGGAGGACATCGACACCTATCGGTTGCGTTTCGTCGATGAGCAGGTGCGGCGAAGCTATCGGTTCGCTGCCGGCCAGTTCAATATGGTCTATCTTTTCGGGGTCGGCGAGGTGGCGATCTCGATCGTCTCGGATCCCGACGAGCCGGAGTCCCTGGACCATACCATCCGTGTCGTGGGGCAAGTCACCAAGGCCATTGCACGCTTGCAGCCCGGCGATGAGCTAGGTATCCGTGGTCCCTTTGGGCAAGGCTGGCCCCTCGATGCAGCGCAGGGCAAAGATGTCGTGATCGTGACCGGCGGGCTGGGCTGCGCGCCGGTAGTCGGCGCCATTGAATACATCTTCCGCCGGCGAAGCCAGTATGGAAGCGTAAAAATTCTGCATGGGATCAAGACGCCGCACGATCTGCTCTATCGGGAACGGTTCGACGCCTGGAGGCGGCACCCCGATGTCGAAGTGTTATTGGCAAGCGACCAGCCTCATAAGACGTGGCGCTATCATGTCGGTGTGGTGACGGAGCTGTTCGAGCAAGTGGTGATGAACCCGGCACGCACCATGGTGCTGATGTGCGGACCGGAGATCATGATGCGCTTGGGTGTGCCGATTTTGATGCAGCGGGGGATTCCGGAGACCGCGATCTACGTTTCGCTGGAACGGCACATGGAATGCGGAATCGGCCTGTGCGGCCATTGCCAATTAGGACCCTACTTTCTGTGCAAAGACGGCCCGGTCATGCGATATGACCGGGTCGCGCCGTGGTTGGAACGGGTGGGAGTTTAGCTCGTGGAGCGTTGTTCGTCGCTCGTATCTCGTCCTTCTGAGTCGGTTGCGAGATAGGCTTCACGAGGAACACTTCACGTTTCACGAATAGCTCTGAAGGGGTACATGTAGTGAGTCAGCCAAAGGACCACGGCAAACCTGGTCGACCCAAAATGGCCGTCTTCAAATTCGCCTCCTGCGACGGCTGTCAGCTCAGCATCTTGAACCTAGAAGATGACCTGCTCGCTCTGGGGCAGGCGTTGGACATTGCCTACTTTCCTGAAGCCTCCAGCGACATGAGAGAGGGACCCTACGACATCGCGTTGGTCGAAGGTTCCATCACGACGCCTGAGGATGCGCGACGGATCCTGTCCGTGCGAAAACAAGCCACCCTGTTAATGACGATCGGCGCCTGCGCCACGGCAGGCGGGATCCAAGCCCTGCGTAACTGGGGGGATGTCGAAGCCTTCAAGCGAGTGGTCTATCCCAGTCCTCAGTACATCCAGAGCCTGAGTACCTCGACGCCGATCTCGGAACATGTGCGCGTCGATTTTGAATTGTGGGGCTGTCCCATCGATAAAGAGCAGTTGCTCCGGGTGATCACCGATCTGTTAGCCGGTGTGCAGCCGCGGCTGCCGACACACAGTGTGTGCATTGAATGTAAACGCCAGGAGAACGTCTGCGTGATGGTCGCCAAGGGGATCCCCTGTCTCGGGCCGGTGACACGTACCGGGTGCGGCGCGATTTGCCCGAGCATGGGCCGGGACTGTTACGGCTGTTTCGGCCCGGCCGAAGGGGCACATGAAGGTCCCGGTCTCCCTCCGAATACGGCCTCCCTGGCCAAGGAGTTTCACCAGGGGCTCCAGCTCATTCCAATCGAAGTGCTGCGCCGGTTCCGCGGCATCAACGGCTCTGTTAGACCGTTCCGCGAGGAGAGTCAGGCGTGGGAGCAGAAAGACCGTGCCGGGTGATGTGTCGAGCGAGCGTGTAAGTTATGAGTGAGGCAAAGAAAACCAAGACCAGAACCATCGCGGTCGACATGATTGCGCGCGTCGAAGGTGAAGGCGCGCTCCGTGTCACCGTGAAAGAGGGTGTCGTGCAGGATGTCGAGCTGAGGATCTTCGAGCCGCCGCGGTTCTTCGAGGCCTTCTTGGTAGGCCGGCATTACGACGAGCTGCCGGATATCGTCGCGCGCATTTGCGGCATCTGTCCCGTGGCCTACCAGATGAGCGCCGTCCATGCGTTGGAGCAGATCTTTGCGGTGAGAGTGGAGGGGGCGTTGCGGGATTTGCGGCGAATGATCTATTGCGGTGAATGGATCGAGAGCCATACGCTCCACGTCTACATGCTCCACGCGCCGGACTTTCTCGGCTACGCCAGCGCAATCGCGATGGCCAAAGACCATCCGGGAATCCTGACCCGTGGCCTACGGTTGAAGAAAGCCGGCAATGCCTTAATGACGTTGCTGGGCGGCCGCTCCGTGCATCCGGTTTCGGTGAAGGTCGGTGGGTTTTCGCGCGTGCCGCTGCGCCGTGAACTGGAGGGTCTGAAAGAAGAACTCTTGTGGGCGCGTGATGCGGCGGTTGAGACCGTCCGCTGGGTCGCGGGGTTTGACTACCCTGAATTTGCACAGGACTATACCTTCGTCGCGCTCCGTCCTTCTAATGAGTATCCTTTCAACGAGGGACCGATCCAGTCCAGTGGTGGGGTAAATATTTCTGCGGCGGAGTTCGAGCAACATTTCAGGGAGGAACAGGCGCCCTATTCCACGGCTCTCCAATGCAGACTCAACGGAGCCAGTTATTTGGTGGGGCCGTTGGCGCGGGTGAATTTTAATCATGACCACCTGTCGCCACTGGGGAAACAAGTATTGGCGGACACCGGACTGTCGTTGCCTCTGTGCAATCCGTTTCACGCGATCATTGCCCGCTCCGTCGAAATTCTGTATGCGATCGAGGAGACGCTGCGGATCATCGACGGCTACGAGCCGCCACCCTGTCCATCGGTTCCGGTGACCGTACGCGCCGGCACCGGTATGGCCTGCACCGAAGCGCCGAGAGGAATTCTCTATCATCGGTATCGGGTGGATGGTGACGGCCTGATTCGCGAAGCCAAGATCGTTCCGCCCACCTCGCAGAACCAGCGGCGGATCGAGGAGGATCTTCGTGCCTATATGCCTCGTGTATTGGATCTCTCGAACGAGCAAGCGGCCTTGGGATGTGAAAAAGTCATCCGCTGCTATGACCCTTGCATATCCTGCGCAACGCATTTCTTGCGACTGGAAGTTGAACGAGAATAAGAGTGTGGGGGGCTTCTGGTTTATTTGAAGTCAAAGAACATGAGGTCGACCAGACCAACCAGACAGACGAGATAGACCAGACAGACCATGGCTTCAATTCGCATCATCGGGGTCGGCAATCTGTTCAGGGGTGACGATGCGGCGGGAGTCCTGGCCGCACGGCGGCTCAAAGACCTGGTGGGGGACCGCGCCGAAGTGATTGAAGCGGAATTGGCCGGTCTCGACGTGCTGGACTTGATGGCAGACGCTTCAGCCGTCATCCTGATCGACGCGGCGAGGAGCGGTCGGCCTGCAGGAACGATCCATCGTCTCGATGCGTCCGCCGGACCTCTGTCCGGAGACCTGTTTCCGCATTCGACGCACGTCCTCAACGCGGTGGACGCGATTGAGATGGGCCGTACCCTGGGGCTCCTTCCTCCCCACGTGATCGTGTATGGCGTGGAGGTCGGGGACACCACGGCCGGCAACGATCTGTCTCCGGCGGTTGCCGGAGCATTGGATCAGGTTGTCGAGCGAGTCTTGCGTGAGTTGGAGGGTCTCTCGTGCACGAGTGGCAGCTGATGGCCCAGGTGGTCAAGATGGTGGAGGAAGCGCTCCGCCAGACTCCCTGTTCGAAGCCGTCAGTCGTGAGGCTCAAAGTCAGTACGCAGTCTCATTTCTTGGAGCATAATGAGGCGACGTTGAAGTCGGTCTTTGCTGCGGCCGCACAGGGGACTGTTGCTGAGCGGGCTGCCCTGGAGATTCTGCCGGTTCCCGTCATAGCCCACTGTCGGCTGTGCGGGACTTCCTGCGAAATGCATGAGCTGCTGCAATGTTGCCCAGGTTGCGGGTCGGCAAGCTTGGATGCGGAGCAAGTCCCTGAAGTGATGCTGCACGAGATCGTGGTTGAGGAATGAAACAGGAAACCATTGTTCGCCTGCGCATTACCGTGGAAGGAACGGTCCAGGGGGTCGGATTCAGGCCGTTTGTCTTCCGTATTGCGCAACAACTTGGAGTGGCCGGATGGGTCACGAACAGCTCTCATGGTGCACTGCTGGAACTGGAGGGGCCGGTTGCTGTGGTGGAGATCTTTCTGGAACGGATGCAGGCGGAAGCGCCGGCAGCAGCGAAGGTGGACCGGCTGACCATAGAACCTGCGAATCCGATGGGAGAGACAGTCTTCGGGATTCGAGCCAGCGAAGGTGCTGGCGCGCGGCGTCTGGTGGTGCCTCCGGACCTTGCGACCTGTGCCGATTGTCTGGGTGAGCTGAGCGATCCGACGGATCGGCGCTTCCGCTACCCCTTTCTGACCTGCACCCAATGTGGCCCACGCTTCAGCCTCATCACGGACATTCCCTATGACCGCGCCAACACCACGATGAGTCGGTTCCAACTGTGCCGGGATTGCCTGGCGGAGTATGAGGATCACCGGGATCGTCGCTTCCATGCCGAACCGATCGCCTGTCCGGTTTGTGGCCCTCGATTAGCGTTGTGGGATGTTCAGGGACAAGTGGTGGCTCGTGAGCAGGAAGCCTTGCAGCAGGCCTGCGAGATCATCCGGAGAGGCGGAATCCTCGCGGTCAAGGGAGTCGGCGGATTTCAGCTTTGGGTGGATGCCTGCTCGGAATCAGCGGTGCAACGGTTACGCCTGCGCAAGATGAGACCGGATAAACCCTTTGCGGTCTTGTTCCCATCTGTTTCAGCTGTACGAGGATCGTGCTTGCTCACAACAGAAGAAGAACTCTTGCTGCTTTCTCCCGAAGCGCCGATCGTGATACTGCGACAACGCGAACCGTCCAGGCTGGCCCCCTCTGTGTCGCCCGACAACCCCTACGTCGGCGCCATGGTGCCCTACAGCCCGCTTCACGATCTGCTGATGACCGAGTTGCAAGGTCCGGCGGTGGCCACCAGCGGCAATCGCTCCGACGAACCGATCGTGATCGACGAACAAGAGGCGCTGGTTCGACTTGCCGGAATCGCGGATGCGTTCCTCGTTCACGATCGAGTGATCGCGCGGCCGGTCGATGATTCAGTCCTGCGTGTGGTCGAGGGTGAGCAGTTGATCCTCCGACGAGCGAGGGGGTATGTGCCTCGGTCAATCAGGATACAGGCGCCCCTTACGAACGGAAGCGCGATGGTCCCGATCCTGGCAGTCGGGGGCCACCTCAAGAACACGATTGCACTGACGTCCGGTGATCAGGTCCTGCTCAGCCAGCACCTTGGCGATCTGTCTACCCTGGAGGCCTTTGAGGTGTTTCGTCACGCCGTTGATGATCTGCAACGGCTGCTTGACGTACAGCCCCAACTCGTAGCCTGCGATCTCCACCCCGACTATCGATCAACAATTTTCGCGCAGGAATTCGCCGAGCGCCACGCGGTCCCGCTCGTTCGAGTACAACATCATCATGCCCATGTCGCCGCCTGTATGGCGGAGCATGGATTGGATGGTGAGGTCCTGGGCGTGGCTTGGGACGGGTCCGGGTACGGACCTGATGGCCGGCTGTGGGGAGGAGAGTTTCTTGTCGCGGGGTATCCAGGCTTCAGGCGTCTCGCCCATCTTCGGCCCTTCCGCCTGCCGGGCGGAGAGATGGCCATGCGTAAACCCTGGCGCTGTGCCTTCTCAGTCCTGTGGGAGACCTATGGTGAAAGCTTGGCCGTTGAAGAACTTGCTGTCCGACAAGGTGAAAGAGGGGAACGCGCCGCTCTCGCGGCCCTCTTGGCAAAAAACATTGCTTCTCCCGAAACCACCAGCATGGGACGACTGTTCGATGCAATATCTTCCCTTGCTGGCTTCCGTGATGAAGCCAGTTTTGAAGGGCAAGCGGCCATGGCCCTTGAGTTTGCGGCAGAACGCTATGAAAAGGCTGCTCCCGGTGATGAGACGGGGTACCTGTTCGCTGTCGCACAATGTAAGGACAACCCGGCGATGTGGGTAGCTGACTGGCGACCGCTGATCGAGTCTCTTACAAAGGATATGCGTGAAGGGACGAGTCGGGGCCGGATCGCGTATCGGTTCCATCTTGCGCTGGCGGACCTAATCGGTCAAATTGCGGAACGAGCCGGGTTGCCGCGGGTGGTGTTGACCGGCGGATGCTTTCAGAATGTCCTGCTGCTCCGGCTCGCGCGTCACCGGCTGACGAAAGCGGGGTTTACCATCTACAGCCATCGCCTGGTGCCGCCCAACGACGGGGGACTCTCTCTTGGGCAGGCGGTCGTGGCTGCGGCTCACATTTCCAACAGAAGGTCATAGCTATGTGCTTAGCGGTTCCTGGGCAAGTCCTCAGTATCACGAATGACCAACTCCGTACCGCGACGATATCTTTTGGCGGCACCATGAAAGAGGTCTCGCTTGCGCTCGTGCCAGAAGCTGACGTCGGAGACTATGTGATCGTGCATGTGGGATTTGCCATCAGCAAACTGGATGAGGACGCGGCAAGAAGGTCACTTGAGATCTTCGCTGCTCTTGCCAATAAGGAGGCAGGTAGCGGGACTGACCGTCACACGCTCACCTGAGGGCTACTGATGAAATACGTCGATGAATACCGAGAGAGTGCGACCGCTGCGGCATTGGCCGAAACGATCAAGCAGACGGTTCGCCGTCCGTGGACGGTGATGGAAATCTGCGGCGGGCAAACCCATTCGATTGTGCGGTTCGGCCTCGATGCTCTGTTACCGTCGAACCTCACCCTGGTGCATGGGCCAGGCTGTCCCATCTGTGTCACACCGATCGGCTTAATCGATCAGGCACTCCAACTCGCGTCGTTGCCACGAGTGATTTTCTGTTCGTTCGGAGACATGCTGCGCGTACCTGGCTCGCAGGGAAACCTGTTCGAAGTCAAGGCTGCCGGGGGTGATGTACGCATCATATATTCTCCGCTGGACGCGCTGGAGTTGGCCCGCGCGAACCCTGACCGCGAGGTCGTGTGTTTTGCGGTGGGGTTTGAGACGACCGCGCCGGCTTTTGCGATGGCGGCGATCCAGGCGCGGCGCCTGGGTCTGACCAACTTCAGTCTGCTGGCAGCCCAAGTGCTCGTGCCGCCAGCCATGGAAGCCATCCTGTCCGCTCCCGGCTGTCTCGTGCAGGGCTTTCTTGCGGCCGGTCATGTCTGTACCGTCATGGGCTATGAGGAGTACGAAGACTTGGCTAAACGCTATCGCGTACCCATCGTGGTCACGGGGTTCGAGCCGATCGACATCCTGGAAGGGATTGCGATGTTGGCCCGCCAATTGGAAGAAGGACGAGCGGTCGTCGAGAACCAATACACCAGGTCGGTGCGTCGGGAGGGCAACGTGGCGGCACAAGCGGCCGTGCGAGAAGTCTTCGAACCAACGCTACGCGCATGGCGTGGCATCGGCGACATCCCTCACAGCGGCCTGAAACTCACCGCTGCCTATGCCGACTTCGATGCGGCGGTGCGATTTCGTGACGCGCTCTCTCACTTCCGTCCGGTGGGGGGAGAAGATCCAGACTGTCGGAGCGGTCTGGTCTTGCAGGGCTTGCTCAAACCGCCGGACTGCCCGGCCTTTGCCACGCGCTGCACGCCGGAAAACCCACTCGGCGCGCCGATGGTATCCAGCGAAGGAGCCTGCGCGGCCTATTATCGGTATCGAAGTCATGTGAAACGTGAAGCGTGAAACGTATCTCGTCGTTCATCCGGCGTATCGGGTGTGACGTCTGTTGACCGAACGTGTGCGAGATACGCTTCACGAGGTACGAGGCCAGATCCATGGGTGACGACAATTCTTTTGAACCAGAGTGTCCGCTGCCTACATTCGAGAAGAAGACGATCCTCCTGGCGCACGGCGGCGGCGGACGGCTCATGCAGGAGTTGATTCGCGGGGTATTCCTCCGTTCGTTCGACAACACGTTGCTCCGCCAGCTCCACGACGGCGCGACGTTCCCGGTCGAGAAGGGCACCCTCGCGTTCACCACAGATTCCTACGTCGTGTCTCCATTGTTTTTCCCAGGCGGAGACATCGGCAGCCTGGCGGTGCACGGCACAGTCAATGACCTCGCCATGTGCGGAGCCACACCCCTCTACCTCAGCGCGGGGTTCATTCTAGAAGAGGGGCTCGCCCTGGAGACACTCAGGAAAGTGGTAGAGTCGATGGCCAAGGCGGCGGAAGGGGCGGGGGTGCAGGTCGTCACTGGAGATACGAAGGTGGTGGATCGCGGCAAAGGCGACGGGATTTTCATCAACACCGCCGGGATCGGAGTCGTACCGCCTGGTGCTCGCATCGGCCCACAAGAGGTGAAAGCCGGGGATCGAATTCTATTGAGCGGCGATCTTGGCTCGCACGGATTGGCCGTGATGAGTGTGCGTGAAGGGTTGCGCTTCACCGGCGATATCGAAAGCGACTCGGCACCGTTGCATCGGGTCGTGCGTGACCTGCTGGAAAGCGGAGTGCCTGTCCATTGCCTGCGCGATCTGACGCGCGGCGGACTGGGCAGCGCGCTCAATGAACTCGCTGCCGGGGCGAACGTGGGCATGACCATTGAAGAACCACTCATTCCCGTGCGAGCGTCCGTGCGCGGCGCCTGTGAGCTGTTGGGCCTCGATCCTCTGTATGTTGCGAACGAAGGGCGTTTCGTCGCCTTTGTGCCGGAAGCGCATGTGGAGACGGCGTTGGCCGCCATGCGCCGTCACAGGGTCGCCCAAGATGCGGTCCAGATCGGCACGGTCACAGGGGACAGTCCTCCGATCGTTGTATTGCGCACGGTGCTGGGAACACAACGTATCCTCGATCTCTTGTCGGGCGAACAGTTGCCTCGAATCTGCTGAGGAGTTGCTGTAATCTCGATCCTGTTAGCCGGAACACGACCGGGATCGCCCACCCCCACCCCAGATGGACATACTTTTTCCTCCAGGCATAGAACGTAGCGTCATTCACCTCGAGTTGTCAGCAGAGGTCACCGACGGGGTGTTGGCTTCGGCTTGACGAAGGGTCTACACGATCTACGCCTCGGAATATCTCGACCGCTTGGTGGGTCCACTCCTTTCGCAAGGGACCGCAGAAGACGTCAGCTTACTCTCGTTATGATCTGCCATCGTCTTCCAGCTTGGAGTCAGACATCTAACGCAACGGGTATGAGTAGTATGTACCCGTATGCAAACCGCAATACCGGCGGCTTTCATTCGCTGAGAGCGAGGAAGTCAGCCGCGGCATTGCGAGGAGCCCTACGCGGACGCCTCCACATCCGAAACTCCCAACCCGACATGAAATCGGTTCATGGCTCTCCGCTCAAGGCCTTGCACGGACGAGGGGGTCAGAAAGGTAGCATGCTACGGTTTTCGCCCCTGCCTCGCAGGCGTCAAGATCCGTACCATCTGCTAAGCTTGTCTTAGAAAAATCGGTCAGACCTCGGCGCAAAAGGGGTGGTATTGCGATGTGGCTTCGTCATGGATCCGGGCTCTTGATGACAGGGATGTTATGGGGATGTGCGATGGTGAATGGAACAACACCGCCTGGTTCTGCGCCATTATTTCAAGCCGATGCGACCGACACAGTCATCTTGCAAGCCGTAGATCGAGAACAAGAAACACTGCTGAGCACCTGCACACAGCACCAGTCCTGCGATCAGGTGCATTTCACACGTGCGATGATCGCGTTATTCAAGAATGGAGAGACGGCAGCGGCCTCCTTTCAGCAGGCGATTGCCATTGCGCCGAACGGTCCGTTCGCGGATTCAAGCGCGCGCTGGATCCGGTTTCTTGCCAACCGGACTTTGCACTCCGCCTCCGCCGACGAGCCCGGTGGGGCGTTCGGGGTGATGAAAGGGCTGGTGCGCGTATGGCTGGGACAACAGCGTGTGGAAACTGCCAAAAGCCCTGACCTAGCAGTACACGCTCTTCGGCGGCGGATTCGTACTCGCGATAAGCGGATCGCGGAATTGACGGAGCAGCTCCATGCCCTGAAGCAGATCGATTTTGACGCACATGGGCCCAGCAAGCTGAATCTGCCGAAGACTCCATCCAAGTAATCGCTGCGGAGGTGCGGTCAATTACGAGGCCGCAGGCCCGGAAACACCGGAGGTGTATTCGCCGGAATACATTGAGGATTTTTGTGGGCCGAGCACGACGCAGATGGTCGCAGATCGTTCGCCGCAGTAGAAGGTCAATGTCAGACAGGCTCCTAGCTTTCGTCTCCCGTAATCAAGACCACTTTCTCTTCAAATGACATGGCGCTTCCCCACATGCTACATTCCCCGCGCAGAACGCAATAGTCTGTCTGATTGGGACCTGCAAGGTTATGACAAAAATCTCAATGATCATGCCTACCCTCAATCTTTGTTCTATTTTCTGAAACCGCCCAACCCCAAGGTGCGAGGTCAAATAATGGCTCCCGAAATTAGCCACCGAAACCATCTCTAGCATATCTGCCATGCGTATCTTGGTCCTTTCGGAGATTGGCGACTGGGATTTTGGCTCACAATTGAAAGCGTGCGGGCATGATATTGTTGCCTGGGTTCCTCCTACGTGGGAAGGAGCCCAAAAGAATGGTGGTCCTTATCAGGCGATCAAGACCATCTTCAGAACAATTTTCTCCCAACCCAAACCGATCCGGATAATCGAACCTCAGTTCAATGCCTGGGCATGGCTTGACAAGGAAAAGATCCCGCGCACTCCCTGTTCCAACGTCAATACTCCCAAGTTTGCTGAATATGCGAAGGGCTTGAACATCGATCTTATCGTCGTCTATTTCTTCCCGCAGATTTTAAAGGCGCCAATCATCCAGACTCCTCGGTTAGGAGTTATCAATTGTCATCCCTCACTCCTACCTCGCTATGCAGGGCCACAGCCGGCATTTTGGATGATCAAGAATGGGGAATCGGTTGCAGGGCTCACCGTTCATGTGATGACGGAGAAAATCGATGCAGGGGATATTATCGCCCAACATGAACTGATTATCGGGGAGAACGAAAATATCGGGCAATTGATGCAGCGATTACACCATGCGGCCTCGACGCTTCTGACAGGAGCCGTCAATGCCATGGCGCAAGGAACGATCGCCGTCAAGCCACAAAATACCGCGGAACGTAGCTATTTTGGAAAGAAGAAAGCAGCCGACGCCTTTCCTAATTGGAACGGGTCTGCGCAACACATTGTCAATCTGTTGCGCGCACTACAACCTTATGAGCCTCTCGCAGCACGTCTCAATGGTAGAACGATCAAGATTTACGATGCGCAATCTCAAGAGGGAGGTGCGTCAGGAGGAGTTCCCGGGCAAATCATAGCCAAGCAATCGGGGACACTCCTGGTGCAGACCGGCAACGGGTGCCTAGATGTACAGTCCTATGAAATAGCCCCGTTTCACGGTTGGGTCAATCGTGTTCTACAAGAGATCCTCATGCCGCCCGTTGGCACCCGTTTTGATCTCACTCCGCCAGCAACATGGCTAACATCTAACGCAGTCCCATGAATACGGTATGCAAACCAGGTGGAATGACTTGCTGAGCGTCACCACGGAGAATCCATCGGTATCGACATAGGAGGATGACATGTTCGGTCCAATTACACTTCCGTTCGGAGCCAAAATGCTGTTCAACACCGTCAGGCTCAAAGCCGGAGTCACGTTCGAAGATGTTGAATTGGCCGTCGGTGAACTCTGCAGCGTCGTCAAAGGCACCTACGGAGGTGACAAAGGCGGATTCCTCGCCGGACAAGTGTTCAAGTTCTCCGGCTTTGTGTCACACGAGGGCTCCCTCACTGAATCCAGAACCGCCGACGACCATTATGTCATCGTGACCTATTGGCGCTCGTTCGAAGAACACGAACGATCCCATGCGGACGAAGTCTTCAACAACAAGTTTGCCGCACTGGCCGCCATGTGTTCCGACACCAAAGAACTGGGGTACGACATGCTCTGGCAAGGCGCGGCAGCGAGCTGATAACGAAGGCGACCATCACCCCCTCAGACTATCTGGTCGGAAGCTGGAAGAGCGCACCCGTCGCGCGCGGGCAGGCCCCGCAATGTTGGATTGCAAGACCCGACCCCAAATCCATGGAACCCAAATCCATGACCGTGGTTGATCGGCTTACTTCTCAGGGCTTGGCAGTTCCGGAACGGTCGTATCCATGACTCTGATAACGTGTCCCTGATCATCCAGGCGGACGGCGATGTGTTCTCCTACCGACAGTCCCTTAAACAAGTCAGGCCTCGTC
>JAENWB010000123.1:0-18938 GCA_016650275.1 Nitrospiraceae bacterium | reverse complement strand
GAGATCCCTGACGTGAAGAAAGAGGATGTGAAGGTGACACTTGAAGACGGCGTCCTCACGATCCAGGGTGAGCGTAAGCAGGAAAAGGAAGAGAAAGGCAAGAAGTACCATCGGGTGGAACGCTCCTACGGCAGCTTTGCCAGGAGCTTTACATTGCCCGATCTCGTTGATGAGGAGAAGGTGAAGGCGGAATTCAAGGATGGGGTCCTGAATCTCCGGTTACCCAAGTCCGAGAAGGCAAAGCCGAAAGCGATCGAAGTCAAGGTCGGCTAATCGACAAACGCCAAATTCGGTCTGAATAGAGGCCCGCTCCGGCGGGCCTCTTCTTTTTTACCAGGCTGCGGGGAAACCATTTCGGCCCAACGGAACTCCTATGGCCCGCACGTTTAGGACAAGAGGAGCACATTTCTGCAGGATAGCCGAACGCGCCTTTCTCGCCTGTCTCGCGCGTCACGCACCAGCTCCTCTTGTGCAAGCAGGGGAGCAACGTTTATTATGGCGCCCGCACCATCTAGCACCCTTACACCGGAGTAGTATCCATGAAGAAGATAGCGACTCAGTCATCACCTGCGACCAGAGTTGAACGCGATACGATGGGAGAGCTGGCCGTACCGGCCACTGCCTACTATGGTGTGCAAACTGCCCGTGCCATCGAGAACTTCCCGATAAGCTCGTTGCGGTTCCCCCGCGCCATGATCCGGGCGATGGGTTTGATCAAACGTGCTGCCGCGACGGTCAATCAGTCGCTGGGCCTCCTCGACAAGAAACCAGCGGATGCGATCAACCAAGCAGCGACCGAAGTGGTCGAGGGCACGCTCGACGCCGAGTTCCCGGTCGATATTTTCCAAACCGGCTCCGGTACCTCGACAAACATGAATACCAACGAGGTGATCTCCAATCGTGCCACCGAGCTGTTAGGCGGAGCACGAGGCAGCAAGCTGGTGCATCCAAACGATCACGTCAATCTGGGCCAATCCAGCAACGACGTAATTCCCACTGCGATTCATATTGCCGCCGGAGAGATGATGCAGCAACAGCTCATACCGGCACTCACCTGTTTGCAGAAAGCGCTCGCTCGCAAAGCCAGAGAGTTCGACAAGATCGTCAAGATTGGTCGCACCCATTTGCAGGATGCGACGCCTGTACGATTAGGGCAGGAATTCGGCGGTTACGCGAGGCAGATAGAACTCGGCATCCAACGTGTGAGGCGCGCACAGGAAGCGCTCAGCGAAGTCGCGCTCGGCGGCACAGCAGTCGGCACAGGCCTCAATTGCCATCCGAAGTTCTCAGCCAAGGTGCTGGCCATCATTTCGAAAGAGACCGGCTGCACCTTTAAAGAGGCGAAGAACCACTTTGAAGCGCAGTCCGCCCAGGATTCGTTGGTCGAAGCGAGCGGGGAGTTGAAGACCATTGCCGTGAGCCTCATGAAAATCGCCAACGACATTCGCTGGCTCGGTTCCGGCCCGCGCTGTGGGCTGGGAGAGATCAATCTACCGGAGACGCAACCGGGCTCGTCCATCATGCCGGGCAAAGTGAACCCGGTGATTGCCGAATCGGTGACGATGGTCTGTGCCCAGGTAATCGGTAACGATGTAACGGTCACAGTGGGAGGGCAGGCGGCCAATTTCGAATTGATCGTCATGCTGCCGGTGATGGCCTATAACCTCTTACAATCCATTGAACTCCTTTCGACAGCCTCAACCAACTTCGCGGTTAAGTGTATCGACGGCATCAAAGCCAACGAGGAACGCTGCCGGAGCTTGATCGAGGAGAGCCTTGCCATGTGCACCGCTCTGGCTCCGGAGATCGGCTACGAGGCTGCCGCGAAACTCGCCAAGGACGCCTACAAGTCAGGCAAGACCGTGCGCCAGATGGCCAAAGAGCAAAAAGTCCTCTCTGAAAAGCGCCTCACCGAATTGCTCGATCCGTGGCGCATGACAGAACCGGGAGGACCGGTGGGAAGTGCTGGGGGATAGAGGAGGGTGAGGAGGGGTAGCGGGGTAATGGGGGTAGGGCCTGCAACTCCAACCGTGCCGCCACGCACTACGCTAAACGCCTGTCGCCTACCGGGAGCAGAGATCCAAGGAAAAGTTGCTGGCCACCTTTGTCCACCGTCTATTCGGTAAATCAAATTTGATTCACCACCGAATCGTTTTCGATTCACGTAGACCGCTGCCCATACTTCTGTCGCAGCTTCCGAACAGGCGCAATTCTGGGAAAAACCGCAGACTGCGACCGAGAACAAGTGCATTGTAGATAAGGCACGTGGCTTGCTGAATCGGTTGGCCCGGAGTATTCATGAATGCCGTCGCGCCTCGTTCATCCCAACCCCGTGCTACAAGCCGTTCCCGGCGAGTTGCCGTTTTGTTCTGGCATAGTGTTTGCCGTCGAGAAATTATTGATTTTCCGTAAGAATTCTCTTGACACACAGAAAATGCATCGTCTACAAAGTGGCACGTACAGCCGGTTACGAACCAATTAGGGTTCACTGAGAACGCTCGCGGCCCGTGAGTTTGGTTGATCCAGCAAGAGAGGTTAGGCGTTACTCACCCGTCATCACATCATCACATTAGGAGGTTTTTATGAAGAAGTTCGGCGTCTTGGCGCTGCTATGCCTTGCGGTAGGGCTAGGCGGCTGTTCGAAGAGTAATGATGCCCCGCCACCCCAAGCCCAAGGGAAAACGACGTTTTTTGATGTAACGGACGAGGCGGGCTGGTGGTTCGACACCGGTACAAAAATCGGGGAAACCCGTTCACTCGCGGTTGTCGGGCCTGGCACAAAGATTAAGTTCCTTCAAAAGAGTTCGAAATTTGGTCCCGCTGCTATCAATGGCGCCTCTCGTGTGGAGAGTCTGCATACTGTGACAAGCCTGATCTGGCCATCCACGGCAAACAAGAACGAACAGATGGATCAGCCAACGGCCAACCAAGATGATCAGGAAGTGACCTTGCATACACCGGGCTTGCATGTGTTTGTGTGCAAAGTGCATCCCTATATGCTGGCGGGCGTGATCGTGGATGATCCATCGACCAAGGATGGGCTGGACATTGGTGCGAAACTTCATTTGTTGGGCACAACAGATCCGACAAACGCGGCCACCGCGCTCCCCAGCTATTCAGATATTGGCCTCAGGTTGGTGCGGGCGTTCTTCGTCGTGACCAGTCCTGCGAATTGGAAAGACTATACCAAGGTTGGAATCCCCTATCAGCCAATCTATCCTGCAGTGCCTGTCATTCTCGCTGACAAAAATGGCAATGTCGTCCCCGTCGCAGATTTGAACGCGGCACTCACAGGTTTTATTGATGGCGCTGACATCCCAGCAACGATAACGCCCCCTACCGACGGGGTGGGAGAAGTCTGGGTCGATACGCAGTATGAGCAGACTGTCAGCAAAGGCGCGGCCAAGCCAAGCACGATTACCGTGATCGATGTGGCGGGTGTTAATAAGTGGAAGATGAAGCGAAAAATTGCGCTTCCAGCCCAGCAGATGAATAACGGCCACAACATGTGGGCGAGTCATGATCAGACGCAGATTTACCAGACGGAATGGCACGGCACGAGCCTCTATGCGATCGAGCGTGCGACTGGCTTACTCCTGAAGGAAATCAAAGTCGGGCATGATGCCGCCCACGTCATGACGCGGGTGGATACCGAGCAGGTGCATGTGTCGTTAAACGGTGAAGATGCCGTGGTCGAACTCGATAAGGTGGCATCGCCCGAGTATCTCCAACTCAACCCGCTGCGTCCCGGAGGCCTCGGGAGGATTCTGATGCAAGCGGTCGGACAGCCGCAGTCACAGCCACATGCCCATTGGATGGGGCATGATGGCGCGACGATGGCGACCCCGAATTCCAATTCGAATGATTCAACCTTCTTCGACTTCCTCGCCAATCTGATCGTGAAAAAGGAGCCAACCGGCGCGTTACCGATTGCGGCAGCGATGAATCCGACATCGACGAAAACCTATGTGTCGAACTACCTTGGACACTCGATCTCGGTCCTGTGTGGCGGTGTTGCTGCTGTCCCGCCCATTGCCGCGTGTGTTGCTGGTGGTCCTGGGGCGAAGATCAAGGACATCCCGCTATTACTGAATGGCAACTACGATCCGATTACGATTGGGGCGCCCATTACGGGGCCGGTCGGTGGGCTGCCGATTCAGACTCCTGTGAGCCCTGACGGCAAATTTGTGGTCACAGGGAATACCTTAACCGGTACGATCACCATCATTGATACTACGACCGACACCCTGGTGGCGATGGTCCCCTGCGATCCAGGATGTCATGGGGTGAACTTCGGAGCCAAGGCAAGTGGCGGCTACTATGCCTATGTCACCAGCAAGTTTTCCAATCGCTTGATCGTCTTGGATTACGATCCGGACAATGACGGCATTCTTGGTCTGACGGCGGCTCAGCCGAATACTGGCACAGTGATTCCCGGTCAGTCGACTGAGCCTCTTCCCACGGTTGCCGGTTGGGTGGTGCTTGACGACAGCGCCGCACCACTACCAGCGGGGGCGGTGGATGACCCGATTACTGGAAACAAGGGCATGGGCGGACAGGGTGTGCTTCCTGTCCCCAATGTGTATAACGGATGGGTGCAGAAGTTACCAGCCGCTTTCTGCGGAGCACTGACGGTCTCGCAGCGGAGTCCGGTCGGTGTCATCGGCGGCCCTGCCTGTACACCATAGAGATGTATTCCGGCTGCCGGGATCATCCCGATAGCTAATATAGCTGCCTAGCCAAGGACCCGGTGATGATGGGAAAATACCATCGCACCGGGTCCTCTGGTTTTGTGATCGTCTAGCCTGCATGGTATTCGCGCGTGAACCGCTGGAAAAGCGTGACAGGTGAGGCGCGTTGGGAATGTTCAATGATTAATATTGAGTGTAGAATTCTCGGGACTGGCGCGACGGGGGGAAACATTGAGGTGTTCAGGACTACGACCCCAGAGCTTCGAACCCCGATCTTTAGCCTTTGGCCGTCAGTCATTGCATCGTGCACGCCCTCCCTGTCTCACTCACGGTTTACGAATAACGTTTCACACGCAATAGCAGCTTTGACACTACAAAAGCTCCTATGCTAAAGTCCGCGAAACTGTTGAGGTTCTAGGAATTTCTCCTTCGATTTATCCAGGGGACAACGAATGAGCGCAACGAACTCGCATGTGATCATTGTGGCCGGAGCCGGACCAGCCGGAATGGCCGTGGCCGGTTCGCTCGCGAAGGCAGGCCATGAGGTGATCATTCTAAATCGGGACATCAAGTTCGGCGGGTTGGCTGAATATGGGATCTTCCCCTCGAAGTTGAAGCTGCGTGGAGGTCTCAAGAAGCAGTACTGGGAGTTGCTCGAGCGACCGAACGTCCACTATTTCGGCAATGTCTCAATCGGCAACGGCAAAGATCTCACCGTCGAAGACGTACGCGGACTCGGCGCCAGCGCGGTCGTGTTTTCTATCGGCGCGCAAGGCACCAAAGCCATCGGCGTGGAAGGGGATTCGGCTCAAGGGGTCTTTCACGCGAAAGACGTGGTCTACCATTTCAATCGACTGCCCGGTTTCGGCGACCGGCCGTTCGATATGGGCAAGCATGTTGGGATCATCGGAGCCGGCGACGTAATGGTCGACATCTCTCACTGGCTGATTCGCTACAAGAAGGTCGAGCGGGTCACAGCGATCGTGCGGCGTGGGCCTGCCGAGCGAAAGTACAATCCGAAAGAAATTCGCGCGGTGTGCGCCAACATGGATGTGGACGGGATTACCAACGAGGTAGCTCGGATCAAGGATCGCCTGGCTGCGGTCGGCCAGAATGCAGACGACATACTCAAGGGCCTGACGGACGAGTTTACGAAATGCGAACCGAAAGTCAGCGACACGAAGATGGATTTTAAGTTCCTCGCGTCTCCCAAGCGCATTCTTGCCGATGGGAATAACCGCGTGCGCGGCCTGGAGATGGAAGAGAACAGGCTTGAACCGAAAGGCGAGGATACGGTCGCGGTCGGATTGAAACAGTATTACGAATTCCCCTGCGATGCCGTGATCTTTGCCGTCGGTGATAAAGTCGATGAGACCGTCGGGCTACCATATAAAAGCGGCCTGTTCATCACGAATCCCAACAAGACCGGCAACGATCCGGACGACGCGCTCTTCCAGGCCTATGACGAAACCACAGGCAAAGTCATCGACGGCGTGTTTCTCGCTGGATGGGCACGGAAGGCGAGCGAGGGCTTAGTCGGCATCGCCAAGCGGGACGGGGATTGGTGCGCTGAAGTCGTAACCCGATATCTGGCAACCAAACTGCAATGCAACCACTCGAAGGTCGTCCTCGACAAATTGCAGACGATCCTGACTGATCGGAAGAGCCATCCGGTGAATGTGAAGAAGCTCCGAGCGCTCGAAGCTGCAGAGAAAGCTCACAAGGGCGCGATTGATTGTATCGGAGAATTCAAGTACGCCAGCAACCAGGAAATGATCGGATTGATCGAGCGAGGGAACGCGTAACGGGCCGGCCTCTGATTTCTATCCATCCCCCCATTTCAGCTTTTCTCTCAGCACGTTGTAGTAATTGCTCTCCGGAAACCGGATCAATCTGGTCCGATGCTCCGAGGTCCGGATCACCACCGTATCTCCCTGCATGATCGACACCCCCACCTGTCCGTCGAGCGTCGCCATGGCGCCGTCATCTTTACTGGTGAGTGTCACATCGATCTCCGCGATGCCCGGCACGATTAATGGCCGATGCGTCAGCGTATGAGGACAAATCGGCGTCAGGATCAATGACTGGACTGCCGGATCGATAATGGGACCTCCGGCTGAAAGAGAGTAGGCGGTGGATCCCGTCGGGCTGCTGACGATCAACCCGTCGCCACGCAAGTTGGTCACGAACCGTCCTTGAATCGCAACCTTCAGTTCGATCATGCGAGCGAGCGTGCCCTTGCTGATCACGACATCGTTCAACACCACCCCTTGCGCGACCGTTTCTCCATGCCGATGAATATGCGTCCGTAGCATCAGTCGCTCATCGAGAACAAAATCATTCGCAAATACCCGTTCGAGCGAGGGATACAGGTTATCCAACCGGACCTCGGTCAAAAACCCCAGTCCGCCCATGTTGACGCCCAGTATGGGAATGCTTCGTTCCCCGGCAAGCCGCGCGGCATTGAGCATGGTCCCGTCGCCGCCCAAGACCAGAAGTACGTCCGCTTTGCTCGCCAGCTGAATCTTCTGATACCCCCCCTGTTCACCGAGAAGGATCGCCGACGTCGTATCTAAAATTACGTCGATGCTCCGAGCCCGAAGCCAGCTGACTACATCTTGCAGCGTGCGCTTGACCTCAGGAAACTTAGGCTTTGTGAGAATCCCGATACTCTTGCTTTTCATTGAGCAGAACTCGTCGCGAGGGTAATGAAAATCGCGGAGAAAACGCTCGAGATTGTATCGGGAGGGTTCTTTTGAAGTCAACGAATCAGAACAGGCAGGCCTTCACCACATGTATTCCATCCACTCCGGTTGTTGGCTTGTGTGATTGTCTCGTAGCCTTGACACTGAAAACCCTTCTAGTTAGAATTAGGCTAGATTTTTCGATAGGTTTGCGCAGCTGGAACTGGTTATAGTCTCCACCTACTATAGGCTTCACCTAATAAGGAGGCAGGATGTTCGAGCGATTCACGGACAAGGGTCGGAAGATCATCATCCTCGCACGGGAAGAGGCTGAGCGACATCAAAACGACTACCTCGGAACCGAGCATCTCGTCTTGGCTATTCTCCGTGAATCAGACGGGATTGCCCTGATGTTCTTGAAAAAGATGGGACTCTCGACCGAACAAATCCGTTTGGAGATCGAACGGAATTTACCCGGCGGGGGGACCACCATGACCTTTGGGGAGATCCCCTTCAGCCCTCGGGTCAAGAAGGTCATCGAATACGGGGTCGAAGAAGCCCGTCTCCTTGGGCACAACCATATCGGCAGTGAACATCTCTTATTGGGGCTCCTCCGAGAAGAAGAGGGGATCGGCGGAAAGATCCTCCGCAGCTTAGGCGCCAATCTCCTGACCGCCCGACAATTGACCGTGACATTCCTGCGGAAGTCCGCCCCGCGTGAGCGCGACCGGAAGAGCAACACCCCGGCACTCGATGAGTTCGGTCGTGACCTGACCCAGCTTGCCCAGGCAGGACAGCTGGATCCCGTCATCGGCCGAGCCGACGAAATCGAGCGGGTACTTCAGATCCTGAGTCGCCGTTCGAAAAACAATCCCGTGCTCATCGGGGAAGCCGGCGTCGGCAAGACCGCCATTGTGGAAGGTCTTGCCCAACGAATCGTCCAGTCCGAAGTGCCGGATAATCTTCTCTCACGACGCGTCATTGCACTCGACCTCGGTTCACTGGTGGCCGGGACGAAATATCGCGGCCAATTCGAGGAACGGCTGAAGGTCGTGATGAAGGAAATCGTCCAGGCCGGAAACATCATCATCTTCATCGATGAACTCCACACCTTGGTGGGAGCAGGCGCGGCAGAAGGATCGATAGATGCCTCCAACATGCTCAAGCCCGCACTGTCGCGGGGAGAAATTCAATGTATCGGCGCCACGACGCTCGATGAATACCGAAAGCATATTGAGAAGGACGGAGCCCTCAAGCGACGGTTCCAACCGATTCACGTCCAGCCGCCGAGCATCGATGAAACGGTGCTGATCATCCAAGGACTTCGTGATCGGTACGAAGAACATCATGGTGTCGAGATTTCCGAGGAGGCCATCATCGAAGCGGTCAAGCTGTCCGATCGATACATTAGCGACCGCTTCCTGCCGGACAAGGCTATTGATTTGATCGACGAGACGGGATCCCGGGCCAAATTGCAGACCTATGCGCTACCGTCGGAGCTGAAGGCGATGGAGCAAGAGCTGAAGAAGGTCTCCCGTGAAAAGGAACTGGCCATCTCGATGCAGAACTTCGAGGAGGCCGTTCGCCATCGTGAGGAAGAAGAACGGCTGCGAAAACTCCTCGATGAATCCAAGCGCGAGTGGAAGAAGAACCAGGAAAAAAACAAACCGACGATCGGAAAAGAAGAGGTGGCCTATGTCGTCTCCAAGATGACGGGCATTCCGCTCTTCAAGCTCGAAGAAGAAGAATCGAACAAACTGTTGCGCATGGAGGAATTCCTCCATAAACGTGTGGTTGGGCAGAACGAAGCGATCTCTGCCGTGGCCCGGGCCATTCGGCGGTCACGCGCCGGCCTGAAGGAAGCACGGAAGCCTATCGGGTCCTTTATCTTCCTGGGGCCCACCGGGGTAGGAAAAACCGAGCTGGCGAGAACCTTGGCCGAGTTTCTCTTCAATAGCGAAGATTCACTCATTCGGATCGACATGTCCGAATATCAGGAAAAGTTCACCAGCTCCCGACTCTTCGGAGCCCCTCCTGGGTACGTGGGATACGAAGAAGGCGGCCAATTGACTGAACGGGTCCGGCGTCGGCCCTACTCAGTCGTCCTGTTCGACGAAATCGAAAAGGCTCATCCTGATGTGTTCAATATTCTGCTACAAGTATTGGACGACGGGGTGCTGACCGACAGCCTCGGACGCAAAATCGACTTCAAGAATTGCGTCATCATCATGACCTCCAATATCGGGACCAAGATGATCCAGAAGGGGGTCTCGCTCGGATTCCAGAGCACGGAAGGCGACCAGGAGCGCCATAAGAAAGAAGAAGTGTTGGGAGAATTGCGCCGTTCGTTCAGCCCGGAGTTTCTGAACCGGATCGACGAGATCGTGGTCTTCCATCAATTAGACAAAACGCATCTCTACAATATCCTCGACATCCTCTTGGGCGAACTCAACCTTCGTCTTCTCGATAAGGGTGTGGAGCTCGAGGTCGAGGACGACGTCAAGCAGTGGTTGATTAAAGAAGGCTACGAACCGCTCTACGGAGCCAGACCGATGCGCCGGACAATTCAGCGCGCGATCGGCGATCCACTCTCCGAAGAGATGATTAGAGGACGATTCAAGGAATGCCGAAAGATCCGCGTGGTGCTTCGCGACGGGGCTCCGGCATTCATCGAGCAGGAGGCGATGGCCGGCGTCTAATGTCCCAGCCCTATACGAGACGTTCGCCATCGCATACAGTACGACACGGCCCTTGTGGCGCCAACGGCCACAAGGGCCGTGTTATTTGGCATCTCTCGGAATAATGCATGTTTCGTCGGTCCAATTACCCTGATCGGCAAAGATTTCATGACCACGACCGTTGAACAGCCCTCCTCAGCCTGGATACCGGGACCTATCCTTGGTATCGAGACGTCATGTGATGAAACGGCCGCCTCAGTGCTTGCAGAAGACGGCGCCGTCCTCTCGAACATTATTACGTCCCAGCATGCCGTGCATCAGCGATTTGGTGGCGTCGTTCCCGAACTTGCCTCCCGCGCCCACATTGAATCGATTGAAAATGTCTCCGCTGAGGCACTGCGCCAAGCCGGTCTCGCATGGACGAATCTCACGGGAATCGCCGTCACCCAAGGACCCGGCCTGGCCGGCGCGCTACTCGTCGGGGTCAACTATGCGAAAGCACTTGCCTATGCCTTGAATATTCCGGTGGTCGGCGTGAGCCATCTTGAAGGCCACATCGCCTCCGCCTGGTTGCAGGATCCAGCGTTTCCGTTACCCTGCGTGGTCCTGGTTGTCTCGGGTGGGCATACCCATCTCTATTATAAGGAACTCAGCGGTCACTGCCGGCTCCTTGGCTCTACCAGAGACGATGCGGCAGGGGAGGCCTTTGACAAAGGCGCTCAGCTGCTTGGATTGGAATACCCGGGGGGACCAGCCATCGATCGCTTGGCTCGACAGGGAAACCCAGACACCATTGCATTTCCCCGTGCCTATCTTAAAAAGGGGAGTCTTGATTTTAGTTTTAGTGGTGTAAAGACCGCTTTGCTCTACACACTTCAAGCAATACCTGAGCAATTTCGCACGGCGCGATCTGCTGACTTCGCGGCCAGCTATCAGGAGGCCATCGTGGCCGTCTTGGTTGACAAAGCCTTTGCCGCAGTCCGGTCATCCGGCGCGCATGCATTGGCTGTCGTCGGAGGAGTGTCCGCCAATTCTCGGTTGCGCGCGCTGCTCCAGCAACGAGCCGCATCCGAAGACCTGCGTTTGAGCCTTCCCCCGCTGGCCTACTGTACGGATAATGCCGCGATGATCGCGGCAGCGGGGAGGCAGGCGCTTCGCGCCGGGCTCCGTGCATCCCTGGACATCGATGCCCAAGCTTCGCTGGCTTGCTCATTTGGTCTGTCTGGTTCATCTGGTTAGTTTCGTTCAGCCAAACACACGAGACAGACCGAATAGACCAGACAGACCACGCAGGCAGAGTTTTTCCGCAGTTTGCTAACCGACGACTGTAAGGAAACGACGCCCATTCCAGACATTCACGGACAGGTCCTCGGTCTCCGTGCCAGCCAGCTCGCCATGCTTGAGCGGCTGTATCGCCGACGTATGCCTGTGGATGATGTCCTCTCATCTGAAGCGGCAAAAACCCTCGCACAGTTCACGCACGAGATTCGGCGCCCCATCGGCCTCGTCATCACCAGACGCGGAGCCGTGCAAGACGTCCTGGTCGGCGCCGGGACCGAGCCCTCCCCAACGACTCTGGCCACGTTTCGTGCAAGCCCACGATCGCTACGGGGCCTTCGGCTGATCCGCTCGCATCTGAAGGAACAACCCCTCAGTCAAGAAGACCTCACCATGCTGGGCCTGCTCCGACTCGACATGATCGGAACGTTGGCCGTCTCACCCAAGGGAGAACCAGAGTTACTCTCTCTGGCCCATCTGAATCCACCCAGTCCGCAGGGGCAATTGTACACCCTGCTACCACCCACGCTGGTACATCAATGCCCGGTGAGATTCGAGACATTCATTCACGAACTGGAGTCAGACCTCCAGCGTCAGAGCGGGTCTCACACGACGGCTCAGGGGCAGACCGCCATCCTCGTGAGTGCGTCCCCCAAGAGTAAGGCCGAGCAAGAAGAGCGTCTCATTGAATTGGCAGAACTGGCCTCCTCGGCAAATCTCACCGTGATCGACCGTTTAGTACAACGTACACAGAGCGGCCATCATCGGTTCCAATTGGGAAGCGGCAAGCTCAAAGACGTGCTGATGCAAGCCATGCAAAAAGGCACGGACCTGCTCATCTTCGATCAAGATTTGGCTCCTGCGCAGCTGCGTGCCATTGAAGAGATCACCGACCTCACGGTGATTGATCGGACCCAACTGATTCTGGACATCTTTGCGCAACGGGCGCATAGCCGAGAAGGCAAGGTGCAGGTCGAATTGGCGCAACTTCGTTATCTGCTCCCTCGTCTCTCCGGTCAAGGAACGAGCCTCTCGCGCTTGGGCGGTGGTATCGGCAGCAGAGGTCCCGGTGAAACGAAACTCGAAACGGACCGCCGTCGTATCAGAGAGCGCATCGACCATCTGGAGCGGGAGATCGAGGGCTTTGCCCGTCATCAAGACCAACGGCGATCGCGCCGCATCCGACAGGCCTTTCCAGTTCTGTCCATCGTGGGCTACACGAACGCCGGCAAATCGACATTGCTCAACGTCTTAACGAACTGTCAGGTGAGCGCGGCCCCACGTGTCTTTGAAACGCTCGACACCACCAGCCGCCGACTGCGTTTCCCGCAGGGCAGGGAAGTTATCATCACCGATACGGTGGGATTTATTCGCGACCTTCCTAAAGACCTCCTCGCAGCCTTCAGAACGACATTGGACGAATTACGCGATGCCGACATCCTCCTGCATGTGGTCGATGCAGGGGCGAAAGATCTGGACGCCCATATTGCAGCGGTCGACACTGTGCTTCAAAGCCTCACCCTCGATCAGCTTCCACGGGTCCTGGTATTCAACAAGTGCGATCAGCTTCCGACCGGACAAGCGGAGCTCCTGTGTCGGCGCTACGGCGCGATCGGGATTTCGGCTCTGCATCAGGAGACCCTGCCCCCACTGATCCAGCACCTCGAAGAACGGTTGGCCACGCTCGTCCCGGTGGACGGCTCTTCCACGAAGTCGACAGCCCCGACACTCACGCTTGCATCTCGTCCTTAACCCGTTGCACACTTGGCCTACGCTGGTATCAGCCATGACTACGAAATCTTTACCATCGGTGGGTCGTCGCAAGCGCCTCCGAGATATTGCAAAAACGCTTCAGCGCACGACGCCAAGCCCAAAGATGGAACTCGACCATCGTTCCCCTTGGGAGTTGCTCATGGCCACGATCCTCTCCGCCCAATGTACCGACCAGCGAGTCAATCAAGTCACTCCCTCACTCTTTCGGCGGTATCGGAGACCGGCAGAACTAGCCGCAGCCGATCTTCTTGATGTCGAACAGCTCATTCGCTCCACCGGTTTCTTTAAGAACAAAGCGAAACATCTCATCGCCTCCAGCAAGGCCGTGACCGAGCGCTTCGGCGAACAGGTCCCGCGCACGATGGATGAGTTGATCACCTTACCGGGCGTCGGCAGAAAAACCGCGAATGTCATACTCGGGAACGCCTTCGGCCAGCCCAGTATCGTCGTCGACACCCACGTAATGCGCGTGGCGAAGCGACTCGACCTGACCAGCTCCGACAATCCAGCGCGTGTCGAACAAGACCTTCAGCAGCTCATGCCGAGATCCCAATGGACAACCTTCTCACAACGTGTGCTGTTACATGGCCGCTATGTCTGCCTTGCCAGAAAACCCCAGTGCCGCACCTGTCCGGTCTACCGGCACTGTCCATGGAAAGAGAAAGGTCCCCAATGATTCGAAGCATGACCGGTTTCGGCCGACGACAGGCCCCCTGGCAGGATGGCTCAGTAACGGTAGAAATGCGCTCCGTCAACCATCGCTTTCTTGAAATCGCCTGCCGCCTGCCACGGCCATTGAGCCACTTGGAAGACTCGTTCAAAAAAGCCATCCAGCAACGCTGCACCCGTGGACGTATCGACATCACGGTGACTGTCCAAGCGGGCAAAGGCCGCGCCGGAAGCGTCAATCTTGACCAACCCCTCGCGAAGCAGTACCATCAAGCCCTCCGTACCCTCAAGAAGTCCCTTAAGCTGAGCGGCTCCATCGATCTTGCGCTCATGGCTGGGCTCCGTGATGTGCTGTCGGTGTCAGATCAACCAGCGGAAGACCCGAAGCTGGCGAAGCTAGTCCAACAGGTGACCGTCCAGGCCCTGGCAGATCTTGATGCCATGCGAACGCGCGAAGGAAAGGCCCTGGCAGAGGATATGCGCGCGCGGGTCCAGACCATCCGAGGGCACCAAACGCTCATCGCCGGACGAACCCCTTTGCTGGCCCAGGAGGCCTTCGACAGAATGAAGATCCGTGTGGAGAAGCTGCTAGGATTGGAAATCCCCGACCCCCCACGGCTCTATCAGGAATTGGCGGTCTACGCGGATCGTGCTGACATTACGGAAGAAATAGTCAGATTGGACTCGCATATGATACAGTTTGAGCAGACCATCAACCGTGCAGAATCTGTGGGCAAAACACTCGATTTCCTGCTCCAGGAAATCGGGCGGGAAGTCAACACGATCGGCTCAAAAGCCAACGACGCGGAAATCGCCGGGCATGTGGTTCAGATGAAGGCCGAACTCGAACGCATTCGCGAACAGGTCCAAAACGTCGAATGAACTCAGTCACCACGACAAGCCCCATGACGCCGGCGTCCATCCAACCGCGGTCCTCGATGGATCGACGGGGAATTCTGTTCATTATCTCCGCGCCATCCGGGACAGGGAAAACCACGCTCTGCAAGCAACTCACGACGAATCTTCCCGGACTGTGGCATTCAATTTCCTATACCACTAGGAAGCCGCGGTCAGGCGAAGAGCATGGACGCGAATATTACTTCGTCGAAGAACAAGAATTCCAAGAGATGATCGCGCGAAATGAGTTCGTCGAGTGGGCCCACGTATATGGACATCTCTACGGGACGCCATGGAAATCGCTGACCGAAAAGATCGATCAAGGGATCGATGTGTTGCTGGAGATCGATGTCCAGGGGGCCATGCAGGTCAAGAAACGATTCGAGGATTCGGTGTCGATCTTCATCCTGCCTCCCTCGATGACCGTACTCCGGTCTCGGCTCCAAGCCAGAGCCTCCGATTCACCGGAAGAGATTCAACGGCGGCTGCACAAGGTGAAAGAAGAGGTGTGGAGCTACCGAGAATACGCCTATATCGTCAGAAACGAAGATCTCGGCCGATCGCTTCGCGATCTCGAAAGCATCTTCTGGTCAGAACGTCTGAAGACGAAACGATTGAATATGACGTGGCTCGAGAATAATTTCATTCTTGACGAAGAACAGAAAACGGGAGATCGCAAAGATCTTCCCTAACCCAAAGGAGTACCGCACCCATGATCGACATGTTGAGACTCTTACCCCAATACGCCCCAGGCGAATTTGACTCACGCCACCGGTTGGCGATCATCGCAGGCCAGCGGGCAAAGCACATTTTGCAGGGATCGCGCCATGGCGCCTCGCGCTTCACCAAAGAAACAACCATCGCCCTTGATGAAGTCCTCCGTGGGCAGATCAAATATTTCGTCGGCCAAGAAGCGCGGGATGCAATGAAGGAAGCGAAGCGCGGCAAGGATGGCGAAATGGAGCGCATCGCCTTGATAACCGGCGATGATGCGAAGGAGATTAAGAAAGAACTGAGCGTCTATGTCGACGATACCCCGAAGCCTGTGGTGGGTGAGAGCGAGGAATAATTGGTGAAGATCTCCGGCTCCATAGGGCCGACGTTGATCGGGAAGCAGATTGTGCTCGGCGTGACCGGCAGCATCGCGGCCTATAAAGCTGTCGCGTTGCTCCGGACCTTGCTCCGTGAAGGAGCAACGGTGCACGTGGTGATGACGCAATCGGCCACGAAGTTCGTTACCCCGCTGACGTTTGAAGTGCTCTCCGGCCATCCCGTTTCGACGGATGTGTTTGAGGCACATCAGGAGATGAAACACTTGTCATTGCCCGCGCAGGCAGATGCCGTCGTCATTGCGCCGGCCACGGCCAATTGTCTTGCACGGGCAGCGCTGGGGCTGGGCGACGATTTGCTCTCGACCATGCTCCTCACGGCACAGTGCCCGCTGATTCTGGCCCCCGCCATGGATGGAGGGATGTGGTCCCATCCATCTGTCAGAGAACACGTAGGGACGTTACGTGCGAGGGGAACGATCGTGGTGAATCCTGAAACAGGCTTGCTCGCTTCCGGACGGATCGGCCAAGGCCGTTTGGCCGAGGAAGGCACAATCCTGGAGGCAATTCAGGTGGCACTGGCTCCACGGCGCGATTGGCAAGGACACCGTATTCTGGTTTCGGCAGGGCCGACACAAGAACCGATCGATCCGGTGCGCTTCATTTCAAACCGCTCCTCCGGTAAGATGGGCTATGCCATCGCCGAAGCCGCCCAGGCGAGGGGAGCCCAGGTGGTCCTCGTCACCGGTCCCACGGCCCTACCAATTCCGAGAGGCGTCGAGGTCGTTCCCGTAGCCACGGCTGAAGAAATGACGAAGGCTCTATCTGCTCACTTTGCATGGTCCACAACTGTGATCATGGCCGCTGCCGTGGCGGATTTTCGTCCCACGCACCCTGCCTCGCACAAAATACAAAAACAAGGGCGGACCGACCAGACGCTTGATCTCGAACGAACCACGGACATCCTGGCCGCCTTATCTGCCCAACGGACCACACAACTTATGGTTGGCTTCGCCGCGGAGACCCACGATCTGATCGCCCATGCGAAAGACAAGCTGGCGGCGAAAGGGCTCGACCTCATCGTTGCGAACGATGTTACGACAGAGGGAGCGGGATTCGGCAGCGATCAGAATGCCGCCACTTTGATCGACCGGCAGGGAGCCATGACAGAACTGCCGCTGATGCCAAAACGTGCACTCGCCGACGCGATCCTGAACCGGGTGCAAGAACTGCTCCGCACCAGACATTCCAGCCAGACGCCCACGCCAGTTACGGGAGGACGCTAGCAGACCATGGCTCAAAATCAGAACGCCACCGAGAGCGCCCTGGAAATCGATCGACTAGCCACCCAGTTAGCCAAAGATCCACATTCCAAAGTTTTCATGCCACTGGCCGAAGAGTACGGAAAAGTCGGCATGTGGCAGGAGGCCGCTGGCGTCCTCGAAGACGGCCTGAAATTGTATCCCGGCTTCATTACAGCCATGGTCGCGCTCGGGCGTGCGTACGACCACATGGGTCAGGCCACGAAAGCCAAGGCGATCCTGGAAGAATCCGTGAAGGTGAGCCCCGAAAACCTGCGCGCGCACCGCACCTTGATCAAGATCTACACGAGCCAGGGACTGAACGAATCGGCGCTGCAATCCTGTGCCGTCATCCTGGCAGTCAACCCACGTGATGAAGAAGCGCTCTCAGTCCAATCTACTCTGGGCGGACCGCTGAAACAAAAGAAGGAATTTGGACGGCCAAAGCCGGCGGCTCCGGTCACGCGTAACCTCTCCGCCCAGGAGGCGAGTCCTGCCCCAGACCTGCCGGTCTCAACACCGCCCGAACCAGAGGGCGCCTCTACCGACCCACTTGTTGGAGCACCGGTACTGGTGGAGACAGCCCTCCCTACACAGGATCAAACAGGGGAGCGGCTCGCAGTGCCGGAGCCGGATGCCCACGCCGCCGACACTCTAGCGATGCCTCCTCCATCGCCTCACACTGAAGTCGTGGCCCAAATGGAAGTCTGGCTTCGCACCATCAAATCGCGTCGTCGCGATCGTGACACATCGAACGAGTCACACCGCAAAATTTCCTAAAGTATTTCGTGTGTTTGACCGGTCTCAGACGGACTGCTACAATGCCGACCTGCTGGACCCTGCCACGAGGAATTGTCCGCACGCATCCAGCCGGTGAACACAAAGACATGCTACGAATACGAGTCTTACACGGTCCAAATCTCAATCTCCTCGGGACCAGGGAGCAGTCGATATACGGCACGCTATCCCTCGATGCCCTGGATTCAGCCATCACGAAGCTGGCAAAGGAGTTGGCAGTGACGGTGGATCTGCGCCAGTCGAATAGCGAGGGAGAATTGGTCACCTGGATTCAAGAGGCTCGGACAAAATACGACGGGATCATCATTAACCCGGCCGCCTATACCCACACCAGTATCGCAATCCGGGACGCCATCGCGGCGGTCGGCCTGCCGACGGTCGAGGTGCATCTGTCCAATATCCATCAGCGGGAAGAGTTTCGCCATCGGTCCCATATCGCGGGAGTCGCGATCGGACAAATTTCAGGCTTGGGTCCGACCGGCTATCTCCTCGCACTCCGTGGGCTGCACGACCATCTGATCGCATCCCAACGCCAAAAGAAGACGACCGCGCCGGCGCCATCGAGACGGACGGCAAAAGGAATGAAATAGTTGCAGAGCCGGTCGAACGACCGCTTACAGTCTGAAGGGAGTATCGAGTGATTTCCACGACCGATTTTCGCGGTGGCGTGCGGCTCATGGTTGACAACCAACCTTTTTATATCGTTGAGTTTCAGCATGTAAAACCGGGCAAGGGTGGAGCCTTCGTGCGCACCAAGCTCAAGAGTTATCTTTCAGGCAATGTCCTGGATCGTACCTTCCGATCAGGAGAACGGTTCGAGGAGCCGAATCTCGAAGAACGGACCATGCAATTCCTCTATGCAACCGCCGATGCCTATACCTTTATGGATACGGAGACCTTTGAGCAACTGACGTTCGAAAAGGGCAAGCTCGGCGTAAATGCGGACCTCTTGAAAGAAAACATGACGGTGAAAATCCTCGTGTACGAACATCGCCCGATTGATGTCGAGTTGCCCAACTTTATCGAACTAAGAGTTAGCGATACCGAACCGGGGTTTCGTGGCGACACCGCCACGGGCGGCACCAAGCTCGCTACCGTTGAAACCGGTGCCACCATTAAG
>JAENWB010000122.1:0-20221 GCA_016650275.1 Nitrospiraceae bacterium | reverse complement strand
TCATAGACGCCGGCTGGTTGGAGGCCATTGATCTGGTTGATGGCAGTGGTGCGGTCCCGCGAAAACGTGCGGAGGACGTTGCCCGCGCCGGTATTATAGGCCGCAATCACGCAATATTCGCGTGACACACTGTGTTCCACGTTTTCCAGCTGATTGAACATCAAGACATTCAAAAGGGCGGTTCCCAACTCGACGTTGTTGGCGGGATCGAACAGGTAATCCCGCGAAGGAGTCACATCCTTGCCTTTCGCCTTCCGGTAGGCTTCCCGCCCACCACTGGTGGGGACCAGTTGCATGAGTCCGTAGGCCGGGGCCGAGCTGACGGCATAGGGGTTGAAGTTGCTCTCTGTACGGATGACGGCAAAGACCAGGCTGGGGCTGATGCGATATTGCTCTGCAAACTGGTGAACCAGCGTCCGGTATTTGTCCGCCTGCTTCATGGCCAGATTGGACACCATCGGGATCTTGACGAAGTGAGCCGTCTTCTTGGCCCCATCCTGGTCGACCACGCGCGTGGCGGATTTATTCTCGAGGAGATAGGCGGCAAAGGGCTCGGCTTCTGTCGGCGTGCGCATCGGCTTGCGTTGCTGATCGAGGACGAGGCCGAACAGGTAGGGATCTTTGTCGCCAGTGAGGACGATTTCTTTGTCGGAAAACAAATCGACCGCGCGAGGATCCTGCGGGGTCAGAATCGTCGTGATCACGGCATTCTTGAGACTGCGCTGGGGGTCTTGATCGTCGAGAGTCTCGACCAGGATCTCGCCTGAGTCAAAGTCGACGATCGCCCGGCTCTTGTAGTTCTGCGTGTACTTCACATATTTTTTTTGCTCGGGTAGTTTGACCTCGTCCTTTCCCCAGATCTTTCCGACGTTCACTCCGAGAGCGGCAAGGATGGTCTCGAAGTCTTTCTTTGCCTCGCGCAGATCCCTGATCAGCGCTTCGGGATCACGCGCGTACTGGTCGATACGTTGCTTGGCGATCTGTGTCGGACCCTTTCCCCCGGCGAGATCGATGACGGTCTGGCCGGTTCGGCTCTTCACGACGCGCCCAGCCGCCGTGAGGGCTCGGTCGGTCGTCTCACAGCCTGCTGTGGTGAAGGCGAAGATGAGGATCACCAATGTGTAGAGCAAGGTCGATCGGCGCATGGGCGTATTGTACAGATTTTGCTGTGGCTTACAAGGCAACCGGTTGGTTGCTCTGGTCTATCTGGTCTTCTGGTTGGTCTGGTTCATCTGGTTCAACCAAATAAACAAGACAAACCAAACAAACCAGATGATCCATTAGGGTTGGGGCTGGCCGGCCGATTCCGTCTGTTTTCCCTCGAGTTCGGTCCAGCGGTTATAAAGCCGCTCTGCGGCGGTGCGAGCTGCCTCCAGCGCTGCGGAGCGTTCCTGTAGTGCCGCCGCATTAGAGGCGATGGAGGGGTCTTCGACTGCGGCCTGGCAGTCGGCGATAGTCGCTTCGGCCTGGAGGATTCTCTGCTCCATCTTCGCCCACTCCTTCTGCTCCCGATAGGACAGGCCTGTTCGTTTTGCCTTCGGAGTTTCCGACTCGGCGCGGGATGCCTTGGAGGATCGTGACGACGATGTGCGACTCAGCTCTGCCGATTTTCGTTCTTGTGCGGACTCCCATTGCGCATAATCGGCGAACCATTCGGTTTGTCCTGTGCCGTCCAGCGCGAGGAGCATGGTGGAGACGCGGTCTAAGAGCCATCGGTCGTGCGTCACCAGCATCAACGCGCCGGGGAATTCCAGCAGGCTGTCCTCCAGCACATCGAGGGTCGGAATATCCAAGTCGTTCGTCGGCTCGTCGAGGATTAAGAGGTCGGCCGGTTGGAGCATCAGCCGTGCGATGAGGAGTCGTGCCTGTTCGCCTCCGGAGAGGCGGGAGACAGGGAGATCCAACTGTTCCGGCCTGAAGAGAAACCGTTTGGCCCAGGAGACAAGATGCACCGAACGATCCTGATACACGACCGAGTCGCCGTGTGGGGCGAGGGCTCGACGGAGCGAGGAAGATTGATCCAGTGATTCGCGGTGCTGCTCGAACGTGACCACGCGCAGCTTGTCCGCGCGTATAATGGTACCTGCGTCCGGCTTCAGTGTTCCGGCTATCAGCTTCAGAAGCGTGCTCTTTCCGCTTCCATTCGGACCTAGCAATCCAATCCGCTGGCCCGGTCCGAGCAGGAGATCGAGATTCTTCACGATCTGCCGCCCGCCGAGCGATTTGCAGAGTTGCGTGGCCTCGACCAACTGTTTGGATCTGCGTCCTGAAGCGGTGAAATTGATGCCTGCTGTGCCTTGGTCCTTCCGAGCGTCGGCGCTGTTTAGTTCCTCGATCAAGCGTCCGGCTGAGTCAATCCGCGATTTAGCCTTTGTCGTGCGGGCTTTGGGGCCGCGCCGGAGCCATTCCACTTCGCGGCGGACGCGGTTGGCCAATGAGGCTTCATAGTTGGCCTGTGCGTGTAGCGCGGCATCCCGCTGTTCCAGGAAGTCGCTGTAGTTCCCATTGGCTTCGAACATCCCGCTGGGATAACTGCGATTCAGTTCGATCATCCGTGACGTCACCGCTTCCAGAAAACGACGATCATGGCTGACGACGAGAAAAGCGCGGGCTTCGGCCCGTAACAATCGTTCCAGCCACAGGATGCCTTCGACATCCAGATGGTTGGTCGGTTCGTCCATGAGAAGGACGTCCGGCTCCAGCATCAGCGACCGGATGATGGCCAGGCGTTTCTTCCACCCTCCGGAGAGCGTGGCCGTGGACTGGTCGGTCGCGGAAAACTCTCCCAGGCTGAGTGCTGCGGATGTTCGATCGCTGTGGTCGTGGGGGTCCAGACCTTCATCGATCAGGACCTGTGCCAGCACGTCCTCGATCGTATGAGTTCCGTCAAATGACGGGTCTTGCGGCACATAGCCGATGCGGAGTTGTCGGCGCATCGATCTCGTGCCCTCATCCGGCTCTTCCAGCCCTGCCATGATCTTCAGCAAGGTCGATTTGCCGGAGCCGTTAGGCCCGACCAATCCGACATGATCGCCCTCGGCTAACCCGATCGATAAATCAGCAAACAGCGGTTTCACTCCGTAGCTTTTGCTGATGGACTCGCAGCTCAAGAGAATCGTAGGTGGCATAGCTCTACCGAACAAATGAATAAAGTATTGATCAGCTGATGGACGATCGGGCAGGACTGTTCAGGCCAGGCTGGATCGCGAAGGTATTAGTCTACGGGTTGGAGGACAGAACTGCAAGTGGGGAGGCGAGGGAGCAGGCAACCATCCTTCTTGCTCGCAGAGCCCCCACGATAAAGCGGTGGTCGCTCGATGCGCGCAGTGAAGGACAGTTTGCCTGATCCCTATATGGAGAAGTTGAAGAATCAGAAGGGCCTCGCTCGACGGCCGCAGTCAAAAGCTCCTCACGCCCTTGCTTGGTGTGGCAGTGGACTGGATAAGAGCGTACGAATGGATGCGCGCAGGGAAGCAGTGACTCTGTTTACCAAGGAGCGGAAAAGCTCAGCGCTATGTCTGGACCCGCTATTGTGTGTACTGATGTACCTGGGAATTTCTGATGAGTGATGCTTCAAAGTTCAGGCTAGTTGGTACGAGTGGTTGGGCGAGTCTTTGCTAGATTCGTTCTAGTAGGGGTGCTGGGATCGAAAGTGTTTGTGGTGCACTCTTGACGGGTGGGATGGAGAGGGATAGACTGACGCGATGCGAGTACATTCCCATCGCTTCCGTTCGGTTCTAGCATGCGCCCTCGTCGTGCTCTTTTTCGCGTTGAGCTTCAATGCCTATGCCTGCCTTCTGCCGGTGAATGCTGCCACGCCCGCAGCGATGGAAAACGGCTGTTCGACTCCAGATGAACAACCTGTCTCTCAGCTCTGCGATGCGTTTAAGACGCTCGGAGTGCAGTCTGTCGATAAGCTCCACCTCAACAGTGACAGTCAGACGATCTGTTCTCAAGACACCGCCTCGTTAGCTCTTCTTGTCATTCACACCTCACCCGGCAGCCGCTTGTCCGATCATCCCACAGTCGGTCCTTCCCAGGATCTCCTGCTCAAGATTTCCGTGCTTCGCATCTGATCTTCCCATCCCATACCTCACAATCGCTCCTGTGCCATCACGTGTGTCGTTCGACGCTCAGTTTCAGCGTCCGGCCTACCGTCTAGTGCTCTTGGCCACCTAGAGCCAGAGCGCAGACAGGGCTTCGAACGTGTGGGAACTCTGGGAGGGTATTTCTATGAGACGGAATAGACAACGTCAGTGTGTGATGGTTGCGTCAGTGTTGGTGATGTTCTTCAGCAGTGGACTGTCGCGGGCACAGGATACCGACTCTGTGCTGCGCCACAAGCTGGTGTTGCCGGAATTGGTCCAAGAGGTCCTGGCGAGAAATCCTGAGCTTGTAGCAGCACGCAAGCAATGGGAAGCCGCCACGAATCGGATTACGCCGGCGCGGTCATTGGATGACCCGATCCTGTCCGTCCAGTTGTGGAATTTCCCCCAGAGCTTCAACGTCACAAAATCGGACAACAGTATCTTCGGTCTCTCACAAAATCTCCCCTTCCCCGGCAAACGTGCGCTCAAAGGCGACGTGGCGAGTCGTTCGGCCGAGATGACCGAGCAGGCGGTCCGCGCGAAGGAACGGGAACTGGTCGCCCGCCTGAAGCAGGCCTACTACGATCTGTTTCTCGCGCAGAAGGCGATCCAGATTCATCATGAACAGGTGGGGCTGTCCAGACAATTTGTGGAGATTGCGAACGCGAAGTTCCGTGTGGGCAAGGGAAGCCAGGCCGATGTCCTCAAGGCCCAGGTCGAGCTGTCCCTGCTGTTTGAACGTCTTCCCGTCCTGGAACAGCGTCGGGAAACCGCCGAGGCGATGCTGAATACGCTGCTTGATCGGGATCCCGCATCACCCTTGGGCATTGCGCAAGCACCCTCTCAACTGCCACTCCCGAAGCCCCTCGACGATCTGCACCGTCTCGCGCTGAACGACAGGCCGGAGCTCAAAGCCGCCGAGCTGGATGTGCAGCGGAGCGAGCAGTACCGCGCGCTGGCCCAGCGTCAGTACTACCCGGACTTCAACGTGGCATTTCAGCGCTTCCAGAACTTTCAAGCCAACGACGGATTTGGCGCCTACGTGGCGATGAGTATCCCCTTCGCGTTTTGGACCAAGCCGAAGTACGACGCGGGAGTGCAGGAGGCGGCGGCGGCGGTCGCGGTCGCGCAGGCGCAGCAACATACCTTAGAAAACCTGACCCGGTTTCAGATCAACGACCTCCTGGCCAAGCTCAAGGCGACTGACCAGGTGGCCACGTTGTACCGCACCACCATCTTGCCACAGGGCGTGCAGAGCCTGGAAGCGGCGCGCGTGGGGTATCGTGCGGGGACAGCGGGTTTCCTTGATCTTATTGACGCGCAGCGGGCCTGGCGAGGATTTCAGCTTGAGTATTTCAAGGCCCTCGTGGAACGCCAGTATCGACTCGCTGAGCTTGAGCAGGTCGTCGGGATCGACTTCAATCAGCAGAGCTAACGCAGAACAGAAGGAGGAACATCGATGAACCAGCTTGCATACAGAAAAAGTTTCGTGGTTGGCGCTGTGGCGATCGGTGCGATCGCCGGAGTCGCCATCGGTTTCTTCACCGCCCACAGAATGATGGGTGACATGGCCGGCATGACCATGGGAACAGGGGTCGCCTTGGCTGCCCCAGGGCGGGCGGGTGAAATGGGAGATATGAAGCAGATGAACATGAAAGGGATGCCGATGGAGGGCATGTCCGCAGCGCCGTCCGGGGCTGTGGTGATTCCGGCTGTGATGAGACAGTTGATCGGGGTCCGAAGCACGCCAGCCGGCATCGCTGTACTAGGGCAAGAGATTCGTGCGGTCGGTACGGTCGGCTACGACGAACGTGGGCTCACTCAGGTCACATTGAAAACCTCCGGGTGGGTGCGAGAGGTCTTTGTCGATTCGATCGGTCGCCCCGTACGCAAAGGCGAACCCCTCTTTACCCTCTACTCACCGGACCTCTTGACCACGCAGGACGAGTATCTCCTCGCCTTGAGGACGCAGGGCCAACTGGCCACGAGCCCTCTTGATGAAATTAAAACCAACGCGGCGTCCCTCGTGGTAAGTGCGCGTGAGCGCTTGCGACTGTGGGATCTGACCGATGCGCAAATCGCCGCTCTGGAGCGTCGAGGTACAGCGGAGCCGGTGCTCACGGTCTATGCCCCGTCCTCCGGGATCGTTCTGAAGCGAGAGGCCTTACCAGGAAAATATGTGGAACCAGGCACGACACTCTATGAGGTGGCGGATCTCTCCACGGTCTGGATCTCTGCCGACATCTATGAGTCCGAGGTCGCGGCGGTGACACTCAACCAGCCGGCTTCAGTCACGTTCGCCGCCTATCCAGGAGAAACGTTTCGGGGCATGGTCTCGTACGTCTACCCCACGCTGAATACCGAGGCCCGCACCGTGCGGGTGCGCTTGGAATTGCCGAATCCAGGACTGAAGCTGAAGCCGGGCATGTACGGGAACGTGACCGTGCAAACTGACGCGGTCAACACGTTAGTCATACCAAAGGAAGCGGTGCTGGAGACCGGACTTCGTCAACTCGTCTTTTTGGATAGGGGGCAAGGCCGGTATGAGCCGGCTTCAGTCAAGCTGGGACGGCGAAGCCAGGATGACGTGGAGGTGCTGGAAGGACTCAAAGCAGGAGATCGCATCGTCACCTCGGCCAATTTCCTGTTGGACGCAGAGAGCAAGTTGGCCTCAGCGTCGAGTATGCAGGCCATGATGGGCCGGATCGGCATGGGCGATTGGCAGATGCGCGGCGCTTATGAAGGCACGATGGAAGGCATGAACATGGGTGACATGAAAGGCATGCAGATGGCGGATATGAAGGGGATGGAAGGAATGAAGGGGGTGGAAGGACCATCCATTACAGAGACCCGTCAGGTCGCCGGATTGTCCCTCGCGTTGAATCCGGCGCCGGAACACCCCAAGGCCGGTAATGTGCTGCTCAAGCTGACGCTCGCAGATCAAGCCGGCAAGCCAGTGGCCAATGCGCAAGTCGTGTTCGTCTATACGATGCCGATGCCGGGCATGACCGATTCCAAGGTCACGGCTAGCCATACCAAGGATGGGCTCTACGAAGGGACCGTGCTGTTCGGCATGGGCGGCACCTGGGTGGTGACGGTTAATGTGACGGTACCAGGGCGACCGCCCATTGCCGAAAAGTATCAGTTCTCAGTCGCCGGGGGAGGCATGTAATCGGGAAAAGCGGGCGTCTCGGTGCCCGCGGGGTGGGAGGGTGAGAAGAAATGATCGCACGACTTATTGAAGGAAGCGCCCGCAATCCAATCCTGATCATCCTGTGTGTCTTGTTGTTGGCCACCTGGGGCCTGTGGGCGGGTTTTAAGGTTCCGCTGGATGCGATTCCGGATCTGTCCGATGTCCAGGTGACCATCTATACCGAGTGGGAGGGGCGCAGCCCCACGTTGATTGAAGATCAGGTCACCTATCCGATCGTCACCTCCCTGCTCGCCGGTCCGAAAGTCAAACGAGTGCGGGGGGTTTCAGAATACGGGGTCTCCTATGTGTATGTGATCTTCGAAGACCGGACGGACTTGTACTGGGCAAGAAGTCGTGTGCTGGAATATATGCAGAAGTTGACCGGGAAGTTGCCCTCAGGAGTCGCACCGACGCTAGGTCCTGACGCAACCGGCGTCGGGTGGGTGTATCAGTATGCACTGGTGGATGAATCCGGCGCACATGACCTGGCGCAGCTCCGCAGTCTGCAAGATTGGTATCTGCGCTTCCAACTGGAAAGTGTGCCAGGCGTGGCAGAAGTGTCGGCGGTAGGCGGGTTCGTCAAGCAGTATCAAATCGAAGTAGACCCGAACACGTTGGCCGCCTACCGGTTACCGATCAAGACGATCATCGAAGCGGTCCGGAACAGCAATGCGGAGGTAAGTGGCCGTGTCTTGGAAATGGCCGGCACAGAATATGTGATTCGCGGACGCGGTTACTTGCGCTCGATCGAGGATATTGAGCTGATCCCTGTCGGGACGGATGGGCGAGGCACGCCTATCTTGGTTCGGGATATCGCTCATGTCCAAATCGGGCCAGACCAGCGGCGAGGCGTAGCCGAATTGGACGGCAAGGGCCAGACGGTCGGCGGCATCGTGATCATGCGGGCCGGAGAGAATGCGCTCGCCGTGATCGAGCGGATCAAAGCCAAGCTGGCAGAGATCACGCCGGCCCTGCCGAAAGGTGTCCACATCGTTCCCACCTACGACCGGTCTGATCTCATTCATCGGGCGATTGCCGTGCTTCGAGAGAAGCTCGTAGAGGAGAGCATCATCGTCAGCCTGGTGGCGGTCGTCTTTCTGTTTCACCTGCGCAGCGCCCTGGTGGCGATTCTCATCCTGCCCGTGGCCGTGCTGCTCGCCTTCATCCCGATGGCTTACCTGAACATCACGTCTAGCATCATGTCGCTCGGAGGGATCGCCATTGCCATCGGCGCGATGGTGGATGCGGCCATCGTCATGGTGGAGAACGCGCATAAGCGGTTGGAACAATCGCCGAATGCAGACCGGATTGAAACCATCATTGCGGCGGCCAAAGAAGTCGGTCGTCCCTTATTCTTTTCACTGCTCGTGATCGCCGTGGCATTCCTGCCGATCTTTGCACTGGAATCGCAGGAGGGGCGGTTGTTCACGCCGCTGGCCTACACCAAGACGTTTGCCATGCTCTTTTCTACCGCGCTCTCGGTGACCTTGGCTCCTGTTCTGATGGTCCTCCTTATCCGGGGGCGCATCCGAGCGGAAACCAAGAATCCGTTGAACAGGTTGCTGATCGCGCTGTATCGGCCCATCCTCTCCGGTGCATTGCGTATCCGGTGGCTGACACTTGGACTGGCGGTGGTGGTCGTGGGATTCACGGCGCCGATCTTTTCACGCCTCGGCGCGGAATTCATGCCGCCGCTGAACGAAGGGACGATTCTATACATGCCGACCACCGTCCCTGGTCTCTCGATTCCTGAATCGGCAAAAGTCTTGCAGGTCCAGGATCAGTTGCTCACGACTTTCCCGGAAGTGGAACGAGTGTTCGGCAAGATGGGGAAGGCTCCGACTGCCACCGATCCAGCCTTTGTCGGCATGGCCGAGATCACGGTCACCCTTAAGCCGGAAGCAGAATGGCGGCCCGGCATGACCTGGGACCGGTTATTGGATGAGATGGATGCGAAGCTGCGCATTCCCGGCTTTCCGAACATCTGGTGGATGCCGATTCAGACTCGCACCGAGATGATCACGACCGGCGTCCGGAGCCCAGTCGGTATTAAGGTCTTGGGGCCGGATCTGAAGATCATTGAGAAAATTGGCTTGGAGATTGAGCAAGTCTTGGCAAACGTGCCGGGCACGAAAAGCGCCTTTGCCGAACGGCTGAATGAAGGCTATTATCTAGATCTAACCGTGAACCGACGCGAAGCGGCCCGTTATGGTCTGACGGTGGGAGACGTGCAAGCGGTGATCACCTCGGCCATCGGGGGAGAAAACGTGACGACCACAGTCGAGGGACGAGAGCGGTATTCGGTCAATGTGCGCTATAAGCGCGAACTGCGCGATGACCCAGACCGGCTCAAGAGGGTACTGATCCCCACGCCAAGCGGTGCGCAGATTCCGCTCGGACAAATTGCCGATCTCGTCATCACGCAGGGACCGCCGTCGATCGCGGACGAGGCGGGAGCGCTGGCCGGTTTGGTTTCGGTCGCGGTCAGCGGCCGCGATCTGCGCGGCTACGTCGAAGATGCTCAGCGCGTAGTCCGAGAACGAGTGACGTTACCCTCCGGCTACCGGCTGATCTGGACCGGTCAATACGAACATCTGGTACGGGCCGAAGAGCGATTAAAGCTGGTTGTTCCCGTCACCATTGCGATCATTCTTTTGCTGCTCTATCTCAACTTCGGTTCGCTGGCGAAATCCCTCATCGTGCTCCTGTCCGTCCCCTTCGCCGCGATCGGAGCCATCTGGTATCTCGACTATCTGGGCTACAACTTGAGCGTGGCAGTCTGGGTGGGCATCATCGCACTGGCCGGCGTGGCGGCGGAGACGGGAGTGGTCATGCTCGTCTATCTCGACGAGGCCTATGAGCGGCGAGTGCACGAAGGTCGCATGGCGACGGTTCACGACCTGCGCGAGACCATCATGGAAGGAGCGGTCCAGCGAGTACGGCCTAAGATGATGACGGTCGCCGCGATTATGGGCGGCTTGCTCCCCATTATGTGGACCACGGGTACGGGCGCCGATGTCATGAAACGGATCGCGGCACCGATGATCGGCGGCATGGTCAGCTCGACCATCCTTACGCTGATCGTCATTCCGGTCCTGTACTTTATCTGGAAGCGTCGGCTGATGAGTTCAGGCTCTCCGATCGACACGACCTTCGCCAGGCCTGCCACGTCCCAATCGGTGCTTTCTTAGTCAGCTGTCCGGCACGAAGGACGACAAGGCGAATCAAGGGACGGCGCAAGGAGTCATGGGCCGGCAAGCGTGGAATTGCCTGTTGAACGGTGAGGATGTCCGAGGTCGAGCGGGCATTCTCCCGCTCGACCTCCTGAGGGTGACAGTGCGAAATTACTTGGTCGCGACGATCTCGAGGAGTTCGATCTCAAACACTAACGTCGCGCCGGGCTTGATAAAAGGGGGCAAGCCTTTGTCGCGATAGGCAAGAGTCGACGGGCAGATCAATTTGTTCTTGCTTCCGACCTTTATTTGCCGCATTCCTTCCACCCAACACTTGCTCATTTCATTGACTCTGATCATGGCGGGCTCGCCCAGCTTGGTGGAATTATCGAACACTGTCCCGTCGATCAGGGTTCCGAGATAGTGCACCTTCACCATATCCGTGACTTTTGGCGTTGCGCCGTTCCCTTCCTTGATGGTCGTGAGGATTGCGCCGGACTCGGTTTTCTTGGCGCCGGGTTCTGCCGCGGCTTTCGCGAGGAACGCGGCCCCCACTTTCTTCTCCGCTTCAGCGATGATGGAGGCGCGGGTCTGTTGCAGTTCTGAAATCTTCTGACCGAATGCCTGAGGGTCTACCTTGGAGGCTTTTTTGAAGAACCCATCGATGAGGCCGGACTTCACGAGTTCAAATTCAGACTCGCTCAGGCTGAAGTTCCCGAGCGATTGGTTGATGGCTAATCCCAAGGCATAGAGGGTTTTTTGTTCATCGGTCGTGGGCTCAGGAGCCGCAGCGAATGCCGCAGTGGTCCCAAGGCAGAGCACAGCCACCAGACAGGAGACAATGAAGCGCATGAGCGGTCCTTTCTTTATGTGTGACTGCGACGGACCCGATATCACAAGGCCTGAAGCTGTGTAAGTTATGCGATGTCGCGATGGGGATCAAGACAATTATGCCTAAAATCGCTGAGCCGCGTCGAGAGAGCAGCGTGCGGAGACCAGGGGACAGGCGCAAAAAAAGAAGGGCGCCAGTCCCCAACAGTACGGTGAGGGTCAGAGGGACAAGCCCGCTACCCGACAAGCCTTCCGTGGAAAGGGTAGCCAAACCAGGTCGAGCGGGAGACTGTCCCGCTCGACCTGGTGAGGACGATCGTGCGGGACTACTTGGCCGCGACGATTTCGAGGAGTTCGACCTCGAACACTAATGTCGCGCCGGGCTTGATAGTGGGGGGCGCGCCTTTGTCGCCATAGGCAAGGTTCGATGGGCAGACCAATTTGCTCTTGCTGCCGACTTTCATCTGCTGTACCCCTTCCGTCCAACACTTGATCACTTGATTCAATCCGAACGTGGCCGGCTCGCCTCGCTTGACGGAACTATCGAACACGGTTCCATCGGTCAGAGTTCCATGGTAGTGCACCTTCACCGTGTCCGTGATTTTCGGGGTTGCGCCCTTTCCTTCCTTGATGGTCGTGAGGATCGCACCGGACTCGGTTTTTTGGGCGCCGGGTTCTGCCGCGGCTTTCGCGAGGAACGAAACTCCCGCTTTCTTCTCCGCTTCTGCGACAACCGAGGCGCGGGCCTGTTGCAGTTGTTGAATCTTCGGGCCGAACGTCTGGAGGTCTACTTTGGGGGTCTTTTTGAAGACCCCATCGGTGAGGCCGGACTTCACGAGATCAAGCTCTGACTCGCTCAGGCTGAAGGCCCCGAGCGATTGGCTGATGGCTAACCCCAAGGCATAAAGGGTTTTTTGTTCATCGGTCGTGGGCTCAGGAGTCGCAGCGAATGCCGCAGTGGTCCCAAGGCAGAGCACGGTCACCAGACAGGAGACAATGAAGCGCATGAGCGGTCCTTTCTTTAATGTATGACTGCAACGGACCTGATATCACAAGTCCTCGACCTGTGTAGGGTATGCGATGCTGCGGTGGGGCTCAAGACAATAATGCTTAGCAGGATGCTGAAATAGTCCGCCAGCAGCGTTCTCGGCTCATCGAAATCCTCAACGTACCCCAGAGGGTACGCCTCCGGTTTCGACTCACCTGCGGCCTTGCTGGACGGTCTATTTGAGCATCCTACTTACCACAAGTAAATAGATTGGGGAGGTGCGTTACCAACGGTGGCCCAGGTGGCGTGGTCCATAGTAGCGTGGGCCGAAGATGTATGGGCGGTAAAAAAATGGAGCTCCATAGATCCAGGGGCGACCCAAGTAGAAGCCGAGACCCACGGGGGGGTAGGCGTAGAGGGGAGGGACCGTTTGCACGACAGCGGGTGGATGTGCCAGTTGACGTTGCAACTCGGCGCTCGTAGACGCCTGACGGTCGAGCTGATCTTTTAAGAGATTGACGGTCTCTTGTTGGGCTTGCACTTTTTCTTGGAGTGTCGCGATCTGGTCGCGCTGCGACTCGGCGAAGGCCTCCACACAACGAGTGAGGGCGTCGCCGGTATAACTCGAACATTCCCACGGTGTCTGCGACTCGCTCGCCTGGGCCGGTAGCCCGGCCAACACTATCCCTATTCCGATCGTTCCAACGAGGAGCTGTAGCCACAGCCCTGCTGTCTTCCGAGAGGATTCCCGACGATGGAAGTCGTGATCGTTCACAGGTATCCCTCTTGGTAGCAACTGTGATTAGACTACCATGCAATTACTCAAGGGAACAGGGGGCTAGCTGGGTGGTCATGTATGTTTGGTTTGTCTCGTTTATTTGGTTGAACCAGACAGACTAGATAGACCAGATGAACTCGTCCCGCCAGTCTTGTTCGGCCATCCTGTGGGAGTGTATTCCTGTTCTGCCTCTCTGCCGTTGCGCCCTTGCTGAAGCCTAGCTAGAATCCGCTCACACATATGCCTGAGCCGCCTCCATGATTCTGGGATTCATCGTTCTCTATTTGCTCCTGTCGGTGGGGATCGGACTGGCTGCCGCCAGGCGGGTCCATACCACGAAAGATTTTGCGGTGGCCGGTCGGAGCTTGCCGCTGCCGGTCGTGATGGCCACGGTCTTTGCGACCTGGTTCGGGGCAGAGGCCGTACTCGGGGTCTCGGCCACGTTTGCAAAGGAAGGGCTGCGCGGCGTCGTCGCCGATCCCTTCGGGTCGAGCCTCTGCTTGATTCTGGTGGGGGTATTTTTTGCTCCTCGTTTTTACCGGCTGAATCTCCTGACCGTCGGCGACTTCTATCGTCTGCGGTACAACCGCGCAGTTGAGGTACTCTGTGCCATATGCATCGCGGCTTCGTATCTCGGATGGGTGGCTGCGCAGTTCAAAGTGTTGGGATTGGTTCTGAACGTGGTCACGGACGGCGCAGTGAGTCAGTCGGTTGGGATGGTGATCGGTGCGGTGATCGTCCTGACCTATACGACCTTCGGCGGCATGTTTTCTATCGCTATTCTAGACTTCGTCCAAATCTCCGTGATCATGGGGGGACTGCTGTATATCGTTTCCGTGGTCAGCGGGTTAGCTGGAGGTGTGGAGGCAGTGATCAGCCATGCGGCCCAGGCCGGCAAGCTGGAGTTTTTCCCGTCGGCCACGGCCGCGGCCTGGATACCCTTCATCGGGGCCGGGATCACCATGATGCTCGGATCGATTCCCCAGCAAGACGTGTTTCAGCGTATCACGTCCGCGAAGAACGAACGAACCGCCGTTCGGGGATCGATCCTGGGCGGGGTGCTCTACTTCTGTTTCTGTTTTGTGCCGATGTTTCTGGCCTATGCGGCGACGCTGATCGATCCGGCCACGTTTAATGTACTCCTCGATCAGGATTCTCAACTTATATTGCCGACTTTGATCCTGCGTCATACACCGGCCTTCGCACAGATCGTATTTTTCGGGGCCGTCCTTTCGGCGGTGATGAGCTGTGCCAGCGCGACGTTGTTGGCGCCGTCGGTGATACTGAGCGAGAATGTGATCAAAGGGGCGCTGCCTCACCTCAGTGACTGGGAGTTTCTTCGGATCATGCGGCTGGTTGTGGTGGTCTTTGCCGCTCTGGTTCTGACTATCGCTCTGAGCTCCAGCTCCAGCATCTACCAGCTGGTGGTGAACACCTACAAGGTGACGCTGGTGGCGGCCTTCGTTCCACTCTGTGCCGGGCTCTTTTGGCCCCGCGCGACGACGCAAGGAGCTTTGCTTGCCCTCGTGGCAGGGCTGATGACCTGGATGGGGTGGGAACTGTTCGGTTCGCCCGACTCGATCTGGCCTCCGCAACTGGTTGGGTTTCTCGTGGCGGCGACGGGGATGGTTGTCGGCTCACTTCTGCCCCAGAAGATCGGAACGCGAGATGCGTAAGAAAAACTGCTTGGTTTCTCTGGTTTGTCTCGTTTATTTAGTTGAACCAGACTAACCAGAGAAACCAGAGAAACCAGATGAACACGTCCCGCCCGTCCCGCTTGTTTTGTTATGCTGTGGTGAGGTTCCAAAACCGTGAGTAGATCTGTACGATGGGTGACATATGGGAGTATGGCCTTGGCAGGCCTCGTCGCCGCGCTCGGCCTCGTCGCTGTGGTCTATGGCGCGTATCTGGCGACCTTTCTTGAACTGCCCAAGAGTGATGATCATCCCCCCCTGCGCCTGTACAGTGGCCCCTTTCTTCTGAAGCCCGATCTCTCCCTCTTGCACAGCCATCTTCTTGAGCGGCTGCAACGGTTGGGCTATCGACGAGTGACAGTGCCGGTGCAGTCTCCTGGCGACTATCAGTTGACCGAAGAGGCCCTGACGGTCCATCTCCATCCGCAGCCGGAGGGTCATGTCGGCGCGACGATGGTGACGATGCCGTTGGATCAGGGGCGAGTGACGGATGTCCTGTCTCCGCTTGATGGGACCGCGCTCTTTCCCATCTTTCTCGAGCCGGAACTCCTGAGTGGTGTGCGTGGTGAGTCACGCCAGGTGCGCGAATGGATTCCGTTGGCACAGATTCCTCCACGGATCATTGAGACGGTCCTGACCATCGAAGATCGCCGGTTCTATTCCCATTTCGGCATCGATCCGGTTGCCGTAGGGCGGGCAGTCTGGACCAATTTTACGAAGGGAGGTGTGGTGCAGGGCGGCAGCACCATCACGCAGCAGTTGGCGAAGAATTTATTTTACTCGCCGCAGCGGACGATGGGACGAAAATTCAAGGAGGCCCTGGCGGCGCTGGTATTGGAAGTGAAGTACACGAAACAGAATATCCTCGAAAGCTATCTGAATGAAATCTATCTCGGGCAGGCGGGATTTGTTTCGATCTATGGGGTGAGCGAGGCAGCCCATCGCTATTTCGGCAAGACTCTTCAGGAATTGGCGATCGAAGAGGTTGCGATGATCGCAGGCCTGATCAAGGGCCCCAATAGTTACGCGCCGACGAAACATCCTGAGCTGGCGAAGCAGCGGCGGGATGTCGTGTTGCGGCGGCTGCGGGAGACAGGTCTTCTGACGGAGGAGGCCTGGAAACGTGCCGTGAATGAACCGGTGCGCGTGACTCCGTCAGAGGACGTCTTGACCGATGCGCCCTACTTTGTCGATGCCGTGCTTCGGGAGGTGGAAGAGGCCGGCGTGGTCCCCTTGCCGGAGGGCTTGCGGATTGATAGCACACTCGATCCCATGATCCAGCAGGCGGCCACCGAATCGCTGGAGAAGGGACTGGCCAAGTTAGAGGCAACGCATCCCTATCTGAACAGTTCGTTGGAATCAATGCAAGGGGCGGTGGTGGTGCTCGATCCCAAGACCGGGTCTGTGCTGGCGTTGGTTGGAGGGCGGGACTATCGGCGGAGCCAATTCAACCGCGCGGTTCAGGCACGGAGGCAACCGGGCTCACTCTTCAAACCCTTCGTCTATCTTGCGGCACTGGAGGCGGCCCGTGAGGGTCAAGCCGGTCAGTTGACCGCGGCGAGTTTGTTGGCGGACGAGCCGGTGACGTTTGAATCGGAGGCCGGTCCCTGGACTCCGCAGAACTACGACAAGCAATTTCACGGGCCTATCACTTTGCGGAGCGCGTTGGAACAGTCGCTCAATGTGCCGGCGGTGCGGGCGGCCATGGCAGTGGGGACCAAGCCGATCGTGCAGCTGCTGCACCGTCTTGGCGTGACGAGTGCCATTGGCAATGACCTTTCGTCGGTGGCCTTGGGCAGTTCGTCTGTGTCGTTGATGGAGATCACGGCGGCGTATGGAGCGGTTGCCAATGGAGGGATCGCCGTCAAGCCGACTGCGGTGCGATCGACCAGGGATCAACAGGGAGACATTGTTTGGAATGGCGTGCCGGATCGGCAACAGGCGACCTCGCCTCAAGGGGCCTATGTGTTGACGTCTCTCCTCGAAGGCGTCATCCAGCGCGGCACTGCGAGCAAAGCTAAAGTACTCGGACTCAAAGGTATGGTGGCCGGGAAAACTGGCACAACCGACGGCTATCGCGACGCCTGGTTTGTAGGCTACACGTCCGACGTGGTGATCGGGGTCTGGGTGGGATTCGACGATGAACGGCCTCTGCGTCTCACGGGGTCGCAGGCGGCCTTACCGATTTGGATGGAGCTCGCGCGCCGGGTCATTCCGCCCAATGTTCCCGCATTCGAGATGCCGCCCGGTGTGGTCACTCGCGACATTGATCCGAAGACCGGGCAGTTGGCCACATTTCAGTGTCCCGAGCAGGTATCGGAGGTGTTCATCGAGGGCACGGAGCCCAGCGTCTATTGTGAGGTGCATGGAGGGGGAATATGGGAACGGTTCCGGCATACTTTCGGATTCTCCTAGGCTGCACTGAGAGGAATAGTGTAAACTGGCGTCAACGATCTGGCGTGAAGGGGGAATGACGCATGAAGAACAATAGCTTTGCTGGAGATGACAACATTACTCTTTTGGCCAAAGGGGTGGTGTTGAAAGGCGAGATCCATGTTGAAGGGACGGTGCGGATCGATGGCCGCCTTGATGGCGAAATCCAGACTAAGGGGCAAGTCATCATCGGCGAGGATGGACTGGTGCAGGGAACGATTACTGCCGGCACGGTGATCAGCAGCGGTCGCATCAAGGCGAACGTGACGGCGAATGAGCGAGTCCAGTTGATGAAGACGGCGACACTCATCGGAGAAGTCCATACGCCGGTGCTTATCATGGAAGAAGGCGCCAAGCTCCAAGGTGTGACGGATATGGGGGTAACCGCCTGGCCCGACGAGCTTCCGAAGTTGCCGGGCAGCGTCAGTGATCTCTCTGCACACCGGGCCAAGCAGGTTGTAGTGCTTGATAAATAAAGAGTCCAGCGGCGAAGTGCACCGATAGGTCTGCCGGTTCTCTCCTGTTCGTATCCAATCCATGACGAAGCCGCAGATCTTCACCGTCGTGTTCTTCGCTCTCCTTCTGTTGCTCCTGTCTCAGATCGCCCTGATGTTTCGGCCGTTTCTCTTTCCCGTGCTGTGGGCGGTGATCCTCGCGCATATGACCCATCCGGCTCACGTGCGATTGACCGCCCGCCTGGGAGGGCGCGACGCACTCTCAGCCTGGTGCCTGACCTTGGGGGTCTTGGCGATTGTGGTCGTGCCGGTGCTGCTGATGGCAATCATGCTGGTGCGAGAAGCAGTCGACGCGGAGCTGGCGGTACGGGCCTGGATCGAAGCCGGCGGTATCCAGCGTCTGCCGGCGCAGTTCTCGAAGGTGCCGGTGGTCGGAGGAGCGCTTGAGAATTTGATCGGGCGCTATCTCCTGAAGCCGGAAGCGCTAGAGGCATTAGTTCGGTCGAGCGCGCAAGTAGTCTCCGGGTTTTTCGTCGATCAATTGAGCAACCTGCTGAAGAACGCCTTTATTCTGGTCAGCGATTTTCTCATCATTCTCTTCACGCTCTGGTTCCTGTACAAGGATGGTCGCCGCTGGCTCTGGTTTCTCTACGAACTCGTTCCGCTCGACGATGCTCAGAAGCAGAAGATCTTCGCGCGTCTGGATATCACGATCCACGCCGTGGTGAAGGGCATACTCCTGACCGCAGTCGCCCAAGGCTTGCTGGCCGGTGCAGCCTATGCCGCGCTGGGGGCTCCTTTTGCGGTGGTGCTCACCGCGCTCACGATCCTCCTCGCGCCGCTTCCGTTCGGCGGCACCGCGTTCGTGTGGTTTCCGGTCGTCCTGTATTTTTTGATGCTCGGATCAATGGGCAAGGCGCTGGTGATGTTGGCGTGGGGGGTTGGCGTGGTGTCGACAGTCGATCAGATCCTTCGACCTTGGCTCATCGGACAGAACGTCCAAATGCCTGTGCTCTTTCTCGTGTTCAGCATTCTCGGCGGGCTGGCTCTCTATGGCCTGATCGGTCTGTTCGTGGGGCCGATCCTCATGAGCATCCTGATGACGGTGATTTCCATCTACCGTGAAGAGTACCAGGCCGCCTCCAAGCCTCAGGCCTCGGTTCACCCGCCTGCCTAACAGGATACTGAACAAGTCCGCCAGCCTCGCAAGCGAGCGACGGGCACGTCTAACGCGACAGGCGTGATCCGAAGTTCGAAGTTCGGGGTTCGAAATTTAGAAAACCTCGAACTCTCACCCGTCTCGCTCGTCCCGCCAGTCTCGCGCGGCCATCGCCATCCCTACTCCAATGGAATGGTGATGGCGATCCCGCCCATCACATCGTTGAGCTTAAAGTCCCGTTTCGGGCTGAGCAGATGACCGTTGTGGCAGTCTACACAGGCAGGCGAGACGGCGAGGTCGGGATAGATCGCCTGAAAGTATTGTTGGCGCCCACTGGTCACGATTCCGGTGACCGGCAGGGCGGGATTTTTTCGAAGAGACTCCAACGCGTTGCGCTCGAGATCACTCGCCGGAGCGTTGCGCCGGTAAATAGGCCAGAGACCGATCAGCCGATAGCGGATCCCGCTTCCGTTCTCGGCTGCCAGCTTGCCCGAATGCTGGAGAAACTGGGCCGGCAACATGAGGGCGTTCTCCTGCTCCCAATGTTCAGATGCCGCAGTGACGCCTTTTGCCTGGAGTCGATTGACGATTTCCGTCGTGTACAGCGTGCGATCGGCCTTGATGACGGCATAGATATAGGCCGCCGCTTTCTCCGGCGGGATGCCGGGCGATCCTGGGCGTTCCTTTGCGGATAGGGCGAAGGGCCCCCACCAGAGCCCAGAGATTAGCAGGATACTGAAAAAGACCGCCAGTTTTGTTCTCGCATCGCTCAGAGGCTCAACGTACGCAAAGAGTACGATTCGCCTCCTCGCTCGCTGTGGCCGCGCTAGGGACAAGACGCGTCTCGGCGCGCCAGGGTTGGGCGGGTGAGAAGGCTGGTCTATTTGAGAAACCTGCGGGCTATTCTGGCCCCACCACGCGTGAGATCGCAGCAGCGCATTTTGTAATAACCGAGTTTTCCCGCGGCTTAATAGGACGGTGAGGGCTACGGCGTAGAGCGAGACGTTGACTCGGTTCATGAAGCCTCCTGTGTGGGCGGTAGAATAGACATTACCGGGATGGTCACGATGCACGAGGTGCCGCTTCCCTCCTGGCTCTCAATTCTGATGTCCCCTCCGAATTTCTTGATGATCCGGCGCGCGACGGTCAGGCCAAGTCCGGATCCTTCGCCCTGTCCCTTGGTGGTAAAGAATGGATCGAAAATTTTCGATAGATGCTGTTTCGGAATGCCGGGGCCTGAATCCGCGATCGTGGTCACGACGGATGTATCGGTTAGGGATGTCGAAAGACATAAGACCCCTCGGCCTTTCATCGCCTGAATGGCATTCATCAACAAGTTCGTGAACGCCTGTCTGAGTTGGTCAGGGAGGGCCAGCACACAGGTGTCTCCCGCGTAGGTTTTCTGGATTGCGAGTCCTGATGCGTCCAT
>JAENWB010000121.1:0-58613 GCA_016650275.1 Nitrospiraceae bacterium | reverse complement strand
GCGTTTTCTGAAAAGAGGGCGAAGTTCACCCCTTCGCCGTCCCATGTCGCGCCGAGCGGATAGGGTTTCCCCGGCCATAGTCTCATGCCTCCTCCTTCCAAGTTCGTTCTTCCGGATAGCGCGCCAGGGTCAGCGGATACTGTCTCCTGATTTCATACGGTTCTTTCCCGGCTTATGCAAGGAAGATTTTTCTTGTCACCTCTTATCTTGATTAAGGAGTGAGCCTTCCGTAATGTGGAAATAAGAGGGAATGCGGGAATAAAAGAGGGGTGACGATGGATGGAGTCTGGCAGCTGGAGTTCGGTGCCCGGATGATCGAGGCTGATCGGGTGCGGTTTAAAGTCTGGGCTCCGTTCGCCCGTACCGTTGCGGTGGAGTTGGTGGATCAGGATCGGACGGCCATTCCGATGCAACCCTCTTCGGAGGGTTATTTCGAGGTCACGGTCGAGGGAGTCGGCCCGCGCGGGTGGTATCGTTATCTCCTGGACGGGAAGAATGCGCGTCCCGATCCTGTGTCTCGATACCAGCCTGAGGGCGTCCATGGTCCCTCGGTGGTCGTCGATCCGGACTCCTTCCGCTGGACAGATACGACATGGCGCGGGATGCCGTTGGAAAATATGATCATCTATGAGTTGCACGTCGGAACGTTCACGCGCGAAGGGACGTTCGACGCGATCATTCCGCATTTGTCTTATCTCAAAGAATCGGTGGGCATCACGGCCATCGAGCTCATGCCGGTGGCGCAGTTTCCGGGAGGGCGCAATTGGGGCTATGACGGGGTCTATCCCTATGCGGTTCAATCCAGCTACGGAGGCCCGGACGGATTGAAGCGCCTGGTGGATGCCTGTCATGCGGCAGGGCTCGCCGTGATCCTGGACGTCGTGTACAACCATCTTGGGCCGGAGGGGAATTATCTCGGCGAGTTCGGTCCCTATTTTACTGATCGATACAAGACTCCTTGGGGCTCGGCGATCAATTACGATGGCCCCGACAGCGACGGGGTCCGCCATTATGTCGTCAGCAACGCCTTGTACTGGATCACGGAGTACCACATCGATGCATTACGGCTGGACGCGATTCACGGCATCTACGACTTTAGCGCCACTCACATTTTGAAAGAACTTGCGTTTTCGGTGCAACAACAGGCCGCGCGTCTGAGCCGGATCATTCCCGTCATTGCGGAAAGCGACCTCAACGATACGCGGATCATCGAACAGCCTGCTACGGGAGGATATGGTCTTGACGGACAATGGAATGATGATTTTCATCATGCGTTACGCGTGGTGCTGACCGGCGAGCAGCGGGGATATTACGAGGACTTCCACGGCCTGATGGATCTTGGCACAGCAGTTCGTGAGGGGTTCGTCTACAGCGGACAGTATTCAGGTCACCGCCGGCGTCGACATGGGAACTCGTCGCAGCAATGTCGGCCGTCCCAACTCGTCGTGTTCTCGCAAAATCACGATCAGATCGGTAACCGCGCGGTCGGGGATCGCTTGAGCACGCAGCTGCCCTTCGAGGCACTCAAGGTTGCACGGGCCATCGTGCTGCTGTCGCCCAACATTCCGCTCTTGTTCATGGGCGAGGAATATGGCGAGACCGCACCATTCCAGTATTTCATCGAGCACAGCGATCCCGATCTGATCGAAGCGGTGAGGCAAGGCCGCAGGAGGGAGTTCGCCCATTTCGGCTGGAAGGCAGAGGACATTCCCGATCCGCAAGACATGGCTACTTTCGAGCGCTCCAGGGTGAACCGGGAACGACTCGATGAGCGTCAGGCTGGTTTACTCCGATGGACCAGCAGACTCATACAACTCAGGAAGACGCTCCCGCCACTGAGTGCAGGGGATGCCCAGACGATCTGCCACAAGGTCTGGGTCTTTGAGCAAGAGAATGTATTAGTGATTCATCGCTGGGTGAAGGAGGGAGAAGCGGCTCTGCTGGTCTTGGGATTCAACAAGTTGCCGGTCACGGTGTTGTTGCCCGAGCTTCCCGGCGCATGGCAACTGCGTATAGACTCCATGGCCAAGGAATTCGGCGGGACCGGACAGGATTCGATGCCGACGCACCTGGTTGTGTCTCGTCAAGGAACCTCGGTGGCGGTTCCGGCTTATACCGCAGTCGTATTCATTTCATCATAGCCAAAGATTATTCTCGTGCGACCAGGGGGGTCTGCAGCCAGTAGTCACCACGATAGATCTGACATCAGAGGAGGTGTGGCATGACGGCATCGTATTTCACTCGATTCCTTGATCGGTCGTTCGACTGGTTCTCCACGTCGGGATTACGGGTGCTTCTCATCGCTGCGGTCACGCTCGTCTTGTTGGCGCTGCTGAAGCGCGCCATGGCGCGACTCCGCAGCATGTATGAAGGCACGCTTCCCAGCCAGGCCCAAACCAAGAGAGCGTATACGTTGACGCACATCGTCAGGGATGTCGCGAGGATCGCCATTGTTGCCGTCGGGGCCATGATGATTTTGTCCGAAATCGGTATAGACTTGAAGCCCCTGTTGGCGGCTGCCGGGCTGGGAGGATTGGCCATTGGTTTTGGCGCCCAAAGTCTCGTGAAAGACTTGATCTCCGGATTCTTTATCCTCCTGGAAAATTCCGTCCGGGTGGGGGATGTGGTTGAGGTCGCCGGGGTGGCAGGAATTGTCGAAGAAATCGAACTGCGAACCATTAAGCTCCGTGACTTGTCCGGCAACGTCCATGTCGTTCCCCACGGGGTCATCGAAAAGATAAAGAACATGACGACGGATTACTCCTACTATCTGTGCGAAATCGGCGTCGCGTACCGAGAGGACGTGGATGAGGTGATGACGGTTTTGCAGGAAATTGCCGAGGACTTGCGTCGAGATTCCCGGTTCGCAGACGATATTCTGGAGCCGCTGGACATGTTAGGTGTGGACAAGTTCGCCGACTCCGCCGTGATCATCAAGTGTCGTATCAAGACCAAGCCCATCAAGCAATGGCGGGTTGGTCGGGAGATGAATCGGCGGATCAAAAATACCTTCGATACCAAGGGGATTGAGATCCCCTTCCCGCACCAGACGATTTACTGGGGCGAGCCCAAACACGGAATGCCACCCCCATTATATATGGCGGAACTGGGGCAGAATCCACGGGCTGCCGGCTGATGGGCTTCGATCCTGCGTGGAGGGAGGAATCGCGCATGACTCACGAGACCGTTGAAGGGGGCATACAAGACCCCGTCCTCTCGGAAGGGCCTGAGTGGGCCGCATGGTCGGATGAACAGCTCCTCCAGCTCCGGCTTTGCGATCTTCGGTTGTCGATCGAAGGAAGCCCGGTCATCGACCAGATTCAGGCGCTCTATAGCGAGTTGGCAGCACACGACGTCCTGTTCAGGCCCCATTTCTGGTTTTCTAACGAATGGTTCTCGCCCGACGGAGTCCCCGGCATCGCCGTACCATTTTATCTGGCCCATCCGCGTCTGGCTCGGTTGGAACTGGCTCAAATGTTGGAGGTTGAAGGGGGAACGCCGTACTCGTGCATGCGCATTCTCCGGCACGAAGCCGGACACGCGCTGGAGAACGCGTACCACCTGCGCCGCCGGCGGGATCGTCAGGCGGTCTTCGGCCGATCAACCCAGCCGTATCCAAAATATTACACGCCTAGAGCGTACAGCAAGAGCTACGTACTGCATCTCGACATGTGGTACGCGCAGAGCCATCCCGATGAGGATTTCGCCGAAACCTTCGCCGTCTGGCTGACTCCGCAATCTCAGTGGCGAGAACGCTACGCGGATTGGCCTGCGCTGAAGAAGATCGAATACATGGACGCATTGATGAAGAGCTTGGCCGGCGCTCGTCCGATGGTGAGAACGAGAGAGCGCGTCGATCCGATCTCCCGTCTTCGAAAGACGCTGAAGGAGTACTATGATGAGAAACGCAAGCGATTCGGTGTAGACCATCCGACTTTTTACGATCGTGATTTACGCCGCCTCTTCTCCGACCAGGCTGCCTTCAAGACGCATCCGACTGCGGCAGGTTTCATCAATCGTCTGCGCAAGCAGATCAGGCGGCACGTGGCGAAGTGGACCGGTGAATATCAATACACGATCGACCGACTGCTGGAAGACATGATGCGGCGCTGCCGTGAGCTCGATCTCCATGTGGCAGGGCCGGAAGATCAGGTGAGGCTGGAGTTTACGGTGCTGTTGACGTTGCAGACGATGAATTATCTTCACAGCGGGCGTCATCGGGTGGCGCTATGACGAAACGACGTCGTGTCGTGGTGCTGGTGCATGCCGATCTGGTCCCTCCGGATTCGGTGGAAGGGGTAGATTTGGCAGCGGTGGAATGGAAGACGGAATACGATGTCGTGACGGGGCTCCGTCAGTTGGGACATGATGTGCTTGCGGTCGGCGTGCGCGACGATCTCCTTGTGATTCGGAAGGTCGTCGATGACTGGAAACCGCATATCGCCTTCAATCTGTTGGAGGAGTTCAGCGGCGTGGCGATTTACGATCAGAACGTAGTCTCGTATTTGGAGCTGTTGGGGGTGCCCTACACTGGCTGTAACCCGCGCGGCTTGATGCTGGCACGGGACAAGCCGCTGGCGAAGAAGATCCTGCATTATCATCGGATCGCTATTCCTGAATTTATCACGGTCCCGGTCGGGCGCTCCGTGAAGCGGCCCAAGGAATTATCCTTCCCGCTCTTCGTCAAGTCGGTGTCGGAAGAAGCCTCGCGGGGGATCTCGCAAGCCTCCATCGTCGACGATGACAACAAGCTTCAGGAGCGGGTTGCGTTCATTCATGAACGCGTCGGCACCGGCGCGTTGATTGAACGGTATATCGACGGCCGCGAGCTCTATGTCGGGGTACTGGGCAATCGGCGCGTGCAGATTTTTCCGGTCTGGGAGCTGGATTTGAGTAAGATGCCGGATGAGGCAAGGCGTATCGCCACGGAACGGGTGAAGTGGAGCAGGACCTACCAAACCAAGTATGGCATCAGATCGGGTGAGGCCCAGGGGCTTCCCGAAGGGGCGACGGAGAAGATCAAAGAGATTGCCCGTCGAACCTACAGCATCCTCGGGCTCAGCGGCTACGCCCGGATCGATTTACGGCTGGATCCGGCCGGAGAACTTTATGTGCTGGAGGCGAATCCGAACCCGCAAATCGCGAAAAGCGAGGACTTCGCCGATTCCGCCGAACGGGCGGGCCTTTCCTATGAGGCCCTGCTGCAGCGCATCCTCGGCTTGGGTTTACGCTGGCACCCTCCCGTCATCCCTACCACTCGCACCGTCTCGATGCCCAGCCGGGTCGGTGAGTGAGCAGCCCTGTCCCTGCTAGTCTGTTTTGAGAAAGAGCACCGATAGCGGGGGCAGGGTCAACGAAATCGAGTTGGCGTATCCATGGCATGCTATCGGCTCCGCCATCACGCCTCCGCCGTTACCCAGGTTACTGCCGCCATAGATGGCCGCGTCGCTGTTCAGGACCTCGCGGTACCTCCCCAGTGCAGGGACGCCGATGCGGTACTGATGTCGTGGAACCGGCGTGAAATTACAGACGCAGACGATCGAACGGTTCTGGTCCTGGGCTTTTCGCAGGAAGGCAATCACCGAATTCTCGGCGTCGTTGAAGTCGATCCACTGGAAACCCGTCCAATCGAAATCCAACTCGTAAAGCGCGGGCTCGTCTCGATAGAGCCAATTGAGATCGTGGACGTACCGTTGCAGCCCCAGGTGTGACTCGTTCTGGCAGAGATGCCATTGCAGGCTGTCGTCATGGTTCCATTCCCACCATTGGCCGAACTCTCCTCCCATGAAGAGCATCTTCTTGCCTGGATGGCCATACATGAAACCGTACAAGGCCCGGAGATTCGCAAAGCGTTGCCAATCGTCGCCCGGCATCTTGTCGAGCAGGGCCTTCTTGCCGTGCACCACTTCGTCGTGAGACAGCACGAGCACGAAGTTCTCGTGAAACGCATAGACCAATCCGAACGTGATCTTGTTCTGGTGATGCTTGCGATGCACGGGGTCAAGGGCGAAATACTCCAGGCTGTCGTGCATCCACCCCATGTTCCACTTGAACGTGAAGCCGAGACCTCCCGTATAGGTCGGCTTGGACACGCCCGGCCAGGCCGTGGACTCTTCGGCGATAGTGACGGAACCCGGGTGTTCCTGATGAACCAGAACGTTGAGTTCCTTAATAAAGTCGACTGCTGCCAGGTTTTCATTCCCGCCGAACTGATTGGGAATCCATTCGCCGGCTTTTCTCCCGTAGTCGAGATACAACATCGAGGCGACTGCATCCACGCGCAGCCCATCGATGTGATATCGGTCCAGCCAAAAAAGGGCGCTGTTCAAAAGGAAGTTTTTGACCTCCACGCGCCCATAGTTGAAGATCCGGCTCTTCCACTCGGGGTGGTAGCCCAGCCGCGGATCCTCATGGTCGTACAGGTGCGTCCCGTCGAACCACGCCAACCCGTGCGGATCATCCGGGAAATGGGCCGGCGCCCAGTCCATGATGACGCCGATCCCTGCTTGATGGGCGTCATCGACGAAGGCCATGAAATCCTCCAACGGGCCGAATCGACAGGTGGCCGCAAAGTAACCGGTGGCCTGGTAACCCCACGATCCGTCGAACGGATGTTCGGTGATCGGCATCAGCTCGACGTGCGTGTAGCCCATGTCTTTCACGTAGCGAATGAGCTTGTCGGTCAGTTCACGATAGGTCAGCCAGCGGCCGCCTTCTTCGGGTACCCTCATCCAGGAACCGAGATGGACTTCGTAAATGGACAGCGGCGCGGTCAAGGGGTTGAGGCGTGATCGAGCCTCCATCCAGTCGCGGTCGCGCCATTCATAGGTCGAGAGGTCTCGGACGATGGAGGCGGTTCGCGGTCGCAACTCTGCCCCAAAGGCGTAGGGGTCGGCTTTCAGAAACGGGGCTTTTTGGTTCCTTGCGCGGATCTCATATTTATAGAGCGTGCCTTCGGGAAGATCAGGGATGAACAATTCCCACAAGCCTGTCGCTCCACGGTTGGTCATCTGGTGGCAGCGTCCATCCCAGCGATTGAATTCCCCGACGACGCTCACGCGTTGTGCGTTGGGGGCCCAGACCACAAAGTGGACCCCGGATACGCCGTCCACGGTTCGCACGTGGGCGCCTAATGTGTCATAGGCCTTGTATAACCGACCTTCGGCGAACAGATGGAGTTCGAGATCCGTGAGCAGCGGTTGGAACGCGTAGGGGTCGTGGCGTACGGTGACGATACCCTCCGAATCCGTGACCTGCAGGCGATACCGGGAAGTCCCGTTCGGCTTGGGCAGGACCGCTTCGAACAAGCCTGCTTCATGGACACGATTCATTTGAATCGGCCGGCTGCCTGAGACATCCGAGATGAATCGTGTCTCCCGGGCGTCCGGGACGAAGGCCAGGACCGAGAGGGTTTGTTTGCCCTCGACGGAGGTCTGATGGGGGCCGAGCAATTCATAGGAGTTCCAGAGTTCGGCCTTGATGAAAAGTTCGATGTGTTCACGCAGGACCATCGTATCTCCCTCCTTCGCTACTGATGTGTAGTCCTCCCTATCCTAAGCCCACGGTGCGTGCTAAGAAAGGGGGGGTGACAGAAAAACGAACTGCATGGAAATGAATGCATGGAATTGAAGGCGCAGAAGGACAAGCCATTGAAAAAACATCGCGTGAGCAAAAGCGGATTGACGAAGACCGACGGAGGAATCGATCGACTCCACCAGTTGGCAGTCTCGTTTGGCGCGGCCACTTCTTATGTCGATGAAGGCGGCGTACGCCGCCAGGTGACCGCTCAAAGCCTCAGCCGGATTCTCACGGTCATGGGTGTGCAAGTGGAAACGCCCGAGCAGGTGCGCATGAGCCTGCGCGAGTCTCGTTTAGGGCGCTGGCGCGAGCTGGTGGACCCTGTGATGGTGGTGCGCGTGGATCGGTTGCCCGACACATTCGCCGTCCGTCTGCCTGTAGACCCTGATGAACTTCGCCGACTCCGTTTTGTATGGAGACTGAAACGGGAACGGGGTGGGACAACAACAAAGCGAGCATCCGGTGGACAGCTTAAAGTTGTGAGCAGGACTATCGTGGACGGCGTAGGCTATCAGGAATTCGCGTTGCCGTTTCCTACCAAGCTACCTTTCGGTTACCATTCCCTATCTATGGAGGCGTCCGGACCGCGAGGCACCCAGAGCGCCGCAATGGCCGTCATCGTCGTCCCAGCTTCCAGCTATCTCCACCCACGCGTAAGGGGGTCCCGTCGGGCCTGGGGCCTCACGATTCAACTCTATGGGCTTCGAAGCCGGAGAAACTGGGGTATCGGGGATTTCCGGGATCTCAAGGATGTGATCCGATGGGCGGGCACCGAGCTTGGCGCGGACCTCCTCGGCGTGAACCCCCTGCATGCCCTTCCGCCCGGGCAAGTGAGTCCCTATTCGCCGTCCAGCCGCCTCTTTCATCATCCCCTGTATCTGGATCTCGAAGGTATTCATGAATTTCTGGAAGCTCCTTCCCTCCAAGCCAAGGTGAAGGCCCCGACCTTTCAGGCCAGGCTCGCATCGCTGCGCCGGAGTCCGATGGTGCAGTATGAAGCCGTCGAACGGATGAAGTGGACAGCGTTGGAAGCGCTCTTTCGTGTGTTTCAACGCCGCCATCTGGCACGCAAGACTGGTAGGGCTGCGGCGTTCCATCGCTTTGTTCGTGAGGAGGGAGAGGCCTTGGCGCGGTTTGCGCTGTTTCGAACGTTGGAGGAGCGGATGCCCCGCCGCGAGGGAGTGGCAGGAACCGGCTCACAAGGATGGGCCTCGTGGCCCAAGGCCTACCGACATCCCGATTCGCCGGCGGTGCAGCGCATAGCGGCCGGTTCTCGTAGCCGCATCCAATTTTTTCAGTATGTGGAGTGGCAGTGCCAGCAGCAAGTCGCCTCAGTGCAAGCTTCAGCGAAGCGCGCCGGCATGGCCATCGGTCTGTATAAGGATATGGCCGTCGGGATCGATCCGCAGGGGGCCGATGCCTGGGCTTTTCAGGATCAAGTTGTGGCGGAAGCCTCGATCGGGACACCGCCGGAGTTGTTCTCGCCCAACGGTCAACGATGGAATCTGGCTCCGTTTCATCCCCGGCAAATTCGGATGGCCGGTTACCGTCTGTTTGTGGACTGTTATCGCCGGACGATGCAGGCCTGCGGCATTATCCGAATCGATCATGCCATGGGGCTGTTCCGGCTCTTCTGGATTCCTGCCGGACTCGTTCCGGCCGAGGGAACCTATGTGCGATACCCATCGGAAGATTTTCTAGGTATTCTGGCACTTGAGAGCCATCGGCAGAAGACCATGGTCATCGGCGAAGATCTGGGAACGGTCACTCCGGCCATCCGGGCCCAATTGATGGCGGGCGGGTTGTTGTCGTATCGACTGCTTCTTTTTGAGCAAACGGCCAAGGGACGGTTTGCGAGGCCGTTTCGATTTCCCCGCCATGCAGCGGCTGCCGTCGCGACGCACGATCTGCCGACACTCCGGGGGTTTTGGATCGGCCGCGATATTGAGTTGAAGGCGCAACTTAACCTCTATACCAAGCCCCAGTGGCGCGCGCGGGATTTGGCGACGCGCGCGCGGGACAAACAGGCGCTGCTGGACGCTTTGGCGAAAGAGGGGTTGCTTCCGAAGGGCTGCCCGCGATCGGCTGAAGCTGTCCCGATGTTGACTGACGAACTCTGTCGAGCGGTATATGCATATGTCGCCCGCACGCCCAGTCGGCTCCTCCTTCTCTCCTTGGAAGATCTGTTGGGGGATATCCAGACACCAAATATACCCGGTGATCATGCGTATCCGTCGTGGCGAATCAAGGCCGGGCCTTCCGGGAGTACATGGGAGGACTGGACAAAGCTCAATCGGGTTTCCCTGATGGCAGGGGTGATCCGAGAGCAAAGGAGCCCGGGAGAATTTCGCGCGTAATCAAACTTGAAGCAGTGCGACGACGAATTCTTCGGACTGATTGGAATCGTCACGGGTCCCCTCGTCGCGGCGATCAGTATGGCACTTTGGAGAGCTATCGGCTCGGACGAATCGCTTTGGTCATAGGACGAGGCGACGTGTGAATACAAGCATGGCGGAAAAACTCGTTTCGGTTTGGCTCCATTGCGCTAAGGCCCTGCGCAAGTTCATGGCGGACGGCGGATTGTTTCTCGCCAGTGCGTTGGCCTTCAATCTGCTGCTATACTTCATCCCCTTGTCACTGTTGATGATCTCCCTGCTCGGGCATACGGTGCTGGACTCCGAGCGGGCGATGCACGAAGTGCAGTCGGTGCTGAAGGCCTTCCTGCCACGCTCCCAACAAGCCTTGGCCGACAATCTGTCTGTGATCGTGGCCGATCGTGGGCTCCTCGGGTTTGTCGGATTTGCCTCCTTCTTTCTCTTCAGCACATTTCTTTTCGGTTCAGTCCGCACCGTGCTGAACCGAGTTTTTCAGGTGAAACAGGAACGCACGCTTGTCGAAGGAATGAAGGTCGATCTGCTCATGATGGGGCTCACGGCGCTGCTGGTGCTTCTCGGAGTCGGTTCGACCTGGTTTCTGACGGTGGCCCTGGCATTCACCGAACGGTACCCCTCGTGGAGCGGTCTTTTACAGCCGGGACTGGTCGCGCTCAGCAAGACGCTCGGTGTGGCTGCCACGGCCCTGTTATTTTACGTCCTGTATCGGTTTCCGCCCGCGGCGACGATGTCCACTCGGGCGCTCATGATCGCCTCTGTGACAGGAACCGTCCTCTTCCAATTCGCCAAGTGGGGATTTGCATGGTATGTCGCTGGCGCACAGGCGAACATCGAACTCTACGGGGCGCTCGGAGGACTGATGTATTTGTTCATCTGGCTCTACTACGCATCCGTTGTGTTCGTTCTGGGGGCCGAAGTCGGCTGGGCCTATGACCAGCCACGAGTCGGCATCGGTGCGTGAGCGGGGTCTCTGAAGCGGCGCGGTTCCTGCGAGTTGGTGGTAGCGAGGGAAGAAGGGCCGGCTATTTGGCAGACTTGATCGCCACGGCATGCTCGACCGGTGATGTGAAAACTTCGATCTGATCCCCCGGTCTGAATTCTCCGGCCAGTTCGGTGTTCTGATTGACCAAGAGGCGGATCTCCTTCCCATCAGCTCCGACCATGACATAGTACTTGCCTTCGATGCCGATCAGTTTTCCCTTGAGGCTACGGGTCGCCGCTTCTACCCGTTCCGTTTCCAGATCCGAATCCAGATCCGGAGAGTCGGCGCGAATGGCGATGGCGTGTTCGATAGGCGAGGTCCAGACTTCAATGCGATCCCCGGGCTTGAATGGGCCGGCGAGCTCCGTGTCCGGCGTGACCAGGAGATACATTTCCTTGCCGTGAGCGTCTTTGATCACATAGTACCGACCCTCGACTTTGACCAATTCGCCTTCGACCTTCATCGAAGGCATGGCTGAGGATGGCGCGTGACGAGCCGATGTGTCTTGGGGCGAGGCCGGAGTTGGTTCTGCCATCCGCACCAATGAAAGAACGAGCAGGAACAGCAGAGTTCTTGAGGTCATCCCAGTTCGCATTAGGGTCGTTCTTTCATGTTCGGCGCCCATGGGTCTCGCCGGCAATGGCTTGCCCTTGTTCATTTGGCGATGGTGATCGACGGCGTCGGCACCTTGTAGACCTCCGTGACCGTCATCTGGTACAACTGGCTGAGAACCCGAAAGGCCACCTGATTCCAGGGTTGGATAGTTCCGGTGGCCCGAGGCGCCTTCCTGATCGAATACCACCGATCCTCATATCCCACGGCGAAGGCCGCATCGGGCGGCCGGCTGTCCGATTCTTCTATTGAGATGGTCCAGGGCGGATTCCGAGCGATCTCGCCTGTTCGCGCGTCCTTCTCCACATGGTATTCAGGAACTGCGGCGATCCCATTGGCCAAGAACTGCAGAATAGAATGAAAGCTTCGAAAGATGAACATGCCGCGCATGGGATACTCTCCGCCAGGATAACCTGGTTGGATATCGACAAGAATTGCATTGCGGGGGCCCTTCCCGGCTTCCAAGGCTAACTGCTGGCGTTCCTGGTTGGTGAGCATTGAGGGATCGTAATTCGTGATGACGATCCGGCCAATGACATGACGGCTCAGGGTGACCTCTCCTTTCGGGCCCTGAATCCATTGGTAGCCTTTTCCCAACGTCCGGAGGATCTTGTCCAAATTCTCCACCATCTCCTCTGTTGAGAGTCCGCGCGTGAAGCCGAACGGAAAGGTTTCTTCGTACACGACCGGTCCCACGAATAGGTCTCGGGACAAATAGAGGGATGAGAGATGAAGAGCTCTCCGTCGGAATTCTGGATACTCCTTCGTATGGCTCGGATCGTTCTGGAGTATTGCCGCTTCTCCGTATCCACTCAGCACCAGCTCTCTGCTCATGAGTCTGAGAATAAGCGCAGGTTCGAGTCGTTGCTGAAAGAGAAAGGCGACTTTGTCCTCATCGAACGGCATGAGAATGCGGGAGGTAAACTCTTCTCCTTGAATCGGGATAATGGTCATGGTGGGCTTTTCGGCCGCGGTGGCTCCGAAAATCGGAGAGATGAGGGTCTTCGTGAGGCCCGCCTGGGCCGGGGCGAGTCCGGCGGTCGTTGAGAACTCAAAGGTCGCGGCCACGCTGGAAAGTGCCGTGAAATGCGTGGGGTGGAAATGACGCGTCCGCGCCACGTTCAATAGCAGCATTTCTGCTTCCACGCGGCTCACCGTTCGGTCATATTCCAGTACCGCCTGGTGCATGGCGAGAGGCGAAAGACAGCCGGAAAGCATGAGCAGGCCGATGAGTAATCCACCGAGCAATCCGCGTCTTTCCAGTCCCGGTCTTAGCGCGTCCCTCATTATCCTAATTTCCGTAATTCGTCGTCCTCGGCCGGTGTGACTCGCTCTGTCCTGTCGTCGGGAGAAGAAAAGTGGTACAGGCTTGCTTGACGCGCAGGGTATCCAGGTTCGAGCCTCATCGCGACAGTTTGTCAAGCCTCGCACTAGCCTGTTCGATCTTGTCGCGATTTTCCTGGGTTTTCGGTGTCAAGCGCAGAAACTCCTGGAAGGCTTGCGCCGCTTCCTGATGTCTCCCGGCGACCTGGTACGAAAGGCCTAAATTGTAATGAACCATAGCCAGATCCGCTTGAAGCTGGATGGCTCGGCGGAATGAGTCAATAGCCCCGTCAAGGTCACCTGATCGCTGCAGTGCAGTCCCCAGGTTGGCATGGATGATCGCGTCGTCTGGCTGGAGGCGCAGGGCTTCGTGGTACGCCGCGATGGCGCCTGGCAGATCGTCCTTGGCCTGCAGGGCGATCGCGAGTTGCAGATGAACTTCCGCATTGTCTGGCTCTAGTCGAAGAACCGTGTAGTACAGCGCGATGGCCGCGTCCGGGTTTCCCTTGGCCATGAGCACGTTGCCGAGATTGAGCCCGTATTGGGCTGCCAAGGGGCCTGATTGGAGACGAAGCGCGGTTCGAAAAGCGGTGATTGCTCCCTCCAGATCACCCTTAGTCTTGAGGACAATGCCGAGATTGTTGTGCGGCGCCGGATTATACGGTTGTAGACGAATCGCTTCTTGGTAGGCGGCGATCGCTGCGTCGAGGCGGCCCTTGGCCTTGAGAGCAAGGCCCAGGCTGTTATGCACCATCCAGAGATCTGGTTTCAGGAGGATGGCCTCGCCATATTCTCGAATGGCGCCGTCAATATCGCCTTTGGCTTCAAGTGCTTGCCCCAGACTGCCGTGGGCCATGGCATGGTCGGTCTGAAGAGCAAGGGTCGTCCGATATTCGATAATCGCTGCGTCTATCTCGCCTTGTGAGAATAATGCCAACCCGAGCCCGTGATGAGCTTCTGCAAAGTCAGGGTAGAGCCGAAGGGCCTCTCTGTATTCCACCATCGCAGCGGCGTGGTCGCCCTTCGCGTACAGCGCGACCGCAAGGTTGTGGTGCGCGGCCGCTTTTGCTGGCGCCATACTTCCTGCCGATGCGGAGGGTGCTCCTCCGGGGGGTTGGTTTGTGCTTTCCGAAAGGGGTTCGTGAGTAACCGGTCCTCTAGGTGTTGCGGCATCAACGACGGACAGCCAGCTTAGAAGCGCAATCGCGGCAAGAGCGGACCGAAGTGCAGTTGCAAGAAGGTTATGGGGATTACACATCATCTGGATGGGATGCTTGAGTTCCTGTCGGATTCGGTCACGTTCATCTTGAGGATTCGCTATTCGATGAGCCTCGTGGTGGATATGCACAGCGACACTGAGTGGACGCGAAGCGTCGAGCTGAATAGGTTTAGATACTGGTTCCCTTCCATTTTTCCGGCTCTGACCGCTGCAGAATCCGGTGCATTTTACAGAGGCCTCCTCTCTTACGCAAGCCATTAGGCCATTAGGATATGCCATTAGGATATGCCGCGCGGGCTGGAGCCGGTGAGATACCGGAGCAGAGAAACTCAGACAGGAGTGCAACGGGATTCTGCGGCCGCCAGCTAAGCCGGATAGTGATCCTGTACTAGAGGTCGGTTCGGAGTGTGCGCGATGCGGCGACAATCGTCGGTCCTATCCCAACTCATGAATTCCTGTTGAATCTTACATGCATAGAGCCTGGGAGGGCGGTGAAATGGTTTGGATGGAAGTTTCCTGTACAGGCGAGGTTCATTCGCAGTTTTGTCGTCATGTTTTCGGCTGCGGAAGCTGGGGTATGCATAGGCAGGTAAGAAAGTTTTTCGCACGAAAAGTACTTGACAGGAAGGTGGTGAAGTACTAATGTGACTCAAGAGTCATGTTTGAATATTAAGTCATATATGAATGATCGTGGTCGGAGGGAGGTTGTCATGGTGCAGGCTGACGTGGAGTTGAGCAGGGGACGCAGGGGGAGGAAACTCGCGGGGCAGACGACGAAACAAGGCAGAGGTTCCCGTGCAACCGCATCCAAGGTCAGCGTCATGGACGATGGGAAGGCTGGCGCGTCGCATGGCCAAGGGGATCACGCTGTGAACGGCACGAACCATGTTCCAGTGACCTTCTGGGTCCCGGACGGCAGTTGCGCTGAAGGGAAGACGCATCATGTCGGGGGTGAAGTCATTTTCATCGAATCAAAACGGGTGGTCCCTGTGGGCACGGAAGTCACGATTCGTCTCATCTCATCGAATGATGCCTTGGTTAACTGGGGTGTCGCCAAAGGAATCGTCGCCTGGCAATGTCCTGCGGAGGATCAGTTCAGGAACCGGGAGGGATTTGGTGTTTGCCTCCAGGGTCGTTGGCCACAGCCGCCTGGACCGACCGAGATGAGCGACCCTAAGGAGACCGCATGAATACGCTTCGCGGAATCATCAAACGGGTGCTCCGCCGCGAGGGTCGTGTAGGGCGTACCTGGTTATTGAATAGTGAGACTGCGCGATCGGTCAATCGCTTGTCGTCGCGCACCCCTTCCAGATGCGTCCCCCTGCAGCAACGGATGCGGCATCCCGCTGTACGACTATCGGATTGATGTGAACAATGTGTACTGTTCTGACCAGTCTGGTCTCGGTCAATGGAGTATCTTTGGCGTGCGAGGCGTGCGCGAGCTGTTCTGTAACAAGAAAGAGAGGTGGATCATGGTAGACGGACGAAATGTACTGGTGCCGATGGGGTTCTCGTTGCTGACAGGGCTTCTTATCGGCGGGATCGCCGGTCTGCTCTATGCCCCTCAGTCAGGAGCCAGAACCCGCCGTCAGCTTGCAAACTTCAGTGACGACGTGCGGGAGCGGGCCGGAGAGATGGCGGAAGACGCAACCGAGGCGATAGAGAAAACGGTCGAACGCGGTCGTCGCTTGGCGAATGTGTGATCGAAGGGTTAATCGAGTTGGGTGTTCAGTGCGATAACAAGAAGGAGGTGAACCATGGGCTGCCAGCGCTGTAAGGGGTTGATGATTCGAGATTCGTTTGTTGATCTCCGGGACGATACGGGCCGTTTGAAGTTCGAAGGGTGGCGCTGCCTCAATTGCGGTGAAGTGGTCGATCCCGTAGTCCTCACGCATCGGGTAGACGCACCGACAGGGCCCTATCAAGGCCAAACGCGCGATCGCCGCACATGGGAACGTCTCGTTGCAGCGTGATGCGCCCGGCAGAGGGCGGAGAGGGTTTTGGGTCCTTGCCGCCCAGGGAAAGGGGCTTTCATGTTTGGATCATTCGGGTGGATGGAGCTGCTCCTCATCCTGTTCATCGTCCTGATTATTTTCGGGGCAGGGAAGCTGCCTCAATTGGGCGAAGGGGTCGGGAAGGCGATCAAGGGATTCAAGTGATCCATCAATGAAGCGGAGCCGATCGTAGAGGACGCGACCACGCAAGGGGAGACGCCCCCGACCACACAGGCCCAGCCAGGATCAGTCGGTGCTCAGATTCCACCAACAATATCAGGCACAGGGGCTCCTCAGGCCGGGCCACAAGACTCGACGCCGCGCCAGGTCTGACAAACACATTCCGTCGAAGGATCTGAGGCCGTCTTTACGCCAGGTTCGTTGCATGGCCGGTTTCTTTGCCGTTGGGTCCCTGCGGAGGCCTTGTCATGAGCCAGGATATGGCAGAGAGGAGGAATCTATGATGACAGAGAAATGGAAAGCAGGAGACGCAGGAATGGTTCATCCTCATCTCTGGTCAATCGTGTTGGCGGGAGGCGAAGGAACACGGTTGGCGCCGATGATCAAACAGTGGCTGGGAGAAGAGCGGCCCAAGCAATATTGCACCTTTACCGGCACGAGGTCCATGCTTCAGCATACCGTGGACCGCGCGGATTGCCTTGCCGCTCCCGAGCAGCGGGTAACGGTGGCGGCGGCACAGCATGAAGAGGAAGTGTGCCGGCAACTCCAGCGGCGCGGTGGCACGCTCGTGCTCCAGCCGGCCAATCGCGACACCGCGGCGGGAATCTATCTGCCCCTTACATACGTGCGGGCGGCGGATCCAGACGCGACCGTCGTGATTTATCCCTCCGATCATTTTATTCATCCCGAGGAGAAATTTACCGAGGCCGTGCGCCATGCGGTGCTGGCTGTGGAACTGTTGGAAGATCAACTCGTGCTGTTAGGAATGCGGCCGGAGGGGAAGGAATTGGAGTATGGCCATATCAGGCTGGACCGGCATCTCGGCAGGTACGGAACCCATTCTTTATGGACGGTGGGACGGTTCATTGAAAAGCCGGGGGCTCAGATGGCTCAGGCCCTTGGCGAGGACGTGCTGTGGAACACGATGGTCATTGTTGCGAAAGTTGAGATGCTCTGGAGGCTGGGTATGAAGGTCCTGCCCTCGATGATGCGGTTGTTCGAAACCTTTCAGCCGGCGATCGGTTCACCGCGCGAATGTCAGGTGCTGGATGGACTTTACACAAGGATGCCGGTTCGGAATTTTTCTTCTGATCTCTTGGAGCAGGTCCCACACAAGGTGGCAGCTCTCGAAGTCAGCGGTGTGAGGTGGAGCGATTGGGGCAGGACGGAACGGATTGCCGAGAGTCTACGTCAGATCGGGAAGGCCCCGGTGTTTCCTGCTGAATTGGTGGGGGTTGCATAAGGGTCGGCGGCGAATAACAATGGCAGAAATGATCTGGTGATCAAGGGGCGCTGACGATTCTCGGGTTGTTCTGCTTGTTCGGTGAATGATTCTTGGCCTGTGTAAAGGAGGGTTCCCGAATGAAACAGCCAGCTCGCAAGAAGGCGTCATTGCCACGTTCCCCGCGGCGACCCTCGACCAAGCATTCGGTGTCGTTCGAGTACTTCGATCCCTCGGCGACCGTTGTGACACTCGTGGGGGATTTCAATCAGTGGAACCAGAAGGCTCGTCCGCTCAAGCGCGATGCCGGCGGACTCTGGAAGGTCACAGTGCGACTGGAAACCGGCGCCTATCAGTATAAATTTGTGGTCAATGGGGAGCGATGGGAAGAAGATCCGCTGAATCTCCATCGGGTCCTCAACGAGCACGGCACCTTCAACTCGATCCGGAAGGTCGGCGAGCTTCCCGCTGAAAAACACGAACCCTAAAAGGATATAGGAGATGAACAAACCGTCGCAGGCTAAGGTTCTGCTCTCTCGAGTTGCGAGACGCAAGGTAAAGACAAACCAACGTCTCTTAGAGGTCGCCCGGCAGCTCTTTTCCGAAAAAGGGATTTATTGGGCCAAAGTCGAAGACATCACGGAAGCAGCCGACCTCGGGAAGGGGACGTTCTATAAGTACTTCGATTCCAAGGAGACGATTATTCGAGTCCTGCTTGAAGAAGGGCTGGGCGAGTTGCTGTTGAAGACGGAACAAGCCGTCAGGGATGCCTCCTCCGATGCCAAGGTCCTGGCAGCGGTAATCGGCGCACGCGTGGATTTCTTCCTTGCCTATCCGGATTACTTGTTCCTTTTTCACCAGGTCCGGGGTCTGATGCAGCTTCAGGTCGACGCAGCCAAAGGCTTGCGCGAGGTCTACGACACCCATCTTCGTCGTCTTACCCAGTTAATCAGGCCGGCCATGGGAAGCGGTGGGGCTGCCGGCGTGCGTGATCTGGCAAGCGCGATTGCAGCCTATACGTCCGGGCTTCTGACGTACCATGTGCTCTTTGAAGGACACGAGGCGGTCAAACGACGGCGCGACTACTTTGTGAGGGTGCTCGAACGGAGCCTCCAGTCTCTGCTGAAAACCGGCAACGGGTCTCGCGACTTGGCTTGAAGCAATCGAAATTGAAAAGGAGGACAAGGCCAATGCTACAGAGACCTATAATACAGGAGGTGCCGCAGATGACAGGATCAAGGGCAGTACCAGCATTCATGAAGAACTGTTCGCTTCTCATCGGAACCGTCATGGTCTTGGGGATAGGCCTCAGCGGATGCGTGTCCAGCGGAACCCATGAGGAGACGTTGGCTGAACTCGAAAAAGTTCGCATGTCGGCGAGCAAACAGGCCGCGGTCGACGGAAGGACCCTGGCCGAGCTGAGGGATCAGGTGGTCAAAATTGAAGAGGAGAACCGGCAGGTCAATGAATTGTCCGGAGAGGTCCGCCGCGAGCGAGACCAGCTTAAGACGAAGGCGGATGACTTGCAGCGGCAACTTGAAACGGCTCGACAGAATCTCGCCAGCCGTGATGTTCTGCTGAATGGGACGATAGCGCGCGCCGCTGCCTTGGAGAAGAGAGAACAGGATTTGACCGACGCCAATAGGGGGGCTCAAGGCGAAATTCGCGACTTAACGATCAAGCTCGATGCTGAACGTGCCCAGGCGACCATGTTGCGGGAGGACAAACAACGGCTGTTGGGCGGCACTACCACGGCGCAAAGTGAAATCGCCCGTCTCCAGAAACGCGCGGGCGATTTGGAAACGGAGGCGGCGCGTGTCAAGGATTTGGAAAAACAGGTGGCGGAGCAGAATCAGGAGATCGGTCAGTTAACGCATTCCCTCGCCGACCGCGATGCGTTGGCTGCCGCCTTGGCGTCCCAGGGAGAGGACTTGAAGAATAACAAACAGCGCGTGGACCAGCTGACCGCTGAACTGGCTGCGATGAGCGAGGAATCTGCCACCCACAAGCGTGAACGAGACAATTTGACCGGGCAGGTTGCAAAGCTCGAAGAGACGACGGCATCCTTGAAGAAGAGTAAGGAGGAAACCCTCGCCTCGCTGGAAGCCCAAAAGGAGGAACTGAAGCGGGTAGAACAGGAAAAGGCGGCGAAGGAGATGGAGATCAAGCGCCTCTCGGGAACGTATGAAGATCTCGCGGCTTCGTTGCGGTCCGAGATCGCCCAGGGCGATATCAAAATCAAGCAGGTTCGGGATCGCCTGACGATCAACGTGGTGGATCGCATTCTTTTCGATTCCGGCAGCGCCATGATTAAACCTGCCGGACTCAAGGTTATGAAAACCGTCGGCGAAGTTCTAAAAAAGGTCGCGGATAAGCAGATCCGTATCGACGGCCACACCGACAACGTGCCGATCGGAGCGGGCTTGAAAGACAGGTTCCCCTCTAACTGGGAGCTGTCGACGGCGCGAGCCACCAGCGTGGTCCGATACCTCATCGACGAGGGGGGGCTTGTTCCGGAGCTATTGACGGCAGCAGGACATGCGGACACTCAACCAGTTTCCGCCAACGACTCAGAGGAAGGTCGCTCCCAAAATCGGCGGATTGAGATTGCTCTGTATCCGAAAGACTTGAAGAGCATCGCAGAGGGTATTCACTAGGGTGCGACGACATCGTCGTGACAGCGAAAGGAGAAGGGTCTATGCTTTATCAGGCGAAGAGCTTTGAACACCTCAAGGGGCTGCGCGATTTCAGCGATCAGTTACTGCAAAACCATCTCGCCCTCTACCGGGGATACGTGAAAAATACGAATCAGTTGGCGACTATCCTGTTAAACAAGGTGAAACTCTGGAAGACCGGTACGATGGAGTATGCCGAGCTGAAGCGGCGGTTCGGCTGGGAGTTCAACGGCATGCGGCTCCACGAATTGTACTTCGAGAATCTCACCAAGCGGTCGGTCTCCCTCAAGAAACAGTCTCCGCTCTATGGAAAACTCCGGCAGGACTTCGGACAGTTTAGTACCTGGGAGCGTGGCTTCATGGGAGTGGGCGGCATGCGAGGGATCGGATGGGTGGTGCTTACCAGCGACCCATTAACGGGCCGTCTGTTCAATGTCTGGATGGACGAACACGACGCGGGTTTTCTAGTGGGTTCGACTCCTCTGCTGGTCCTGGATGTGTTTGAGCATGCCTACCTGCAGGACTTCGGAATGAGTCGATCTGCATACGTGCAGGCGTTTATGAAAGCCATCAACTGGCCGGTCGTGGAAGAGCGATTCAATGCGTCCAATTATATTCCAGGTCCGGTCGTGGAGGTGAGAAGGAGGGCGTCATGAAAGAATACAGCCCAAAAGTATTCGACCATATCAGTCAGCTTCCCGGGTTCAGCGAACAGTCGGTGCGGACGCACCTGGCGCTCTATCAGGGATACGTGAACAATACCAACCTGCTCGCGGAAATGATGCGCGAGTGGCTCGCTGTCGGGAAAAGCGGGACGATTGAATGGGCGGAAATGAAGAGGCGGTTCGCGTGGGAATTCAACGGCATGCGGCTGCATGAATATTACTTCGAGAACCTCACCGCGACAGCCACGGCGTTGGATCGCCAGTCGCAACTCTATACAAAGATCGAAGAAGACTTTGGTCCGTACGAACTGTGGGAGCGAGGTTTCAAAGGAACGGGCGGGATGCGCGGGATCGGTTGGGTCATTTTGGCGTACGATGTGCAGACCGGGCGGTTGTTCAATGTGTGGTTGGGCGAACATGATACCGGTCTGCTGGTAGATACCAGACCGCTGCTCGTCATGGACTTGTTCGAGCATGCGTTTCTCCTCGACTACGGTCTCAAGCGCAAGGACTACGAGGAGGCCTTCTTCAACGTGATCGATTGGGGCAGGGTCGAGAAGCGCCTGGCGGCTTGTCTGAAGGATCAGCCTATTATTGTGGGCGAGGAAGTGGCGGAGAGAGGCTAAAGATTTCCACAATTGAAAGCCGGGAGTAGAAACAGGGTGAGCACAGCCTTTCAAGGCAAACGCGTATTGGCGATCATCATGGCAGGGGGGAAAGGCGAACGGCTGATGCCGCTCACCGAGCAACGGAGCAAGCCGGCCGTGCCGTTCGGCGGGAAATATCGCATCGTGGACTTCGTCCTGAGCAACTTTCTGAATTCCGGGATCCTGGCCATGTATGTGCTTGTCCAGTATCGCTCGCAATCGCTGATCGAGCATCTGCGGCGAGCCTGGCGGATCGGCGGACGGATCAAGCAGCATTTCATCACCGTGGTACCGCCGCAAATGAAGGCCAGGGGGGGGTGGTACGAGGGGACAGCCGACGCGGTCTATCACAATCTGAATATCATTCGGGATTTCGGGCCTGACCTGGTCGCGGTCTTTGGGGCCGATCATATCTATCGCATGGACATTAATCAGATGATCCAGTTCCACCAGGCGAAGAGGGCCGAGGTTACGGTAGCGGCTTTGCCGGTGCCGCTGCATGCCGCCACGGGATTCGGCATCATCGAAGCCAAGGGTGACGGCCGGGTCACCGGCTTTGAAGAAAAGCCCAAGCATCCGAAACCGATACCTCGTGATCCTGAGCATGCGTACTCCTCTATGGGGAACTATATATTTGACGCCGAACTGTTGATGAAGGTCTTGGAAGAAGATGCCGCGAAGCCCGGATCGCACGATTTTGGACGAGACATTATTCCGCATTTGATTAAAGGCCATCGCGTCATGGCCTACAATTTCTGCGACAACAGCGTGCCGGGGACCAAACCCTACGAGGAGCAGGGCTATTGGCGCGACGTCGGGACATTGGAGACTTACTGGCAGGCGCATATGGACATGTTGGGCTCCGCGCCATTGCTCGATCTTCGTAACGAGGCGTGGCCGATCCTCTCGGATACCTTCGACGGCCCGACGGCGAGTTTCGCGCGGGCGACGATCGAGGACTCTTTGGTGGGACAAGGGAGTATGGTGAACGACGTGATGATCCGCCGGTCGGTGATCGGCCGCAATGTCCACATTGAGCCCGGCGTCGAAATCGACGAATGTGTGATTCTGGACGGAGCCAGGATCGGATCCAAGGCGCGCCTCCGCCGGGTCATTGCCGACCGGTATAACGTGATTCCGCAGTCGGCAGAGATGGGGTTCGTGCCAGAAGTTGATCGGAAAAAATATCAGACGACCAAGTCGGGGTTGGTCATTCTTCCGCGAGGCCAGTCCGGCGACAAGAGCGGCTTCAAAGCCCCGGAGCGTTTATAGTGACGCCCATGCAACAGACATCCCATCCTCGCATTCCCGTTTCGACCTATCGGATTCAGCTGAACCGGACCTGCACGTTTCGCGATGTCGCGAAGGTCGTGCCCTACCTGCACGACCTTGGGATTACGGATCTCTACTGCTCGCCCTACTTCACCGCAGTGCCGGGGAGTATGCATGGCTACGACGTTGTCGATCCTACAACACTGAATCCGGAAATCGGGACTGAAGCGGATTATCGCGCGATGGTCGATGAGTTGCACCAGCGCGGTATGGGGCAGCTGCTGGACGTTGTGCCGAACCACATGGGTATCTCTCAGCAAATCAACGGATGGTGGCAGGACGTTCTCGAGAACGGGACCAGCTCGCCCTACGCGTCGTTCTTCGATATCGACTGGGACCCGATGAAGCCGGAGTTACGTGACAAGGTCCTGCTCCCGATTCTCGGAGACCAATACGGGGTAGTCCTGGAAAACCAAGAGTTGCGATTGGTCCATCAGGACGGGTGCTTTGTCATTCGATACTACGACCATTGTCTTCCCGTCGCGCCGAAGCCGTCCGCGCTGATACTGGCTCATCGGGTGGATGCGCTGAGTCGCGAAGCGGGCGCGAATAGTCCGGAGATTATGGAACTGGAGAGCATCATCACGGCATTGAAGCATTTGCCGTCCCGGCAGGACCGGGCGCCTGAATTGGTTGCCGAACGTTACCGGGAAAAGGAAATCATCAAGCGACGCCTGGCCGCGCTGGTTGCGGGTAGCGCGACGATTCAGGTGTTTCTCAACGAGAATGTTCGATTGCTCAATGGGACGAAAGGCGACCCTCGGAGCTTCGATCTGCTGGATCAGGTGCTCAATGATCAAGCCTATCGGCTGGCGTATTGGCGAGTCGCGGCGGAAGAGATCAACTATCGCCGGTTTTTCGACATCAACGAGTTGGCTGCGATCCGCATGGAAAATCCGGCGGTCTTCGAGGAGACGCACAGGCTGCTATTTCGATTGGTCAAGGAGGGAGCCGTCACAGGGCTTCGCATCGATCATGTGGACGGTCTCTACGATCCCGCCGATTATCTGAACAAACTGCAATACTGGGCCAGGAAGGAACTGTCGACGACATCCGAGGCAACAGATCGGCCGTTGTATGTCCTGGTCGAAAAGATTCTCGGAATCAATGAACAGCTTCCGGTGAACTGGCCGGTCTTCGGCACGACCGGCTATGATTTTCTCGGCTGGCTGAATGCGCTCTTCGTGGACCGCACCAACGAACGGGCGTTCGATACCATCTATACGCGGTTTATCGGGAGGGTCGAACCATTCGATGAACTCACGTATCGCTGCAAGCAGTTGATCATGCAGGCTTCGATGGCCAGCGAACTGAGCGTGCTTGGCCATCAATTGGACCGGCTGTCCGAACGGGACCGGCGGTCGCGGGATTTCACGCTCAACAGTTTGACCTACGCGATTCAGGAGATCATCGCCTGCTTCCCCGTGTATCGCACCTACATCACGGGGGAGGCCGACGGCATCCTCGACCGAGACCGGATGTTCGTGTGGCAAGCGGTGACCCATGCCAAACGGCGGAATCCCGCTGTGAGCGGCTCGGTCTTCGATTTCGTGCGGGATCTGCTGCTGAAGTCATCGAGCGACTCTGAACAGGATCGCGAAGGGCGGCTGAAGTTTGTGAAAAAATTCCAGCAGATGACCAGTCCCGTCACGGCAAAAGGCATTGAGGACACGGCCTACTATCGCTATCACCGGTTTATATCGTTGAACGAAGTCGGAGCGGACCCCCAGCAATTCGGCATCGCGCCGTCGCTCGTGCATCACCAATGGAAGTCCCGCCAGGAGCACCGGGCTGCCTCGTTCTCGGCAACCTCGACACACGATACCAAACGGAGCGAAGACGTCCGGGCACGGCTCAACGTGCTCTCGGAACTCCCGAAAGAGTGGAAAACCCATGTGACCCGTTGGCACAAAATGAACCGAGGGTTCAAAACGATAGCCGGCGGCGAGTCGGTTCCAGGCCCTAACGAAGAGTATCTCTTGTATCAGACCTTGATCGGGGTGTGGCCGCTCGAACCAATGAACGAACAGGACCATTCCCGATTTGTCGAGCGCATTCAGGCTTACATGAACAAGGCGGTCAAAGAGGCGAAGGAACACACCAGTTGGGTCAGCCCGGCTGCCGAGTACGAAGAAGCGATCAAGCAGTTTGTCGCCAGGATGTTGGATCGCTCGACGTCGCATGATTTTCTGGAAGATTTTCTTCCGTTTCAGGAACGGGTTGCCCAATACGGTCTCTATAACTCCTTGTCGCAAGTGCTGGTAAAGATGGCGGCGCCAGGGGTGCCCGATCTTTACCAAGGTACGGAATTGTGGGATTTCAGCCTGGTCGATCCAGACAGTCGGCGCCCGGTCGATTTCGCGAAGCGAGCCAGGCTGTTGACGGAACTGAACAAGGCCTCGGCAGCCACACCGGGCCGTATAGCCCTGATCCAGGATCTGTTCGCGCATCGCGCCGACGGCCGCATCAAGCTGTTCCTTGCAGCGGAGGCCTTACGGTACCGGCGTGATCATCGTGCGCTGTTTCATTCGGGCGAGTATGTCCCGCTGGAGGGGAAGGGGGAGAAGAGCGAGCACTTGTTTGGCTTTGCCCGTATTCACAGCGAGGAGTCGATCGTGACCGTCATCCCTCGTTTACTGACCCGGGTGATTCCGGATGCTCACACACTTCCTCTGGGAGAAGAGGTGTGGAAAGACACGTGGCTGACCCTGCCTGCCTGGGGCGAAGGCACACAGGTGCGCAACATTTTCACGGGAGACCTGTTGCGCACGGTGACACGGGACGGTTGCCAGGTATTGGCTGCGGGAGAAATTTTTCTGCACAGTCCGGTTGCCTGGCTTGAAAGGGTGGCCTGACGATGCGGCGCGCCGACGATCGGGAGGAGATGCAGTGGCTCGGTGGGGAGGCCCATGTCCACGAAAACGACGGCAGACCAAGCCGCTCGCGCTTGCTCCAGTGGCTGTCATCAGAGGTCATGACCTTACTGGCCGACGCCGCGATCGGAAGTCTCGGCACGGTCGGCGCGATGAGGGCGGAGGGTGTGAAACGACACAGGCGAATCGACGAACGGGTTGTTCGAGTACCGAATGAAAGGAGCGAAATTATGGAACAGGTTCGAGCGGATGATCGACGGGTGCGTGATAACGAGGCGTGCGGGATGGGTACGGGAACGATCCTGGCTGCGTTCGGACTCGGCCTGCTGGCCGGTGCGGTAGCGACGCTGTTGACGACGCCGGAATCCGGCGCGTCGGTGCGCAGGCGCGTGAAGCGGGGGGTGGAGACGGCCAGGCACGAACTCGACGAGATTGTGGGAGAGACCAAGGAGTCCTGGGTTCGGGTCCGCGACGATGCGCAGGATGCGGTCAAGCGCACGGCCACCAAGATCAAGGAAGCGGCCAAGGTTACGAAAGATGCGGTGGCTGAGGGCGTGTCTTCGGTTCCAAAGGCGTAATCAGCGGTTATGCGGCCAAGTCGACGTGGTCAGGCGCAAATGAACTCAACGGAGGTGTGACCGAGGTGGGGGAGACAATGAAATCAGAGCCGGTGACCTCGTCGTCGATCGTGATCGAGGCAGTGCAACCGGAAGTCGACTGCGGGCGCTGGCCGATCAAGCGGGAAGTGGGAGACCGGCTGGAAGTGTCAGCCGACATCTTTAAGGAAGGCCATGATGTGTTGGCCTGCCTGTTGAGATATCGTCTTGCGAAAGAAGATGCTTGGCGAGAGGTGCCGATGCTGTTTGTGGATAACGACCGCTGGGCGGGGCACTTCGACTTGACCCACAACGCACGCTATCGGTATTCGATCGGGGCCTATGTCAATCTCTTCGAATCCTGGCGGATCGAAGTGAAGAAGAAGCATGAAGCCGGCGAACGAATCGGGAGTGAACTGCTCGAGGGGCGATCACTGGTGGAGGCGACGATGCGACGGGCCACGGAAAAGGACAAGGCTAAGTTGAACGAGTGGTTGGGCCGTTGGCGCACCGGCGAACCTGTGACGGCCCAACTGGCCGTGGCGTTGCATGCCGATCTGAAGGCGCTCGTGGAACGGCATCAGGAACGCCGAGCCTGGACCCTCTACGACCGTGAATTGGAAGTCGTGGTGGATCGTGTGCTGGCCCGCTACGGGGCCTGGTACGAAATCTTTCCGCGCTCGCAGGGGACGAAGCCGGGACGGAGCGCCACCTTGCGGGAATGCGAGGCGAGACTGCCGGCCGTGAAGGCCATGGGTTTCGACGTCGTCTACATCACGCCGATTCATCCGATCGGGCGCACGAATCGAAAAGGGAAAAATAATTCACTCACACCGTTGCCGACCGACCCCGGGAGTCCCTACGCCATTGGGAACGAGCTGGGCGGCCACGATGCCGTAGAGCCGAGCCTCGGGACGATGAAGGACTTCGATCACTTTCAGGAAGCCGTCCGCGCGCAGGGGATGGAGATCGCGATGGACTTCGCGATCAATTGTTCACCGGACCATCCCTACGTGAAGGAACATCAGGAGTGGTTCGCCCATCGGCCGGACGGCACGATCAAGTATGCGGAGAACCCGCCCAAGAAATATCAGGACATCTACAGCGTCGACTTTTACTGTGAGGACTGGCGTGGGCTGTGGAACGAGATGAAACGCGTGATCCTCTTTTGGGCGGCCCACGGCGTAAAAATATTCCGTGTGGACAACCCGCACACCAAACCAGTGGTCTTTTGGGCCTGGCTGATCGGCGAGGTGCAGGAGCGTTATCCGGATGTGATCTTTTTGTCCGAGGCCTTCACCAAGCCGAAGATGATGAAGGCCCTCGCCAAGGCCGGCTTCACGCAGTCGTACACCTATTTTACGTGGCGCAATTTCAAGCAGGAATTGACGGACTATATGGTGGAATTGTCGACGAGCGAGATGAAGGACTATTTCAGGCCGAACTTTTTCACGAATACGCCCGACATCCTGCCGGAAATTCTCCAGCAAGGCGGCCGACCCGCTTTCAAATTCCGGCTCGTGCTGGCGGCGACGTTGTCGCCCTCGTACGGGATCTACAGCGGCTACGAACTCTGCGAAAACCGGGCGTTGCCGGGGAAGGAAGAATATCTCGACTCGGAGAAATATGAAATCACGGTCTGGGACTGGGATCGGCCGGGGCATCTGATCGACTATGTGACGACGATCAATCGCATCAGACGGGAAAATCCCGCACTGCACGAATTGGAGAATCTTGACTTTTACGAGGCAGACAACGAGCAGGTGCTGTTCTACGGCAAGAGCACGTTCGACAAGCGCAACTCGGTGCTCGTGGCGGTCAATCTGAGCCCCTTCCAGATCCAGGAGTCGACCCTCCAAATTCCAATCGCCTCGCTCGGCATCAAGCCGGACGACACGTATCAGTTGCATAATCTGATTACGGATCGGCGCGATCTCATGACGGGCGACAGCTACATCGTGCGATTGGATCCGCAGGTCGAGCCGGCCGCGATCTTCGCTGTGCGGCGCTGGACCCATCGGGAGCAAGAAGTCGACTATTTCTTTTGAGAAAGTAACGATGATGAAGACTGTGCCACAGAGATGGATCGATCAAGTCCTGGCCTCGCTGGGAGGACAGGGGCAGCGCTCTCTGATCGAGTTCGTTCAACGGCAGCGATGGTTCGGTGGCAAAGGGATGCCCTTGGCCGATGTGCGCGTCGTGGACGCGGTGGAACTGTTTCATGGAACAGGCCGGCGACTGCTCGCATTGATGTGTGTCGAATATCGAGGTGGGGCACAAGAGCGCTACGTGATGCCGTTGACGATCAGACCGAGGACCGGGCAAGACGATACCCGGGCGCTTGTCGAGCTGTCTCAGTCTTTTACCCATGAATGGGTCTGCGATGCGACCGGGGATGAGGAGATCTGGCTGGGCCTCTACGATGGCGTGGCACAAGGTCGGAAACTGGCCGGACAGACCGGATGCCTGATGGGCCGCCCCCTGCCGCAGGGACGGGAGGAGCTGACGAAGGCGGTGCGGGAGGCGAAGGTCCTCTCCGCAGAGCAGAGCAATACATCGGTGATCTTCGACCGGCGGGTGATCTTGAAACTAATCCGCAAGCCGGAGGCGGGGATCAATCCAGACAGCGAGGTTTTGGAATTCTTGACGACGCAGACGACCTGTCGGGATGTGCCGGCGCTGTTGGGCGTGATGACGTATGACGACGGTCTCTCGGACGAGGCGCAGCCTGCCACGGTCGCGGTGCTCCAGCGATTTGTCCCGAATGTCGGCGACGGATGGAGCTATACTCTGGCCCACCTCGGGACATTGCTGGATGAGGGCTGCAAGGCCGTCACAGAGCGCGGCGATAATCTCTCGAAGGCGGTCACGGCGATCTCCGGACCGTTCCTGGCACAGCTTCGACGTCTCGGCGAGATTACGGGAGGCCTGCATGTGGCGTTGGCCTCCCGGCAGGAACCGGAGGCGTTTCGTCCCGAACCCATCACTCTGCACGATGTCGATCTGTGGCAGGCAGGAATGAAGGAGCACCTCACCGAGGTCTGTCGTGATCTGCGCACGCTTCAGCCGGAGCAGCAATCGGCGGCAGGATTGACGGGCGACGATGTGACCAGGCTGGAAACAGCCTGCCGTGATCGGTTCGGCGACCTCCAGCTCCTGTCTCGAGCAAAGGCTTCGAAGATTCGTCATCACGGAGACTATCACCTCGGACAGGTCATCAAAACGAACGATGGGTTTGTGGTGATCGACTTCGAAGGGGAGCCGGCTAGACCGCTGGAGGAGCGGCGTGCCAAGGTCTGTCCGTTAAAAGATGTAGGAGGAATGTTGCGTTCGTTCAACTATGCGGCCCACGCCTCGCTCAAACAGCGAGCGACCGTTTCTGCGACGGAGGGCGGTTTGATGACGGAATGGGAAGGTGCCGCACGCGCATCGTTTCTCGACGGCTATCGTTCAGTCGCCAAGCCGGGGCAGGCTGTCTATTTGCCGGCCACGTGGGAAGAGGCCTTGCGGGTCATTCAGGTGTACGAACTCGACAAGGCCCTCTACGAATTGCAGTACGAAATGCGGAATCGACCGGATTGGCTGTCGATCCCGGTCCAGGGCATTCTGGGATTGATGGGGAACGCTGCGGAGTGAGATCGGGAGCATATGGCGTATAAGTCGATCGGGGACTACGGAGTGATCGGGGACCTCCACACGGTGGCCTTGGTGGGGAAAGACGGGTCGATCGATTGGTGTTGTTTCCCGCACTTCGATTCGCCCAGCCTGTTCGGCGCCCTGCTGGATGACCAACGAGGGGGGCGGTTCCGTATCGCCCCCCTGGACGACGGGAAGCGACAGCAGCTGTATCTGCCTGAGACGAACGTGTTGCTGACCCGCTTTCTGCATCAGGACGGCGTCGCCGAGTTAACGGATTTCATACCGGTTGAATGCGACGAGCCGGGAGTCCGTCCGAAACGGCATCAGATCATTCGTATCCTGTCAGTGGTGAGAGGGAAGATTCGTTTTCGGCTGGAATGTCGCCCGGCGTTCAATTTCGGTCGGGATACGCATCGTGTCACCGTGCATCCACAAGGTGCGCGGTTTCAATCCCCCTCGATGGAGGTCGGGTTGGTGAGTCCGGTTCCGCTGACGATAGTCGATGGGGGAGCCGAGGCGGAATTCACGCTGACAGCTGGGCAGCGAATGTCGTTTTATTTTGAGCACATGGAGGCCGATAGTGCTGAGGATCTTCTGGCTGCTCCTCAAGCAGCCGAGACGGCCTTTCATGACACGGTCCATTTTTGGCGTAAGTGGCTCGCGCAATGTCGTTACGTCGGGCGGTGGCGCGAAATGGTGCAGCGCTCGGCCCTCACGCTCAAGCTGCTCACGTATGCACCGAGCGGCGCCATCGTGGCGGCCCCGACCACCAGCTTGCCGGAAGCCATCGGCGGAGAACGGAATTGGGACTATCGATACACGTGGATTCGCGATGCGGCCTTCACCCTCTACGCGCTGCTGCGCCTCGGTTTCTCAAAGGAAGCGGGCCGATTCATGCAGTGGCTTGAGGCTCGCTGCCACGATCTGAACGTGGATGGCTCACTACAAGTATTGTATGGAATCGACGGTCGTCGTCTCGGATCCGATGAGGTTCTGCTCGATTGGGACGGATATATGGGGTCGAAGCCTGTCCGCGTCGGCAATGGCGCCGCCAACCAACGGCAATTGGATATGTACGGAGCGTTGATGGACGCGGCCTATCTATACAACAAGCACGGATCTCCCATCAGTTACGATAGTTGGGTCGGACTCTCACGGTTGCTGGAATATGTCTGCGCCAACTGGGATCAGCCGGATGAAGGAATCTGGGAGGTACGGGGCGGAGCACGACAGTTCGTGTACTCGAAGGTCATGTGCTGGGTCGCGTTGGATCGCGGCATTCGTCTGGCGGACAAGCGAGGGTTTCCGGCAGATCGGGCCAAGTGGACGGACGTGCGGGATCGGATCTATCGGGAAGTGATGAGTCGCGGGTGGAATCGCGAGCTCGCGTCGTTTGTGCAAGAGTATGATGGGGTGGCGCTGGATGCGAGCGCGCTGGTCATGCCGCTGGTCTTCTTTTTGTCGCCGACGGACCCGCGGATGAACACGACGTTGGACCAGGTCCAATCCCGACTGGTGTCCGACGCGCTGGTGTTTCGGTACCTTCCTGAGGAGGCGGCCCCGGATGGTCTCTCGGGCGAGGAAGGGACGTTCACGCTTTGCTCATTTTGGCTGGTCGAGGCGTTGACAAGAGCCGGTCGCTTGGAAGAGGCTCGGCTGATGTTTGAGAAGATTCTAAGCTACGCCAATCATCTCGGGCTTTATGCGGAGGAATTGTCGGTGACGGGAGAGCATTTGGGCAACTTCCCTCAGGCCTTTGCCCACATCGGAATGATCAGCGCCGCTTACAACCTTGATCGGGCTCTGGGCTCGCATCGGGCTCCGGTCTCGTAGAACCGTGTGTAGAGAAAGGGTGATGCAGTGGCAATGAGCTACACTGAAACGACGTTTCGCTTCATCGGATGCAGTGAAATTCAAGAGATTCTCGGGAAGCAGGCCGAGGATGAACGCCAACTGGCGGAGTTGCTGGAAGAGGTCCCGCTCGACTCGGTGTACTTCCACATGCACAGTTATTTCCTTCGGACCCGGTTTATCGAACGCACCTATCCGAACGACTTTGCCCAGTGGGTGGGCGAGCAGGTACGGGACCATGTCCTGGCAGAACGGCTGTCCGTACTGGATCCGTTCGATTTTCAGAGCCTGGAGGCCCTCAGGGAGGAGCTGTTCTCCATTATCGACGACCATCTGTCCGGCATGGCGACGGTGCCACGCGCGGGGCTCGGATCGTCATTCTACTTCAGCCGGTCGCGCATCCTGGAAGTGCCTACCGGCGCGAAAGCGCGGACGCTGCGTGAGTTCCGCGATGCGATCTCCGAAGTCGATGTCAGTGCCGTTTACTTTCATGTGTTTGAGGCCCATTTGCGGTTGCGGCGGGAGGAGAACGATTTCTCCGCCTGGATCAGAGGCAGTCTCAAGCTGCCGGAGTTGGCCGACCGGATGCGGGCCTTGAACCCCTACCTCGGAAGTCTGGAACGCTTGCGGTCGAGCTTGCTCACGATGTGTGACGAATATTTGGCGAAGTCAGATCAGGCGTAAGAAACAGGGAGCCAAGGTATGTTGAGCGCAGATCCGCTGTGGTACAAAGACGCCGTATTTTACGAGATCCACGTCAAGGCCTTTGCCGACGGCAACGGTGACGGGATCGGGGACTTCCAAGGTCTTCTCGGGAAATTAGACTATCTCCAGTGGCTCGGCGTGGACTGCATCTGGCTGTTGCCCTTTTATCCGTCGCCGCTCAGGGACGATGGCTATGACGTGGCCGATTTTCTCAGTGTGGCCGAACAGTACGGCACAACCGAGGAGGTGCGTCGGTTTCTGGACGAAGCGCATCGACGAGGGATGCGTGTCATCGTTGATTTGGTGCTGAATCACACCTCCGACCAGCATCCATGGTTTCAGGAAGCGCGCCGTTCTCCCGAGTCGCCCAAACGCGGGTACTATGTCTGGAGCGACAGCGATAGCAAGTACGAGAAGGCGCGGATCATTTTCATCGATACGGAAAAGTCCAATTGGACCTGGGACCCGGAGGCCAAGGCGTTCTACTGGCACCGGTTCTTCAGCCATCAGCCGGATTTGAATTACGATAATCCGGAGGTCCGGCAGACTATGTTGGACACGATGGTGTTTTGGCTCGATCAGGGGTTGGACGGGTTTCGGTGCGACGCCGTACCCTATCTGCTCGAACGCGAAGGGACGATTTGCGAGAATCTTCCTGAGACGCACGAGTATCTTAAGGAGATTCGCCGGCGCATCGATGAAACCTATCAGGGACGCGTCCTGCTGGCCGAGGCGAATCAATGGCCGTCGGATGTGCGGCCCTATTTTGGCGACGGCGATGAGTTCCATATGGCGTTTCACTTCCCGCTCATGCCCCGGTTGTACATGGGCGTGCGCAGCGAAACCCGCGATCCGATCATCGACATGTTTACCCATACGCCGGAGATTCCGCCGAACTGTCAGTGGTGCCTGTTTCTCCGCAACCATGACGAACTGACTCTCGAAATGTGTTCCAGCGAAGAGCGGGACTACATGTACTACACCTACGCGCGCGACCCGAAGATGCGGCGGAACATCGGCATTGCACGTCGGCTCGCGCCGTTGCTGGATAACGACCGCCGCAAGATCGAGCTGCTGAACAGCCTGGTCTTCACAATGCCGGGCAGCCCGATCATCTACTACGGCGATGAGATCGGCATGGGAGACAACATTCAGTTGAAGGATCGTGACGGGGTGAGAACCCCGATGCAATGGACGATGGATCGGAACGCGGGGTTTTCCTCCGCCGATCCTGCGCGCTTGTATCTGCCGGTAGTGTCGGACCCGGTCTACGGTTATCAATCGATCAACGTCGAGTTGCAAAAGGAGATGCCGCATTCGCTGTTGCATTGGATGAAGCGGATGATCGCGGTGCGCAAGCGGCATCCGACATTCGGCCGGGGAAGCATCACATTTCTACGGCCGGCGAACGGCAAGGTGCTCGCCTATTTGCGGCGGCATGAGGGAGTTACCCTGTTGCTCGTCCATAATCTGGCCGGGTCTGCGCAATCGGTGGAGTTGGATCTGAAGGAGTTCACCGGCACGACACCGGTCGAATTATTGGCGGAGTCGCGGTTTTCCACGGTGACGGAGCAGGCCTATGTGATTACGTTGGCGCCGTACGGCTACTACTGGCTCAACCTCGTGCCGGTGCGCGCGGGGTCGGAGCTCTACGGTATCGAACAGACGGCACTGTAAGCCATCTCGGTATGTGATGAGTGAGGCGTAACTGTTGAGAGTGGAGGAACGAGGTCAATGACATGATCAGAGAACTGGAACAATATCGCGAGGTGGCTCCGAAGGGGACCATCGACTTTCTGCAGCGCTTAAGTGAGCAGGTGCAGGGGAAGCGGTTTCTCCAGATCAGCGCCGTGCGCTACGGGGGCGGGATGGCGGAAATCCTGCGTCGGCTCGTGCCGGTCATGAAGGCGATGGGTATCGAGGCGCGCTGGGAAGTCATCGCCGGCACGCAGGAGTTTACCGACGTGACGCGCCGGATCGCCGATGGGTTGCAGGGACGGACGGAGACGATCACCGATGAGATGTACCAGATCTATCTGGACGTCACCGCCAGGAACGCCAAGGCATTGGATCTCGACGCGGATCTCGTCTTCATCCACGATCCGCAGCCGGCCGCGCTGATCGAACATCGGAAGGGCGGAAAGTGGGTGTGGCGCTGCCACCTCGACGCCGGCCAACCTCATCGACCGGTCTGGAGTCTGTTTCGTCGGCATGTGCTGAAATATGATGCGGCAATCTTTTCATTGCCGGGGTTCGCGCAGCGGCTGCCCATCCCGAAGTTCATGATCTATCCCTCGATCGATCCCTTGACTGAAAAGAACCGTGAACTATCGCGTGCCGAGATCTGGGAGGTGCTCGATCGATTCGGGATCGCCAAAGGAAAACCGATGCTCTTGCAGGTGGCGCGCTTCGATCGGTACAAGGACCAGCTCGGCACGATTCGCGCCTATCGGATGGCGAAGAAGCACCATAACTGTCAGCTCGTGTTGGCGGGGAGCGGTGTGCTGCACGATCCGGAGGGTGAAGCCGTATTGGCGGAAGTGCAGCAGGCGGCGGGGAACGATCCGGACATTCATATCCTTCAGTTGCCGCCGGAGGCCGACCGTGAAATCAACGCGCTGCAGCGGGGCGCCTCCATCGTCGTCCAAAAGGCGCTCAAGGAAGGCTTCGGCGTTGTCGTGTCTGAAGCCATGTGGAAGGGCAAGCCGGTGATCGGCGGCACGGCCGGCGGGGTGTCTACGCAGATCGTGAACGAGGCGACCGGCTTTATCGTCCATTCTGTTGAGGGCGTGACCTTTCGTATCCGCTATCTCCTGAGCAATCCCAACGTGATGACCAGGATGGGCGCGATGGCAAAGGAACATGTCCGGAGAAACTTTCTCATCACGCGGCATCTGAGCGACTATCTCACGATGCTGAAACTCTTGTGCCCCGACTAGCCCTGCTTCTCGGGTGACCAATCTCATATCCGCGTAGAGGTATGCCCACGTGGGAGAGTCTTTTATCCCGGAGTCGGTCCGCACCTTGCTGGATGGAGCCGAGCCGGCCGATCTCGTTATCGGCGTGCTCACGTTCAACGACAAGGCGACTGCGCCCGCGCTCGTCCGCGCGCTGACGGAGGGGTGTGCGCGGTCTTTCCCGCAACGGCGAACTCTCGTGGTTAACTGTGATGCGGGCTCGCAGGATGAAACGCCCGAGAGTATTGCGCAGAGCCTCGGGGCGGATGCGCGCCTGTGGACGATCCGTCATCCCGTTCCTGGTGCGTCGCGCACCATGCTGTCGGAATCGGGCGTGCCGGGACGCGAGACAGCCGTCCGCATCCTCGCCGCCATCACGGACCAGCTCAACGCAACCGCCTGCTTGATCGTCGACGGCAATATGAAATCGGTGGATACGACTTGGTCGCAACTACTCGCCGATCCGATTCTCGACAAAGGAATCGATTGCGTGCTGCCGTGGTTTCGCCGCAATCGGTACGAAGGGACACTGACGAATACGCTGCTTGCTCCACTCACCCAGGCGTTGTATGGGAAGCGGATTCCCTATCACTTGGGCGGCGCCTACGCCTTTTCAGGCAACATGATCCGTTCGATTCTGCTGCCCCAGCCGTGGGACAAAGAGATTATGCAATACGGGTTCGACGGATGGGTCACGACGCTGGCGGTCGCGGAACCGCTCCAGATCTGCCGTGCCGCGCTCGGGTCCCGCGTGCACCAGGCCAAGCCGATGGGCGATCTGTCTACCATCGTGGCCCAAGCGGTCGGCTGTATCTTTCATTTGATGGAGCGCTATCAGGAGAAGTGGGAATCCGTCACGGGGTCGGTGGCTGTTCCGACAGTTGGAACCCCGGTGGGGTTGGGAGCCGAGGTCGGATCCATCAACGTGGAGCGGATGGTCAAGGGGTTTCGTCAAGGGCTTCGCGATTTGCTGCCGCTGTGGCAGCTCATCCTGTCGGCGGAGACATTCCAGCAGGTATTGGAGCTCGGCGTCGAAGAGATGGATCGCTTTCGCTTTCCTTCCGGCCTGTGGGTGCAGGTCGTCTATGACTTTGCGCTGGCGTATCATAACCGCCTGTTGCACCGCGAGCATCTGCTCAAGGCCTTGACGCCGCTGTATCTTGGTTATACCGCATCCTTCCTGATCGAGACGCGCGTGCAGGGCGTCGAGCAGGTCGAACAGGAACTCGCGCGTCTGAGCGCTCACTTCGAAACCATGAAACCGTATCTGGTTCAGCGATGGAGGTGGCACGATGAATGATGTCTGGGGCGAAGCCATGGTGGAAGCGTTTCGCGACATGATGAAGCGGGTAGGTCTTGTCCTCCCCAAGCTGCTGGCCTTGCTCAGCTTCATCCTGCTCGGTGTCATCGTCGGGTTGGCGATCAAAGTCGTCCTCCAGCGCCTGTTGAAGGCGGTGCGCCTCGATGTGCTCAGCGAGAAGTGGGGGCTTCAGGCCGCGCTGGCAAAAGCCGGATTCAAGCAGCCGCTCTCGCAGGTCGTGGGTCGCCTGGCCTTCTGGACGGTGTTCGTCCTGTTCGTGTTTATGGGCGTGGACGCGCTGGATCTTCCGGCGACGGCCGGACTGATGGGCAAGATTTTAGGCTTCTTGCCGAGTGTCGTGGCAGCTGGGTTGTTGCTCCTAGTAGGAGTATTGCTGGGAAACTTCTTTGCCGAAGCGACCTTGATCGCCACGGTCAACGCGCAGATCCAGGAGGCCCGCTTCATCGCCAACTTTGTGCGATGGGGCATTTTCCTCCTCACTGCGGCGATGGTGTTGACGCAGCTCGGGATCGCCAAAGAAATTGTCGTGTCAGCGTTCTCCATCCTCTTTGGAGGCGTGGTGCTGGCGCTGTCCATTGCCGTCGGCCTCGGTGGGCGGAACATTGCACGGGATATGCTGGAACGGCGTTGGCGGAAAGACAAAGACGATGGAGATGACATGACACATTTGTAGTGGCCGTGCGCTAGGTCAGCAAGATGAGGCCGGCTTCATCCAGTTGCAGTTCGAGACTGCCCGGTCTTCACGGCCTTCGATCATGGATCGGCTCATGTGTGGAGAGCAGCAGCGCGCTGTTGGTTTTCAGATCCGCGAGTTCTTTGGTGAGACGTTGCCGTTCATCCATCGTACCTTCGAACTCGGCACGCAGTGCCTCGTTTTGGGTCTACAGTGGGGGTGGCCAGTAGTCGCAGCCGTTGAGACTGAGGAGACCCAGCGTCAAGAGTTCTGTGCTCAGCAACGACATGAACGTCTGGTGGGTCTTCATAGACACGTCCCTCTCTGTTGGAATCATTCCGAATTCACGCCTGTGCCCTATCCGGTCCTGCTTACGAAGTCTCGTCTCTTGAACGCCCATCAGGTTACTGCTCCTCCATCGAGGAGGTGATTGAAACAATCCTGATGCCACGCGATCACGTCCCCCTTTTGCGACCAGGGGTACTTGGGCAATCTGACCAACGTGTCCCCGCTCTCGAGATCGACGGGATCTCCGCAGCCCTAACAGATAGGTTGCAGCGTCAGGCCCTCGTTGGCACCTACTTGTTTTGTCGCTTTACGCGACAGTGGCAACCAGGCTCACTGTAGCAAGACTCCCCCACGTTCCCTTTTCATCCATCCAAGTTCACTCGAACCACTTAATTTTCTTTTAGAATTTCCAGGTAGGGGGGTTTGACGTAGGGGTCTCTTCTTTGCAGTTCCACTGCGCGAGGGTAACTGGATGGTCTGTGCAGTCCCCTTCGCCGGTCGGAGCGCACACGATGCGAGTCGTCCCCCTCCATGCGACCTGGGCTGGTGAACTCTCTCTGCATTCTGCTAAGCTCATGACTTCGAGAGGAAATAATCGCTATGCCAGCGAATAAGAAAATCTCTTTTTCGATCGCGTATGTCTTTCTCGCGATTGGGGCGATCATTCTTGTGCACGATTTCATCGTGTCCGTGCAGAAGATTGAAGAGCTTCCGTACAGCGAATTCAGGACACTCGTGGCGGCCGGAAAAGTGGCAGAAGTCGCGGTCACTAATCAGAGATTGACCGGGAAGCTGAAGCTGGAAGAAGGATCCAAAGAACAGAAGGTGTTTACGACCGTTCGGGTTGAAGACCCCGATCTGGTCAAGGCGCTCAACGCACACAACGTCACGTTTACCGGTGTGATTGAGAGTACGTTCTTGAAGGACATCATCTCCTGGGTCATTCCTGCGCTGATCTTTGGCGGCATCTGGTTCTTTGTGATTCGCCGCCTCGGTCAGGGTCTCGGTGGAGGTCAAAAAGGGTTTATGACGGTGGGGCAGTCGAAGGCGAAGATCTATGCTGAGACGGACACGAAGGTCACCTTTGCGGATGTGGCCGGCGTGGACGAGGCGAAGGAAGAACTGCGCGAGGTGATCGAGTTTCTGCAAACGCCGGAAAAGTTTACGCGTCTCGGAGGAAAGATTCCGAAAGGCATCTTACTCGTCGGCCCGCCTGGAACCGGCAAGACTCTCCTGGCCCGAGCCGTGGCCGGAGAGGCCGGGGTGACCTTTTTCAGCATCAGTGGGTCCGAGTTCGTGGAAATGTTTGTCGGAGTAGGGGCAGCCCGCGTGCGGGACCTCTTCGAACAGGCAAAGGTCAAGGCGCCCTGTATTATCTTCATCGATGAACTGGATGCGATTGGGAAAGCCCGCGGGATGGGACCCATGGCGCATGAGGAGCGTGAGCAAACCTTGAACCAGTTGCTGGTCGAGATGGATGGCTTCGATCCCCGCATCGGCGTGATTCTGATGGCGGCGACCAATCGGCCTGAAATCCTGGATCCCGCACTCTTGCGGGCCGGACGGTTCGACAGGCAAGTCTTGGTCGATCGCGCGGATAAGATCGGCCGTCTGGCCATCTTGCGCGTCCATGCGAAGCAGGTGGTCCTGGGCCCCGATGCGGACCTCGAGGTGATCGCCGGGATGACCCCCGGTTTCTCGGGCGCCGATCTCGCCAATATCATCAATGAAGCGACGCTCTTGACCGTGCGTCGGAATAAGGAGCAGGTCGGCCTCTCGGAATTGCAAGAAGCGGTGGAGCGGGTCGTCGCAGGATTGGAGAAGAAGAACCGGGTCCTCAACAAGATGGAGAAAGAGCGAGTCGCCTACCATGAAGTGGGCCACGCATTGGTGGCGCTGTCGTTCCCAGGATCAGACCCGATCCAGAAGATCTCGATCATTCCTCGCGGGATTTCCGCGTTGGGCTATACCCTTCAGCTTCCGACGGAGGATCGTTTCCTCATGACCAAGACGGAGCTGGAGAACAAGATTGCCGTCTTACTCGGAGGGAGGATTGCGGAAGAACTAATATTTGGAGAGGCTTCCACCGGAGCGCAGAACGACTTGCTCAAGGCCACGGACATCGCCAAGAGTATGGTCAAATCCTACGGGATGAGCGACAAGCTTGGAACAGTCACGCTTGAGCACGAACGTCAGCCCCTCTTTATGCAAACTCAACGGTCCCAAGAGAAAGGCGACTACTCGGAAGAGACCGCCCGCGAGATCGACTGCGAAGTGCGCCGTATCGTCGATGAGCAATATGAGCGCGTGAAACGGCTCCTAGCTGAACAGAAGCGCGCACTCACAGAAGGAGCAAAAGTGCTGCTCGATCAAGAGGTGATCAGCGGCAGTGACCTTAAAGCCATCATGGACAAGTATGGGCCGACCGGCACGCGCGAGGAGCGAGACTTGCGTGACGTGTAAGAATAGCGGAACAGGCCAGGCAGCCTGAAGCTGAAGTGCTCGGAATTTCGAACCCCGACCTGCAGCCGTCGGACTTCAGTCTTCTGATCTCGCCAGCCTCGCCCATCTCGCTTGAGTCAGGCCTCGGCAATGAAGGTTGATGAAGACATCGTTCAAAACCGGTCTGAATTTTGGTCTGACGTCCGGCGTGATTACGACATTGGGATTGATGGTGGGACTCCATTCAGGTACCCACTCACGAACCGTCGTGATCGGTGGCATTCTGACGATTGCGATTGCTGATGCCATGTCGGATGCCTTAGGCATGCACATTGCGGAGGAGTCCAAGAATCACGGGGTCGTGTCCGAAATCTGGGAATCGACCATCGCCACCTTTGTGGCGAAGTTCCTGATCGCGCTGACCTTTGTTGTGCCGGTACTGCTGTTGCCGCTAGAGGCGGCTATAACGGTGAGTGTGGGATGGGGCCTCACGCTGCTCACTGTGCTGAGCTATCTCTTGGCGCGGGCCCAGCAGATCCAGGCTTGGAAAGTCATCGCGGAGCATGTAGTCATTGGTGTCAGCGTGGTCGTGATCACGTACTACGTGGGCGACTGGATTTCTTCGACGTTGAGTTAGCTCATGGTGCAACGAGGATTTCGCTGGGAGGAACATCGATGGTGGCACCACCGCTCGTCGCGTACTTTTCCATGGAGATCGGTCTTGAGGCCGGAATGCCGACCTATTCGGGAGGGCTTGGTGTGCTCGCCGGCGACACGATTCGCTCGGCTGCGGATCTCGAGGTACCGATGGTGGCGGTGTCCTTGCTGCACCGGCGCGGGCATTTTTTCCAGCGTCTGGATGCGCGCGGCCGGCAGAGCGAGGAGCCAGTCGCGTGGCCGATCGATGATTTCGCGAAACTGATCGACGAGCAGGCCACGGTCGAAATCGAAGGTCGCACGGTCCATGTGAGGGCCTGGCAGTACCGCGTGAAGGGTGAGTCCGGGCATGTCGTTCCGGTGTATCTACTCGATACCGATGTGAGTGAGAACCAACCCTGGGACCGGACACTTACAGATGTGCTCTACGGGGGCGACGACCATTATCGCTTGTGCCAGGAAATGGTGCTGGGGGTTGGAGGATTTCGACTATTGCGAGCCCTCGGATATAAAGACATCCGTCGGTTTCATATGAATGAGGGTCATGCTGCCTTGCTCGTCCTCGCGCTTGGAGAGGAGAAGATGGCTTCGCAGAACCAGTCGGATTCGATTTCAAACGAGCTGATCGAAGCCATTCGGGAGCAATGTGTGTTTACGACCCATACTCCGGTACCAGCCGGCCACGATAAATTTCCCGAGAAACTCGCGCGCCAGGTGCTAGGCGATCGCTGGTGGGCCATACTGAAGTCCTGCGGTGTTGAGGAGACGCTCAATCTTACACAACTGGCTCTGCGGGGCTCCCGGTATGTCAACGGGGTGGCGATGAAGCATGGGGAGGTCTCGCACGGCATGTTCCCCGGCTACCCGATCCACTCCATTACCAACGGAGTGCACGCGGTCACGTGGACCGCTCCATCGTTCCAGAAGCTCTTCGATACCCATCTGCCGGACAGGCGGCGCGATCAACTTTCGCTGCGCAATGCCGTGGGTATTCCCACCTCGGACATCTGGGCGGCCCATGTGGAAGCCAAGCGCACCTTGGTCGAGCATGTGAATCGGGAATCGAACGCGGGATTCGATCGCGATGTGTTGACGATCGGATTCGCCCGTCGCTTTGCGGCCTACAAACGTGCCGGTCTGATTTTTCAGGATCTCGACCGGCTCAAGAAGATTGTCCTCGAGGCCGGGCCGATTCAGATCGTCTTTGCCGGCAAGGCGCACCCGCGCGACCGCGAGGGCAAGGACCTGATCGCTTATATTCACGAGATGCGTGATGCGTTGCAGGGTGTGATCGCGGTGTCGTATCTGGCCAATTACGACATGGAGGTGGCCAAGATGCTCTGTGCCGGTGTCGATGTATGGCTCAATGCGCCGCTGCCGCCGATGGAGGCATCAGGGACGAGCGGGATGAAGGCGGCGATGAACGGGGTTCCCAGCCTGAGTGTGCTGGACGGCTGGTGGATCGAGGGCCACCTTGAAGGTGTGACCGGCTGGTCGATCGGCGATCGGGTGGAGGCCTGCCTGGAGCCTCAGTCCGGGATGGATGATTGTCACGCAGCAGAACTCTATAGGAAACTGGAAGAGAAGGTCTTGCCCTGTTTTTATAAGGACCGCGATCGCTTTATCGAGATCATGAGGCACGCGATTGCATTGAACGGAGCGTTTTTCAACACGCAACGCATGGTCGTACAGTACCTCCACAATGCCTATCGATTGGGGCAAGCGCCTATGCCGCAAAGCCATGGATCGGTCTAAGTGATATTGTGAATCTGCGCGATCCCTGCCACCATTCGCTGGCTTCATCTTGACCATCGCTGGAGGCTCGTCGAGCCTCCAGCGTTCGCTCTTCCAGGTTGCTCCCCCTTTCGCTCGTGTTGTGTCCTGCCTGGCCGATCGAATCGGCTTTCAGGAGGGGATACTGACCCTCACGGGCATGGCCGTGGGGATCTGCGAGCGCAGGGCGATCCAGGCCTCGCCTCATAAGGACTCTATCGATCCGTTCATCGTCCGGCTGGAGCGGAAAGTCGCAATCACGGACCTCGTAGCCATCGAGCATTGCGTGGTGCATGGTGGCTATCGGTACAGTCAGCCACAAGTCACTCGATAGGCTGACGAGGTGGAGCGATCTGGCGCTCTGTTGCATTTCGCCACGGCGCATAGTGGCAACTGTGGAAAAAGGCTGCGACTTTCTTCAATATGCTTCACAGGATTAGCGTTTATCAGGCATGTCGCATGCTTGACTGTTCCCGGTATGTGGAGTGTCCATTAGAGGGTGACCGATTTCTGGGAAGCAGCCTGACCTCTCCTGCCCTTGTGTGCTGAACTAATCCGCAACGAAAAATATCTGCGGTGGAAAGGGTACGGCGGAAAATCGATGTCCTGGCTGGTCTTTGTCTGTAGTGCAATCGTGATCGTCCTGGCAGGAACGAAACTGTCCCGCTATGGCGATCAGATCGCCAACCTCACCGGTCTGGGTGGGTTGTGGGTCGGCGTCGTCCTGATGGCGGGTGCGACCTCGCTCCCGGAAATCTTCACCGATGTCAGCGCCGCGCTGATGAACAAGCCGAATCTTGCCGCGGGGGATCTCTTCGGCAGCAGCATGGCCAACATGCTGATTCTGGGCGTCATCGATCTGATGCACAGGCAAAAACGGGTTTGGCAGCAGGCGGCGTTCGAACATGCGCTCAGTGCCGGGTTGGCATTTTTTCTCACCGGACTGGCCGGGTTTTTAGTGCTGCTCGGGTTAGACCTGGAATTTGGCGGGGTCGGGGTCGGAAGCACGGCGTTGCTGGTGTTATATATCTTTGGTATGCGCGTCGTGTTCCGGCAAGAGGTTGTGAAGCGGCGTCAACCGGAATTGGACCTTGTCGTGGAGGGACAGGCGGCTGAAGAATCGAAACTCGCGAGCATCGCGGGCAAGCGCGACGGGCTCAGGCGCGCCTTCATCGGATTTGGGTCTGCGATGCTGGTGCTGCTCGTTGCGGCACCGTTCCTGGCGAGCTCGGCGGGTGAGATAGCTGAGCAGTCAGGGATCTCCACCACATTCATCGGCACCGCGTTGCTTGGGATTGCCACGTCGTTGCCGGAGCTGGTCACGGCCATTGCGGCGGTGCGACTCGGCGCGTTTGACCTCGCGGTCGGCAATCTGTTCGGGAGCAACGCCTTCAACATGGCGGCCTTTTTCTTCGTCGATGTAGCCTATCGGGGCGGACCGATCTTTAACGCTATCTCGGACACACATGCCATGACGGCGTTCTGGAGCATCCTCCTCATGAGCATCGGCATGATGGGTATCATTTATCGCGTCGAAAAACGGTACCTATTGATCGAGCCGGACAGTTTTCTGATCATTCTCGGCTACTGCCTCGGGCTCTGGCTGTTATATCAATGAGCAAGCTGCCTTCCATGCCTCAGTTGCAAGAGAACCAGACGACCAAAATCTGGCAGTTCACGCCGGACAAGCTCACAGCTCTCCTTGTCACTGATTCTGAGCGCGGACTCGCTGAACAGGAAGTTGAGCGCCGTCGCACTGAATTCGGCCCCAATGAACTGCCTGAAGCTCCCCCACCGTCACTGGTCAAACTGTTCCTTTCCCAGTTCACGAGCGTCATTGTCTGGGTGCTGATCGGGGCCGGCGTCATATCAGGCCTATTAGAAGATTGGGTTGATGCCGGGGCGATTCTGGCCATCGTATTTCTCAACGGCCTGCTCGGGTTCGTGCAAGAGTTCCGGGCGGAGCGGTCCTTGGCGGCGCTCCGAAAGCTGTCGGTGACGATGGCCCGAGTGTTCCGTGACGGGGTCCTCCGGTCCATCCCCGCGCGCGAATTGGTGCCTGGCGATCTGACCCTCCTGGAAGCGGGCGACCGTATCCCAGCGGATGCTCGACTCATCTATGCCGCGAATTTTCAGGCGCAAGAAGCGTCGCTGACCGGTGAATCGACGCCGGTTCAGAAGCAGGCCGGTGCCCTCGAAGGAGCCGACGTGCCCTTGGCCGACCGGACCAACATGGCATTCATGGGCACCATCGCGGTCTCAGGCAAGGCCCGCGCGCTGGTCGTCGCGACGGCGCTCCGAACGGAGCTGGGCCGGATTGCCGCGATGATTCAGAAGGAGTCGGAGGCTGAACGGACGGAAACCCCGCTGCAACGCCGGCTCGAACAATTCGGCTACACCCTCTTGTGGCTGGCGCTGGCTGTTGTCGCTGTCGTGTTTGTCTTGGGCTATCTGCGCGGCGAGCCGTTGGTGACCATGTTCATGACCTCGGTGAGTCTGGCTGTGGCGGCTGTGCCGGAAGGCCTCCCCACCGTGGTGACCATTACACTGGCGCTGGGGGTCACCCGCATGGTGAAGCGGCATGCGCTGATTCGCAAACTGCCCGCGGTTGAGACGCTCGGATCGGCGACGGTCATCTGCACAGACAAAACCGGCACGTTGACGAAGAACGAGATGACGGTCACGAAATTGTTCATCGGCACCGCGGAATTTGACGTGACCGGTGAAGGGTACGCACCAGTCGGTGAAATCCGTGAGACGTCAAAGGTCAGAGAAAGCGGTTCTGAGTTAACAGTTCTGAGTTCTGAGTTATCCGGAAGTACTCCTCGCCTTGAAAACCAAGAACTCAGAACCCAGAACTCAGAACCGAGCCAGTCTCCCGCCCTGCGCGAACTGCTGACTGCCGCCGTGCTCTGCAACGGTGCAACGTTACGAGAAGAGAATGGAACGTGGCAAGTGATCGGCGATCCGACGGAAGGCGCCCTGCTCGTCGCCGCGGCGAAGGCATCTCTCACGATCGAGACTCTCGCAAAAGCCTATGACTTTCTCGGGGAGGTGCCGTTCGATCCTGAGCGCAAGATGATGACGATCGTACGGCGGACGCCGGATGGGCCGGTCGCCTACGTCAAAGGCGCGCCGGATATGTTGTTGCAGCACTGTACACACCGTTTGGCCATGGACGGCACGATTGAACCGATCACGGAATCCATTCGTGCCGCCACCCTTGAAGCGAATGCGGCGTTCGCGCATCAAGCGTTGCGCGTGCTGGGAATGGCCCATCGGCGATTGGAACGCGAGCCTGACGCCTATCGCGCGGATGAGTTGGAGAATCAGCTGGTGTTTCTTGGGCTCGCAGCCATGAAGGACCCGCTACGGCCGGAAGCAAAGGCAGCCGTTCAGGCATGCCGCGACGCCGGCATACGCACGGTGATGATCACGGGGGACCATAAGGACACCGCAGCGGCGATTGCAGGGGAGCTCTACGGGACGGACAGCCAGGTGGAAGCCTTGTCCGGGATGGAACTCGATCGTTTGTCCGACGATGAATTGGTCAAGACTGTGGATCAGGTGGCGGTCTATGCAAGGGTCTCGGCGGAACACAAGTTACGTATCATCCAGGCCTGGAAACGCCGAGGCGGGATTGTGGCGATGACGGGAGACGGCGTGAACGATGCGCCTGCGATCAAGGCAGCGGATATCGGCATCGCGATGGGGATCACCGGTACCGATGTGACCAAGGAAGCCGCCGACATGGTAGTCACGGACGACAACTTTGCCTCGATCGCGGCGGCGGTTGAAGAAGGCCGGGGGGTCTTCGACAACATCCGGAAGACCGTCCATTTCCTCCTGTCGTGCAACTTGAGCGAAGTGCTGGTCATGCTGTTTGCGGCGCTGCTGGGTCTGCCCCTGCCGCTCCTGCCGATTCAGATTCTCTGGATGAATCTCGTCACGGACGGCATCCCGGCCTTGGCGCTGGCGGTTGATCCCAAGGCGCCTGATCTGATGAAGCGTCCGCCTCGCCGGCCGGAGGCTCGACTGCTGGACGGCGGACGATTGCTGGCTATCGGCGGAGAGGGGTTGATGCTGGGGTTGATCGCGTTAGGAGCGTTCAGCTATAGCCTCTATGGTCTGCATCAAGAGCTCGATCAGGCCAGGACGGTGGCCTTCACTGTGATGGTGGTGGCGCAACTGGTGCATGTCTTCAACTGTCGGAGCGAACGGCTGTCGCTCTTTCAGCTGGGCGTCGGGACGAATCGCGTGCTGGTGTGGGCTTTCCTCCTCTCGCTTGTTGTGCAGGTGGCGGTGCTCACGATTCCAGCAGTTGCGCCGATCTTCAAGGTCGCCTCGTTGCCGATCGAAGACTGGGCATTAATGGGAGGTATGGGCGTGCTGCCGTTCGTGATCATGGAAGGGATCAAACTGTTGAGGCGACAATGAATGTGCTGGCGATCAATAGCGGAAGCTCCTCCCTGAAGTTCAAGGTCGTCGAGTTTGGCGACCCTGCTGACGTGGCAGACAGTCGACGACCGAGCATCCGCTATGAGGGATCAGTCAAAGAGATCGGGCCTGCCGCCGGGCTGATGCTCCGTCGCAATGGGAAGCAGGTTACACAGTTCACACGTGGGGTTGCCACTCATGCCGAAGCGGTCCGGTGCATGATGCAGATGTTGGAGGAATCGAGCCGGCTTGACGGACGAGATCTCCGCATTGACGCGGTTGGCCACCGAGTGGTGCATGGAGGGGAGCAATTTCGAGAGCCGGTCGTCATCGACGACGACGTGGTAGCTGCAATCGATCGGTTGGCCGAATTCGCTCCGCTCCACAACCCTGGATCGATCGCCGGGATCAAGGGTGCGCGAGCCATGATGGGATCTGATACCCCGATGGTCGCCGTCTTCGATACGACCTTTCACAGGTCGATGCCGCTCGTGGCCGCGTCCTACGCAATTGATGTGGATCTGGCAAAAAAGCATGGCATCCGTCGGTACGGATTTCATGGCATCGCCCATGCGTCGATGGCCGACATCTGTGCAGCAGCAGTCAACCGTCCACTCGGCCAACTCCGGCTCATCACCCTGCAGCTCGGCAATGGCTGCTCCGCAACGGCGATCGATCAGGGCCGCTCGGTAGATACGTCCATGGGGTTTACGCCGCTCGAAGGTTTGGTGATGGGGACCAGATCGGGCGACCTGGACCCAGCAGTGGTCGGGCATCTTGTTCGGAGGGAAGGTCTGTCGATCGATGAGGTTGAGCATCTCTTGAATGAACGCTCGGGTCTCCTGGGCCTGTCGGGCCTGTCGGGTGACATGCGCGAACTCCTGAACGCAGCCGAGGGCAAGCCTGATTCACGCGCCGCGCTGGCGTTGGACGTGTTTTGTTACCGCGTCCGTAAATACATCGGCGCGTACTTGGCCGTGTTGGGGGGAGCTGATGCGATCGTCTTCGGCGGAGGCATTGGTGAGCGGTCTGCGGTCATCCGTGCGCGAATCTGCGACGGCATGGACTGGTGCGGACTACGACTCGATTCCCTGCGCAATGAAGCGGCCGTGAACCTCGCTCCCGGTGACGCGATAAAGATCAGCGAAGAAGACGCACCGCTGGCCTGCTATGTGGCGGGCGTCGATGAAGAGGTCGAAATTGCTCGCGCCACGCTCGACTGTGTCCTGAACAGGCCGGTATAGCTCGTACGGTGCAGGCACAACATTGGCCTGCTGCAGAGATTCTCTAGCAGGCTGCGGAAAAACTATCTCGGCAAAGCAGAACTTCGATGGCCTGCATGTCTGGGGCAAGAGGAGCATACCCACGCAGGATGCTCAAAAAGCCCGTCCAGCAAGGCCGCAGCGAGTGAAGGGCCGAGGCGTACCCTCTGGGGTACGTTGAGGGTCTGAACGATGCGAGAACGCTGCTGGTGGACTTTTTCAGCATCCTGCTAGAACGGAGAGACAACCATGAAGTCTGTAAGAGCCAAAAAGGAATTGGCGCTGATTGATGCCTATTGGCGTGCAGCCAATTACCTGTCCATCGGACAAATTTACCTCTACGACAATCCCTTGCTGAAGAAGCCGCTGACGCGCGCACACATCAAGCCGCGCTTGCTCGGTCACTGGGGCACGACGCCGGGGTTGAACTTCATCTACGTGCATCTGAACCGTGTCATCAAGGAGCAGGATCTCAACATGATCTATATTACTGGGCCAGGCCATGGAGGGCCAGGGATTGTGGCGAACGCCTACCTCGAAGGCACCTACAGCGAAGTCTATACCAATGTCTCGCAGGACGAACGGGGCATGAAGCGGCTGTTCAAGCAGTTTTCATTCCCCGGCGGCATTCCCAGTCACGTGGCGCCGGAGACCCCTGGGTCTATTCACGAAGGCGGCGAGTTGGGATATTCACTCTCGCATGCCTACGGGGCCGTATTCGACAATCCGGACCTGATCGCCGCCTGCGTGATCGGAGACGGTGAAGCGGAAACCGGCCCGCTCGCGACGAGCTGGCATTCCAACAAATTTCTTAATCCGCTCACTGACGGCGTCGTCCTGCCCATTCTCCATCTGAACGGCTATAAGATCGCGAGTCCCACGATCCTGGCCCGTATCAGTCACGACGAGTTGGAGCACCTCTTTCGCGGTTATGGCTATATCCCCTATTTCGTCGAAGGCCGCGATCCCAGAAAGATGCATCAGCTCATGGCCTCGACGCTCGATGCCGTGATCCGGGATGTTCAGCGTATCAAAGCGGCTGCGCGACGTGACGGCGTCAAGAAGCGGCCACTTTGGCCCATGATTGTGCTCCGGACACCCAAAGGCTGGACCTGTCCGAAGGAGATTGACGGCAAGCGGACCGAAGATTACTGGCGTTCACATCAAGTACCCATGGGGGACATGGACAAACCGGCGCATATCAAGATCCTCGAACAGTGGATGAAGAGTTACAAGCCCGAGGAGCTGTTTACCAAGATGGGAGGATTCAAGCCAGCATTGGCCGAACTGGCGCCCACGGGAGCGCGCCGCATGAGTGCGAATCCCCACGCGAACGGCGGACTGTTTCTCAGGGACCTGCGTCTGCCGGATTTCCGCGACTATGCCGTCAAGGTCACGAAACCAGGTGCCCTTGATGTCGAGTCCACCCGCGTCATGGGAACATTCCTGCGGGACACGATGACGTTGAACATGGAGAGCCGGAACTTCCGCCTTTTTAGTCCGGACGAGAACAATTCAAACCGCTGGCAGGATGTGTTGGAGGTGACCGACCGCGCCTGGATGGCGGATCGCTATCCCTACGACGACCACCTTGCGCCGGACGGCCGGGTCATGGAGATGCTCAGCGAGCACCAGTGCCAGGGCTGGTTGGAAGGGTATCTCTTGACCGGACGTCACGGGTTCTTCTCCTGCTACGAGGCGTTCATTCACATCATCGACTCGATGTTCAACCAACATGCCAAGTGGCTGAAGGTCTGTGGCCGCATCCCCTGGCGGAGACCGATCGCCTCGCTGAATTATCTTTTGTCCTCCCACGTCTGGCGGCAGGATCACAACGGGTTCAGCCACCAGGACCCGGGATTCATCGATCATGTGGTGAATAAGAAGGCCGAGGTGATCCGGGTCTATCTGCCGCCCGACGCCAACACGCTCTTGTCCGTCACCGACCACTGTCTGCGCAGCCGTAATCATGTCAACGTCATCGTCGCGGGGAAACAACCGGCGCCGCAGTGGCTCAACATGGACGAGGCGATTACGCATTGCGCGGCCGGCATCGGCATCTGGAAATGGGCGAGCAGCGACAAGGACAGTGAACCGGATGTCGTGATGGCCTGTTGCGGCGACGTACCCACGCTGGAAACGCTGGCGGCCGTGTCGTTGCTGCGCGCCTATCTGCCCAATGTCAAGGTGCGCGTGGTCAACGTCGTGGATCTCATGAAGCTGCAACCTCCTCGTGAGCATCCGAACGGACTGTCCGACAAGGATTTCGATGCCCTGTTCACGACGGACAAGCCGATCATCTTCGCCTTCCACGGTTACCCCTGGCTGATCCATCGTCTGACTTACCGGCGGACCAACCACAAGAACCTGCACGTGCGCGGGTACAAGGAAGAAGGGACGACCTCGACCCCGTTCGATATGGTGGTGATGAACGATCTCGACCGCTTTCATCTGGTCGCTGACGTCATCGACCGGATCCCTCTGCACGGCTCCCGCGCGGACTATACCAAACAGGCCCTCCGCGACAAACGTTTCGAGCATAAACAGTACATCGCCAAACATGGCGAAGACATGCCGGAGATCCGTAACTGGCGCTGGAGCGGGAAAGTTTGAGCTCGTTCTTGATGCGTGGGGCGAGTGCCGTCTTCAGCCCGTCGCACATAGAACATTCTGAAGCCATGCAGATCGACGCATGTGATAAAGGCTAGGGGGTTGCCCATGACAATACCGAACGTTGTTTTTCTGTTCGACGTCGACAACACCCTCCTCGACAACGATCGAGTGACCGCCGATCTCCAGCGCCATCTTGAACAGACGGTGGGGCACGAACGGCAGGAAAACCACTGGGCGATCTTTGAGCGGTTAAGAACCGAACTCGGTTACGCCGACTACTTGGGGGCGCTCCAGCGTTTCCGGGTCGAACATCCACGTGATCCAGAGGTTATGACGGTCTCTCACTTTCTGGTGAACTATCCATTTGCGAATCGATTATTTCCGAATTCGCTCGATGCGGTGGAGCATGTGAAGCAATGGGGAAAGACGGTCATCTTGTCGGATGGGGATGTGGTGTTCCAACCAAGAAAAATCGAGCGGTCTGGCTTCTTCGAGGCTGTGGAGGGCAATGTTCTGGTCTACATTCATAAAGAGCAAGAACTCGACGATGTCGAACAGCGGTATCCGGGCGATCACTATGTGTTAGTTGACGACAAGCTCAAAATCCTCACGGCGGTCAAGAAAGTCTGGGGCGCACGGGTGACCACCGTGTTCCCTCGGCAGGGACACTATGCTCGCGATCCGCATTTGCTCAAGAGTTACCCTCCGGCGGACGTGAGTATCGATCGCATCGGCGATGTGCTCCGGTATGACCTTTCTCAGCTTGTCGGCGCTTCGACTCGCGAGCCATAACGGTCTTGCGGTACAGAGCCGATCTGAATGGTGCCTTCATCAAGTGTAGAGAAAAGTCCGCACCACGTCCGGAATCCCGGTTGAATGGCCGGCGAGTATCCGGATCCTGCAAAGAGGAGGGCATGTTTTGATGCGACAGGAGTCGTCTGAGCAGCGGCAATTTTGGAGCACCTCATCGGCTGAGGCTCTTAAGCAACTCGACTCAAGCTCCAAAGGACTCTCCGGCGATGAGGCGCGACGGCGTCATCTGCGCGATGCGCATCTTCTCTTGAAACCGAAGAGCCGGCTGTCCACCTACGAGCTGCTGTTTCGTCAATTCACCAGCCCGATCATCCTCATCCTTCTGGCGGCCGCGGGGCTGGCCTTCTTTCTGGCGGATCCGACCGACACGGCGATCATTCTTATGATCGTGCTCGCCAGCGGCCTGCTCGGGTTCTGGCAGGAACGGAGCGCGAACCAAGCGGTGGCCAGCCTGCTCTCGATCGTGCAAGTCAAAGCGGATGTGTGGCGCGACGGAAGCCCGGCTGCTGTGCCGGTTGAGGAGGTCGTGCCGGGCGATATCGTCCTGCTCAGAGCGGGCGACACGGTTCCCGGCGATTGTCTGCTGCTTGAGTCGAAAGACCTGTTCGTGGACGAGGCGACGCTCACGGGCGAGACCTATCCGGTCGAGAAAATCTGCGGCGTCCTGCCGGCCGATATTCCACTGGCTCGACGGACGAATAGTCTCTTTCTCGGGACCCATGTCGTCAGCGGAAACAGTACGGCGGTTGTGGTGCACATCGGGTCGGACACGGAGTTCGGAAAGGTCTCGGGCCGGTTGCAACTCAGGCCGCCCCAGACGGAGTTCGAACGAGGCATCAGGCAATTCGGTTATCTGCTCTTGGAAGTGACCGTCGTGTTGGTCGTTGCCATCTTTGCGGTCAACGTGTATCTGGCCAGGCCCGTGCTCGAAGCCTTCCTCTTCTCCCTCGCCCTCGCGGTCGGCCTCACCCCACAGCTGCTGCCGGCCATCATCAGCATCAATTTGGCCCATGGGGCCAAGCGTATGGCCCAGCAGAAAGTGATTGTGAAGCGATTATCCTCGATCGAAAACTTCGGGAGCATGACCGTCTTCTGTTCGGACAAGACAGGGACACTGACCGAAGGGCTTGTCCGGCTGAAGGCCGGGTGCGATATCACGGGGAATCCGAGCGAACGGGTGCTCTTGCACGGCGCGCTCAATGCGAGCTTCGAAACCGGATTTCATAACCCGATCGACGAAGCCATCCGTACCGCTCGCTCGTTCGATCTCTCCCCCTATCGAAAATTGGATGAAGAGCCCTACGACTTCGTCCGCAAACGGTTGTCCGTGTTAGTCGCGACGCCGACCGCTCATCTCTTGGTCACCAAGGGAGCCCTGGCGAATATGCTGGCGGTCTGTTCAACCGCCGAGACTGAAGACGGCACCGTGGTTGAGTTAGCTGCCGTGCGGGAGGCAATCCTTTTGCAGATGGCGCAGTGGTCCGGCCAGGGATTGCGGGTACTCGGGCTCGCTTCTCGCGAGATGGGCACACGAGAGGGCATGACCAAGGACGATGAGGCGGACATGACGTTCTTGGGATTCCTGGTGTTCGAAGATCCCATAAAAGACGGTGTTCTAGATGCGATTGGCCGCCTCAAGGGCCTGGGCGTCACCTTGAAGATCGTGACCGGCGACAATCGTCTCGTCGCGGCTCACGTCGGACAGGCGATAGGCTTGTCGAATGGAAATCTGTTGACCGGCGAGGATTTGCGGCAGATGAGCGACGAAGCGCTGGTATCGCGCGTGAATGACGTCCATGTGTTTGCCGAGGTCGAGCCGAATCAGAAAGAACGGGTCATCCTGGCGTTGAAAAAGGCAGGGCACGTCGTAGGCTATGGGGGGGACGGCATCAACGATGCCTCGGCATTGCACGCGGCGGACGTCGGCGTGTCCGTCGAAAGCGCGGTGGACGTGGCGAAAGAAGCGGCGGATATCGTGTTGCTGGAAAAAGATCTCGGCATCCTTGTCGAAGGAGTGCAGGAAGGGAGGAGGACGTTTGCCAACACGTTGAAGTATGTCTTTATGGCGACCAGCGCGAATTTCGGCAACATGTTCAGCATGGCGGGGGCGTCGCTGTTTCTGCCCTTTCTTCCCCTGCTGCCCAAGCAAATACTATTGACCAATCTCCTGACCGACGTGCCGGAAATGACCATCGCCGGTGATCTCGTGGATGAGGAGCTGATCGATCGGCCCAGGCGGTGGAACATCGCCTTCATCAGGAAGTTTATGCTGACGTTCGGTCTGGTGAGTTCCATATTCGATTATATTACGTTTGGTGTGCTGCTCTTGGTCTTTCAAGCCGGTGTGGAGGAATTCAGAACCGGGTGGTTTGTGGAGTCGGTGATCTCCGCCTCGGTCATCGTCCTGGTTGTTCGGACTCGTCGGCCGTTCACTCGCAGCCGACCGAGCCGTGGCCTGCTGCTTGCGACGCTCGCGGTCGTAGGACTGACGCTGCTATTGCCCTATACGCCGCTGCGCGGGCCGCTGGGGTTCGTGCCGTTGCCGCCGCTGTTCCTGGCGGCCTTGCTCTGCATCGTCGTCGGATATGTCGTGGCGGCTGAGGTGGCGAAGAAAGTCTTTTACCGCCATGTCCTCTACTGAGGAGGGCCGATGCAATTGTGTCCTGGAACTTTGCCCGCAAGGCCGTGCCGCAGGGAGGGGAGCTCGGTGGCAGTCTTAGACCTTGGAACTGGAGTCTGAGTCCAATCCTAAAAGATTTTCTCCGCCTACCCCAAACAAAGTGGCCTGTCACCTTTTTCTGCCCCTCGAAAAGCGGGACAACCAGTGGGTTCAACCTACTCCCCGCCTGGAGAAGAGAGCAAGTGGGGCTGAGACCTTCTCATGATCTCCGGTCACTCTTTTCCAGTGGCCCTTTCGATAATCGACGGGATATCAGAAACTTTCTTGGCGATGGCAAAATACCAATGCCCATGCGTGCCGTCCGCATTCACCGCGGCAACCCACCGGTCAGCCGCTCCCCGTTTCACCTCTTCGAGGGGATCATACCCCTTCGTCTCCAAAATCAGGTGGCAAGGAGACTCATCTATGAGTCGGACGATGAAATCCGGCACGTAGTCGTGCATCTGCCCATTGTGTAGGTATGGGATCGCGAACCCAAGCCCGGAGTTTTTGACAAATGCCTCGACCGCTCTATTCTTGTCCAGGTAATAGGTAGCCGATTGTTCCCATTGTTTGGTGTCCGCCACCACGTAGTTGAGATGAGATTTATTTACCTCGCGCACATCACGACTTGTCCAAAAATCCACATCCCCGGTAGAGCCTGGTCCTCGAGTCGCTTCGTACCGAGGAATTTCCGGAGCTTCCCCCTGCGCGGTATCAGGTCGAATGGCTTCCAACAACCGTTCAACGACCCATCCGTAGTACGGAGCGAGAAAAAGATCTTTCTTGTCGGACGGTGGCCGCGCCTCGACTTTCGTATCAAGGTACAGATGGATGATATTCGCAAGCTGGGGGAAAAGTTTGTGCGGCGGAATCGTGCACTGCTTCTGAGCGACATACTCCCGCGCGACCGTTTTCGCGAGATCAAACACCAGCTCCTGCATACGGCGCTTCGCGCGAAATTCATCGAGATTGACTTCATCCACTCGGCCGGGGCCACTGAGAGTAAGTTTGCCTCTTGTGGTGGCATGAAGCCCTTTCACCTCAACCTCAGGCGGTATCCGGCCTGGCTCCAAAACGAGAGAGGGAACCGTCCCCCAGTCCACCGTCACCCGATTGCGAATGGCTTGGGTATAGCCTTCAACACGCGGGTACTTAATTTCAAACTGTGCCTTCGCTGGGATAGCGTGTACATGATAGCGCTTAACGCGCGGCGGCGGCTGACCTTGTGGATTGGCCTTGAACGGGATCACTTCAAAGGGAACACCAAAAACCTTCGCCACTTCCTCGGTGAGCTTGCCGTCGGGGCCAACGTCATAGTTGGCTCGTCTCAATCCTCGTCCCACAACCTGCTCGCAGAGTAACTGCGACATGAAAGGACGAAGACCGATGATATGGGTCACCGTATTGCAGTCCCATCCCTCCGTGAGCATGCCCACACTGATAATGCACCGCACATCACGCCCTGGTGGATGGTCTGGACGCACCAACTTGTCGGCTAATTCCTTGAAGCCTTCTGGATAGAGAGGCCGCCCAAGCCGATCCGCCGGCCAAGCAATCTTCCCCACGGTATCGAGCGTGAATCGCATCCAGCGGACTTCGTCATTCTTCGCTTCACCGGAATCCGATTCAGCGACCACTTTAGAGTCCACGCGAATCGTGTTCTGGCGGCCATTATTCTTAAATCCTTCGATCTTCACAGGCGGAATCCCAGTCGGCGCCTTATCTTCCGCCAGCCACTCGTAGAGGACCTTGGCAATCTGAGTGTTCTTGCACACCAAAATGAACACTGGCGGGCGGGGATCATCGCGATGGGTGACCCACTCTTCCCGTTCCTTTTCCCATAGACCACCCAACATCGCGATAGGATGATGGGCGTACTTTAAAATAGCCTCAGGTTTGGGACTTGCCTTCTTCCCACCACGTTCAGCCGGAGTAAGTTGCGGAAGAATCCAGTGCCAGATGTTGAAATAGCCAGGAATCTCCTTCCCAGTCGTATCGCGAACAGCAAGCTGAGGAATTTTCACCAAACCTGACTCAATCGCGTCGATCAGCCCAAAATCGCTCACCGCCCACGGAAATGGCCGATTGGTGTCCTGCCCGACTCGACCGAGAAAGTACGGAGTGGCGGAGAGATCCAGGCAGATGTTAATGCCACGCAGCTTTTGGATACGATCTAGGCCTTCAATCCAGACCGTCGCTTCTTTAAAAAAGTCTTCTGCCTCCTCCTCTTCTCCAAAGAGATCTTCCTCGTCCTCCCCTCGTTCCTCACGCACGATACGATAGGCATGATGCGCTTCATCATTCATCACGAGGATGTTCTGCTTTCCACCGACTTCACGGCCAAGAACCCGGTTGACGAGAGCCGTGTCACTTTCGACATAGCGCCTCGATTCAACGCTGACCTTTTTTAAAGTCCCATCTTTCTCTCGCTCTTCACGAAGCACCGTCAACAGGCCAGCAGCAACCTGTCGCTCAAAATCTTCCGAAGTGAGATAGCGTGTACCGCGGGCCGTCGTGGTCTTCGAGCTGATGGTGATGGTCTCTCTTGTGCGCACCTCCACCCCAGCCTTGGTCACCCGTGCGCCAACACCGCCGGTTTGGATCGCTTGGGGTTCGAGCACATGCCAGTTGGTGACAAGGACTCGCCCTTGTGTGAGTAGCGGCATAAGGTGAGCCGGAACGAGATCGCGCGTGCGATAAAGACTCGCTTCTCCTCCTTCAGGGTCCAGTTCAAGAAGCCGAGTACGGATCGTCACGTTGGGACAAACAACGAACACTACGTCGGAGAATCGCGCATCGCTTCGGTCATTGACCTTATTGAGAATGCTCCAAGCGGCCAGCATACCCATCACAGTAGTCTTGCCAGACCCTGTCGCCATCTTACTCGCATACCGCCGAAATCCGGTGAAGCCTTGACCACGTTTCTCGGCACTGACCTCCTCCTGTGGCACATCGATTCCTTGACGCAAATCTCCACGAGCTTCAACAAGAAAGATGATCGTTTCAACCGCATCGAGTTGTGCGAAAAACAGACGCTGTGCTCGCCCATCTCGCCGCCACCACTGCAGCAGTTCGTGGGTCGTTCTCGTCACGCCCGGATAGCCATCGGATCGCCACTTCTTCACTTGCGTTCTGATACGGTTGACGAGCTTCAGTTCAATGGCAGTCCCGGCAACGGTGCCATATTCTTTTTCCGGCTTCACCTTGGGGTCGCGATAGAAATACATCGACGGTCGACGTCCGAGCCGTTGCTCGGGCGTTTCCCCTTCGACGATATGCCAATGTTCTTGAGGTTCTTCGAAGGGGGAATTCAGGATGGGCTGTGGGACTTCGTAGGCGCTCATCTGTCCATCGGTAACAGTGCCAGAATCTTTGTGCGGACTCGATAGGCCGCCTCTACCACGTCGCGACCGTCCACGTCACCGGGCTCGAACAGGTCGTCGGGATATCGGGCTGCGACGCCATAAGACGTCAGCTTCCGGCAATCCGATTCCAGGGAAGCCAACCCGGCGTCGCACTCGACGCATCGGGTGAGCAAGGCCACCAGATCGTGCGTCTTCGAGAGATCGCGCCCGCGAGAAACCAGAAACGCCTTCAAGATTTTCTCGGCCGCCTGCTGGGCATGAAAGCAGACGGTGTCCCAGGGGATCTCTTTGGACGCGAGGTTGTTCTCGATGTTCAGCAGATCGTGTTCGGCTTTACGCAGCCACGTCGAAACATTGGATTTAGGGCCGCTCATACAGGACCTTGCCCTCCTTCTCGATCACCGACAAGAGCGTGCCATTCACGTGACGCAGGCGGCGGACTTCCTCGGGGGTATAGACGACGATGTCCATCGGCCAGGACCGCAGCCCGAAGATTTCGCTCACCTCGATTGCGCGATCCGGCGGGCGACGGAGAGTCTCCATCTCGACAAAGAGGTCGAGATCGCTGTCCGGGCCGGCATCCCCGCGCGCATGACTGCCGAATACTACGATCCGTTTCGGGTGAAACCGCTCGACGATGGTCTTGGTGACATGGTCCAGCAATGCCGCCTGTGTCATGGGCACAGTCTCCTTGTCGGCATCGGTTTACGCCAACTTCTTCACCACCAACAACTCATTACCTCGATCGTCGATCACTTTGACGGCAATCTGTTTGTGTTCGCCTGATTCGAACGGCGCGCTCGTCGCCCCGGAAAGATGATCCCACACACTTTCTTCATACTCCCCCTTGAGGGCTTTCTTCAG
>JAENWB010000120.1:0-9102 GCA_016650275.1 Nitrospiraceae bacterium | reverse complement strand
TTGGAACACCTGGAAACGGGCGCCGAGGTCGGGTTGCTCAATGAAGCCCGATTGAAGCGAGAATTGAAAACCAGACTGGCAAACATGCGAGGGTTATTGGAGCGCCATGTGTCCTCAGCCAGGCGCTTACTGAACACCTTGCTTGAACAACCGTTACGCTTTGAAGCTGTCCAGGAAGGGAACAGGAGAGCGTATCGGATCCTCGGGACCGGCAGCTATCTCCCACTACTCCCGGAACTACCAACCCCACTCAATTCCTCAGAAGAATCGCTGCTCCCTGGTAAGTGGTGTCCCCAACGGGATTTGAACCCGTGTTACTGCCTTGAAAGGGCAATGTCCTAGGCCAGGCTAGACGATGGGGACGCAACAGGGCCGGCAAAAATGAGTTGGACTCTTACCATACTTCAGACTCATGTGTCACTAGAGGACGCGGGAGGCGTGACAGCGCCCGGTCGCGTTTCCTCTCCGAATTCGGTAGGATGAACTGCGTCGAGAGTGTTGGAGCCGCAGCCCAAGGAGCACGATTCATGGCAAGACCCCGATTGGCATCGTATAGATCGCTGGTGCTCGTCGCCTGCGGCCTGATAGGAGCCGGTTGTGCCCACGATACCTACCAAGAGCGGGCGAACCTGATTAAGGCCCATGCTGGGGCGTTCTATGACAACTTGAAAACCAACCACGTGGAATCCGCGATCCGGGACAATGAGCAGATTGAAGCGATGGCGAGCCAGATGGGAGACACCGTCAGGAAACGGGCCGGCCAACAAGGCACCACAACGGTCGAACGGGAGTTTGCCTTGATGACCACCGCCAACGAAGCCGCGGCCACAAACTGGCTCGCGCTGGGCCAATACTTCGCCATCAAGCGCCAGTACCTCCAAGCCCGAGCCACCTATCGACGCGTGATCGACACCTATACGAATCCCACAGACCGACCATACCGTGAACAGGCCCTGCGCGCCTTGAGGGATTTGGACATGCTCAATCCGCCCACCACGACCACGACGAACCCGTGAACGGCGACCGTCTCCTACGCCAATCCTCTTATATACTTCTCAGCGGACTCCTGTTGCTCAGCTGGGGTTGTATCCACCGAATTCACGTCACTCCTGTGCCTTCTGCTGTTTCGCCTGCCACCATCGCGCAATCGCTACAAGTCATTGTGCCCTTTGTCGCAGTAGAAGGAGCTGATCACCTGCCGGGCATTGCCTTGCTTGAATGGCCGCCACAGGATCTTCGTTCCGCCGCGATCGACTATATCCAATCGCGTCAGACATTTGCCTCGGTAGGCGACAAACCAGCCGATCTCACCCTGACCATCAAAGCCTGGCTGACAATGCGATCCCGCAGCAACTACCACTACAGTCTGCGCCTGGAATCAGCCCTGGGCCCTTCGGAAAATTCGCCAATCAAGTCCTATCTGGTGGAAAAAGAAACGGTGGGGTCGAGCGTTCGGTGGATCACGGCCTCAGATCAGAGCCCCATTGGAGAAGCTGTCCAGGCTGCGCTGGACGATCTACTCTCGCAGATCGAAGCCGATCACCTTCTGTATCGAAAAGGACTGCACTGAATAAGATGGCAGAGACTGGGAGGGTATGGAGAAATTATTTCGGCAGAGCTGAACTTCGATGGCCTGCACGTCTGGGACAAGAGGAATACATCCCCGCAGGATGCTCAAAAAGGCCGTCCAGCAAGGCCGCAGCCGATGAAAGCACCGGAGGCGTAGCCTCTGGGCTACGTTGAGGATGCTTTCGAGGCGAGAACGCCGCTGGCGGAGTTTTTCAGCATTCTGCTAAGAGGTCCGAGACCGTCGGTCGAAGAAGCGCATCGCAAGACAGCCAGCTGTCACACCCGCCGCAAACATCGCACCGACTACCCAACCGAAAAAGAAGCCCTTTCCCCTCGGTTCACGACGGCGGAGCTCACGACTCAGATTCGGCATATGGGATTCAGGCCCGAGCCATTGATCCTCTGATGAACGGATCGAGCCTTTCTTGAAAGGAATGACAGACTTTCTTTCACTCATGCTTCCCCTCCTTCCCTACAAGCCCACCCATACCGATCCTCCCAGAGCCGCAGGAGCAACGGGTCCTAGGCGCTACGAGAACCAGTAAAGTTCGCCCAAGCCTTATTGACCTGTGCGGTCGAGGCCGCTTCGTACACAGGGCAATCAAGACGTAGTGAACGATCGCCGAGCGGAGCGTTCAGATAGTCACAGTGATGCGGCCGATCAGCATTGTCGTGTTGATTGGGACGAAAGGACCGACAGGACACGCACATTCGCGCGACAGAAATCTCACCCTGTTCTTGGAGACTACGAATCACCTTCACCAGGGACGTGAGGAGGACGACTTGTTCCGGTGCCGAAAGTGCCTCCGTCGCACTCGCCAACCGATCGGGCATACGAGAAGAGGGCGTGCAGGACCGATTCCCTTTGGCCGTCAACTGTGCCATCACAATCCGTCCATCGCTCTTATCACGACGCCGTCGAACCAACTGCTTCCGTTCGAGCGTGGTAATGACTTCCGACGCTGTCGGAAGCCTGACGGCCAATTCGTTCGCCACCGTAGTGACTTGCGCACGTTGCCCAGGCTTGGACCGAAGAAGTGCAAGAACCTGCCGCTGTAACGGGCCAAGACCTGCTCGACCTTCTCGCCGCCACGTCCTGCTTTTCATCGCAAGCCCAATCTTTTCCAGACCGGCTGCCAACTGAGTGGTCAACGCAGCCGTATCGTGTAACACCGATGACTTTTTACCGCCACTGCGCACGCGCTGATCGGCCATGGAAACTCCTTCATAAATACCAGTGTTGTTGAGTGTAATGTGCCCGCGATCCCCACGTCAAGATTCCGGATGGCCCATTGACCCATACTCCACCATGAGCGGAGCAGAGGGGCGAGCGATCGGAAAACGCTGACTGGCCTGCAAAATAGAATCAGAGCTCGAACGGCACCACCTGTAATCCAGCGGTGCCAGGAGAACTTCAGCAACGATTCACCACAGGCAACATCCGACGGGAGGACAGGTAGCCTTACCAAACCAACATGCTGTGCGGTAGAGCACAATAGCCGGACTAGCTCACATCACGAAGCGGTACCTGATGAACTGTTGAATGTCTTGTTCATTACGGCATGAGCCGTTGGCCTTCGCCGAGGCCTCCTTCGTTCTCTCCGCGCTTCTTGTATCAGTTGGCAAATCACACGCACGACCGGTTCATCCAAATTCCTTCAACGGACTAGTTGGCCCGCGGTCGTTGCGTTTCACGAACGCGACGACATCGATCCGCGTATGCTGGCCCGGTTGGCTAAGATGACAAGGCTCACGCCAGAAGATCTTTGAACGGCGAGAGAACTCGCTCCCGTATCCCGGCACGTGACAATCTAACTTTGTGCGTACAATCGAATGGAGTCTCGACCGGTTCCAGCGGTATGATGGAACATCGATACTGCTGAAGGAGTGACACCACGTCTGCGAAGCTCACGCTCAGAGAGCTTCCGTCGGCTTGCTCGGCACGCTAGCGCGCTCGAAAGATGGAGAATACCAATGACGCATGAAAATGGGCCTACTGAGCCTCTCCTTTCCCGCCGTGCTGTTATGACATTTCTGGGCGCCACGGGCGTGGCCTTGCTAATGGCCGGCAGTCTGAACCCTAGGCAGGCTGGTGCAGGCACCCGCGGACCCTCATGCGTCGTCCGACCAATGCAATCTGAAGGTCCGTATTTTGTCGACGAGCGCTTGAATCGCTCCGACATTCGCCCGGATCCGACCAACGGGCGAGTGAAGCCCGGTACACCTCTAGCTCTGACACTACTGGTCTCGCGTCTCAACGCCGGAGACTGTCAGCCGCTGCCGGGCGCCCAGGTGGACATCTGGCATTGCGATGCGCAGGGTGTCTATTCGGACGTGCAGGATCCTGGGTTCAACACCATCGGCCAGAAGTTCTTGCGTGGCTATCAGATCACCGACGCGCACGGCTCGGCTCGGTTCGTCACTGTGTACCCTGGCTGGTACCCTGGCCGAACGGTGCATATTCACGTCAAGATTCGCACCGCGCCCGTGGCCCATCGGAGCTTCGAATTCACGTCGCAATTGTACTTCGACGATCTGCTAACTGATCGAGTCCATACTGACCCTCCCTATGCTGAGAAAGGACCGCGCACCTCGCGAAATCAGCATGATTGGATCTTCCGCCGTGGGGGTGATCAGCTCATGCTTGCTCCGACGACATCGGCTGACGGCTATGCGGCATCGTTCGCGATCGGCTTGCAGCTTTCTTGAAACGCCATGTGCACGCGGGTTCGACAATATCCGGCTGCTCGGATGGCCTACTCCATCGTCGTTCCTTGTATAGAGATGTGGAGGGAGGACCCGATGCTACTGCGGAATTTTCTCAAACCGGATGACGATGCCTGATAACGCATGTTCGATGCGCGGGTGGTCCGTGAGCATCATGCGCTTGAACTGGTCAATAATCAGGATCAACTCCGTGGGATCAATGGTGACGAGACGCAGCTGATAGCGCTCCCACAATGGCATGCTGAGTAACGGAGTCTCCGCCGTTGGTCGCTCAAACAGCGACACACCATGGCAACCACTGAGAAGGATTGTGAGCAGACAGACTATCTAACGCATGGACATCGGTCGATGAGCTGTGCGTGCGCTTACAGGCTTGGGGAGAGATCAGAAGGGAGATGGGGGCATGAGGTGGTGAGTCGTCCGGGACTCCGAACCCAGGACCCTCGTTGATTGGGATCAGCTGGCTCACCGAGACGGGCAATACGAACAATTCCTACCGCGTTACAGGCCAGCCAACTGGCCGAGTGCAACGGAGACGCAGATGAAGCGCCTCCGGTTGAGTGGTTGAAATGTTGATTCCAGCATCATCCTCTGGTTCTAAACCTCACAGAAAAACCAAGGATGCCTGGCGAACTGGCGGTGCGGAGCCACGCTGAGCTCCGCTAGCCGCCAGGACGTCGGGCGTCGTCAGATCCAACGACTCTGAGAGGCTACTTGTCCTTGGCAGCCTCCATCATCTTCCCGTCCAGCATCATGATTTGGCCTTCCTGCAACTGCGTCTCTTTCCCGTCCTTCATCTTCATCTTGCCGTTCATCGTGACCTTCGTACCATTCGCCATGGTCATCTCACGATCCATCCGACCAATCTCTTTCCCTTCCGTCATCCTCACCATCTTGCCATCCTTCATCATGACGCCATCCTTCTCGGCGGCCATAACGGGCGAGGCAATGAATGACACGGACAAGAAGAGCCCAACCACTGCGAGTGTAATGATTCTGTACATCTTCATGGCTTATCTAACCCTCCAATTATTAATGAGTGGTGTGAATGAACTGCCTCGGACAACACGGGAATCAGAGCGGCATGGTGGGCCGCGCCCGGCTTGAACCGACGTGAGACCCGCCTCGTTGCCCAATTGCCACCGTTCAACAGGGTCGAGGTCGTGTCTTTTTCTTTGTGGCTGTCCACCTATAAGGTTTCGTGGTTGGTGAGGCGATACGTGAATCGATGAGTCAGACAGGAATAGCCGCTGTAGTAGCGGGCACAGGATCACAGCCCGGACTCGAAGCACACAACCGCGCATCACAATTAATCGCCTGCTTTACCCACAACGGGCAACCTCGCCGCGCGATGCTCGTAGAATTTCCAACACGATTCATCAACTGTCTCGCTCCCACCACAACTGGCGAACAGCGATTCCGTTATAGCGCTCCATTATTCACAAATCCTCGGAGGCTGTCAAGTCCATCTTCGGAGGTGTATACTACCGCCGGTAGGAGGGCCAAGGAGCGGACACGATGTTTACAAAAACCATACTAGCCAAGACCAACATGCTCATGTTTTGGCAGTATCTTTTTAATTACTGCAACGAGGATTTTACCTGTGTGCTCGGATGGGTACTGGCAGGGATCATGGGATTCCTGGCAGTCCTAATGTCTTTGGTTCTACTGATGAAACGCCTCAATAAAGAAGAATAGAAGGAGAGCCAATGCTGTTTGCCAAGGGCATAGCCACAATCGGCGAACGACAGAAGGAAGCAACAAACAAGCTCACGCGCATCTTCCGTGAAACGGTCTTACTCGCTTACGAGAACATCGGCGGACACGACGTATCTTCGCGATAGACTTCCGCCACCCACCAAAGCTCTACCGGATTGCCGCCCGCTTGATTTCTACCGAGGTCAAGAGGTCCGACGGCGAAGGGCTTACCATTATTGTTATTGTCAATCACTACGAGGTCGAAATCGCAGATTATCCCTGTTCTCACTGAAGGAGAGAACGCTATGATCAAGCATGGAATGCGGCCGGTCCATCCCGGAGAAATCCTGTTCGAGGAGTTCATGAAACCCTCGGAGCCGCCGATCAATGCCAATATGCTTGCCAAGGCCCTCGAAGTTCCAGCGAATCGTGTCACGGCAATTATTAAGGGCCAGCGCGGCATCACGGGTGATACTGCGGTACGCCTGGCGACGTTTTTCAACACCACCGCTGAATTCTGGATGAACCTGCAGAAGAGCTATGAGCTGCGCCTAGCCGAAAGAGCTCTGCCCGGGAAGGTCCTCAAGCACATCGAACAACACAGGGATGCGCTTGTATCGGCCTGATGATGGTGCGGCACACACATGTTGAGTAAGAACTAAGACAAGGTTCCTTGTTAAGCACCAGTCCCTCTGTAAGCCCTGCGCGTTACGGTTCGCGCTAGACTGTCCGTAGCTCTTCTCAAACGCCGTTGCAATTAGCGATCGATTAAGAAGGGAAGCCCCCGTAGACTGGAGGCGTCCCTTAGAACAGGCTCAGCGCCTCGAGGTGTGACCGGCTATCCAATCCTTGGCATTAACCCGGGCCGCGAAATACTCTATTGCACCCCCCGCCCTCATTCCTTCGAATTTTGAGGTGGAGGGACGGCAAAAGCGATCAGAACCTGGATCCCCCCCCTCGATGCCCCAGTAAGCCAGAATTTCGGTCGTGGATGATGCCTTTAAGGGAAAGATCGAACGTTCGAGGTGTCATTTGACCCGTTCTTAACAACAATCGACCCAGGAGGACTGTGATGGCGACGAATACACCACTATCCAACCAGGCCGTAACGGTTTGCGCCCCAACAAACACGCTCGTCCCACTGACGAGCCAGAGACCAATTCCAATAGCTAACAGGTATGACCACCGTGTGGTATGGGCCACGCGAAGGGCGAGCGCAACCCCAACTGCTCCTGTTACCAGAGCCAGCAGCGGATACACATTTGGATTTGACTGTGGTGTGATGCCGATGATGGCAAACACGAACCCTGCCACGAAGGACACGCCATAGACAACGGCCACGCCTTTCAGCAGCCCTGGGATCACGTGGATCGGTTCGGGCGACCAGCGCTGTGGGAGCAGCGTGAAGACCGCGGTGCGCAGGCGAGGCTGAATGGCGAGTGAGTTCACGCAACAGGGTGCTCGGGGCGCGACTGAGCGCCTGCCCGATGGCTCAAACACTGGTCCCAGAAGCCAACAAATGTGTGCGGCTCAGGATTTTCGATCATCGTCCGGCAATCTCAACAAGTGATCGACTGAAGCGAGGATTCTCCAAAACGTACGAACTATCAGCACGGCACCTATCAACATCAAGGGGATCCCAACGGTTGTGGAAGAGAACTGATTGCCAAAGAGCGTGAACTTCGTGGCAGCGGCCCCACCGCCGATGGCGAGGTATATCCCACCGATTAGTAGGACGGCACCAAGGGAAGCCCCCAATATTGAAATCAGTTTACGCACCAGCGAGGTCACAAATATGTAGGCGGAAGCACCGACTCTTATTTGCCTTTTTAAAGGATCCGCCTAAATATATTTTGATCATTTGATCTTCCTCTTTGAAGCCCGGCTCTAGCTCACGTCTTTATTGTTCGTTTTTAGCCTTCTTCCGGCTGACGGCTGTGGCCTGATTCCAGCAACCTATTTTTTCTCAAACGGGTTGAGTTTATGAGCAGCCTACGGCCGCCTTTCCCGTTCCTCCACTAGAATCAGTCCGGACTTCGCTCACCGCGTCAGGAGGAAGGGCTCAATTCCCCTGGCGCGCATGATCGAGGGCCTTGACCATGGTCAATAAGCGCGCCCGTCCTTCTTCGGAAATCTCAGTGAACTGGACCCCTATCCCAGGATAGAACACGTAATGCTCCTCCCTAGGCCGGACCCAGGCCACTGTGCCTTGTGCGTTGATCGGCGCGGTCGGATCGTCAGGCAGGACGAGTTCCAGCGCGAGTGCCGTCCCTAACTGCGGCGGCAGATGGGTCTCGATGAAGACCCCACCTCCGCCGATCTCGCAGGTCACACTGTCGAAGTGTGTCTCGCCCCGTGTCAAATAGCGCACCTTTGCCGCGAGACGACTGCGGGGGTAATTCCGGACAGCTCGATGGGATCGGGCCTCTTTGACATAGCCCTGAATGAAATCTATAACGGCTTCCCACGACACCGCCCCCAGCGGTTCACCTGTTGGGTCGAGTAGCGTCATCGTTTCCATCTCGCTGTCCAGCCCAAAGACTTTCCCTCGGTGCCGCAATGAGATCTTAACGGGCAGCTTCATCATGGTCCTATCTCCCAGTGGGAAACGAACAGATCCACCCTTACCGTATGCGTTCGCGATTTATTGCGCATCCTCCTTCAGGCTTTCGACCTTGAGTTCCAACAGAATGACTCTTTCTCGACAATCCTGAAGACTTGTTTTTGGAACAGGCAGAACGATACGCCAACGCCCTAGAAAAATCGACTTCTTGGGATGTGATCTTAGAGAGGATTTTGAACACTGTAATGGAGAGCTACTGAGCAAGCGGGCACAGACCGAAGGTCGTTTTGAAGGTTCTGTCTATTGTATGTACGTACTGGTGAGCCGGCTGGGACTCGAACCCAGGACCCTCGCCTTAAAAGCTCGAAAAGACCAATAATATCAATGGCTTGATATCACGAAGGTTTCCCCGTTTTTTCTTTGCGAACAAGGACTTGAGAGGATTCTATACATTCCATTGATTCTATAGAATGCGATCCATTGTGCAGATTTTTAGCACACATTTAGCACAGGCGGCTTGGCATAAATGTGTCCTCAGTTAGGGT
>JAENWB010000119.1:0-25431 GCA_016650275.1 Nitrospiraceae bacterium | reverse complement strand
GGTCTGCGTCGAGCATTTCCGGGGGGCGCCGCGGGGCTAACGATTGGTGCTCCGCAGAGGTCCAGAGGCGCACACAGACGCCCGGCTCTAGACGCCCGGCCCGGCCACGGCGTTGCTCGGCAGAATCCTGGGTGACGCGGATGGTTTCCAGTCTCGTGAGTCCCGATCGTGGATCGAAGCGAGGCACGCGCAACAAGCCGGCATCGATCACGACGCGCACGCCATCGATCGTCAAACTGGTCTCAGCAATCGAGGTGGCCAGCACGATTTTTCTCGTGCCCGCTTGAGTCGGAGCGATCGCGCGGTCCTGTGCCTCTTGCGGCAGGTCGCCATGGAGCGGCGCGATGAGGATCTGCGAACCCAAATTCAGATCAAGAAGCTTTCGTTCGAAGCGGCGGATTTCTGCCATGCCTGGCAGAAAGACCAAGAGACTGCCTTGGTCCTGTGCGAGCGAGCGCTTGATCGATTGTACGACTGCCACATCGAGATGGCCGGAAAGCGGCTGGTCGAGGTAACGTGTTTCGACGGGGAAGAGCCGGCCGTCGCAAGCGATCACCGGCGCCTGACCCAAGAGGTCCGCGACTGGCCCACAATCCAACGTGGCCGACATTACGAGCAGGCGGAGGTCCGGGCGAAAGAGCCGTTGCGCTTCGAGACAGAGGGCCAGGCCTGTATCGGCCTGCAGGCTCCGTTCGTGGAATTCATCGAAGAGGACGATCGCGTAAGCGCTGAGCGCAGGATCGTGCTGGAGCAGACGACCGAGGATGCCTTCCGTGACCACTTCAATTCTGGTCTTGGACCCCACCTTCGTATCGAGCCGCATGCGATAGCCAACCGTTTCGCCGACCGATTCACCTAGCGTAGCTGCCATGCGATGAGCCGCCGCACGGGCGGCAAGCCGCCGCGGTTCCAGCATGAGCAGCGTCTTTCCGCCAAGCCAGGGAGCATCGAGCAAGGCCAGCGGCACCCGCGTCGTTTTACCGGCGCCAGGAGCCGCCGTCAGCAGCGCATTCCGACCCTCTGTCAGCGTGCGACGAAGGGCCGGCAGCACATCTTCTATTGGGAGCCTGGACATGATAGATTCAGCGATCATCAGATCAAACTGGTTGCGGAAAAACTCTCCAGGCACGCCAGCGCGTCACATGTTCGCACGTCTAGTATAAGCCCGGTCTGTCTGGTTCATCTGGTCTCTCCGGTCTATCTGGCTGGTCTGGATCAACCAAATAGACCAGACAGACCGAACAGAGCAAATCAACAAGACTGGCTGGCAGGACTTTTCAGCATCCTGCCAGACTGTATCAGACTTGCGGCAAGGACGAAACGGACACGGAGACATGGCCGAGCATCGATGGACCAAGGAGAAACCCACTGTAGCCGGATGGTACTGGTTCCGTGGCCCGGCACACGAAGCAGACCCCTTTATTGTGCAAGTCGATGAGGTCGGACAGTTTCAATGGCCGGACGGCGGGTTCCAGGAAGTGACGCTGGCCAAAGGTGAGTGGGCGGGGCCGATTCAACCGCCAGAAGAGTAAAAGGAAGCATAGGGCCCTTGGGAGAGTTCCCTGCTTCCGGAACGCGCACGATGAAGCTGTGCTCGTTCGACGGCCGCAATAGAAACCTCCCAAGGGCCCTACGCACAGAAAGTGGAGCAGTTGGATAACCCCTTAGGAGAGCGAACACGAGCAGGCTTGGAGGGAGCATTGACAGAAGGCCGTGGCCTTGGAAGCGGTCCCTTCCTGGCGTGACCGGTGGTGATAGGTGAGCACAGAGCTTTTTTGTTGGCCTGCTATCTCTTCTCGGTGGAACCGCAGTAATATGACGACTACTCGGTAGCAGTCTGACTATACGAATCAGCATACATTTCAGAAAGGCCGTCGATACATTCTATGAAACATGAGACCACCCACCCACTGACGGAAACGCCGGCGAAGGGCTTTTCTCCTGGCTTCGCGGCGCTGGGCCTGGAAGCAGCCCTGCTGACCACACTCGACACGCTGGGGTATGAAGAGCCCACGCCGATCCAGCGGGAAGCAATCCCTCCGTTGTTGGCAGGCCGCGATCTCTTGGGCCAAGCAGCAACCGGGACCGGCAAGACAGCGGCCTTCACGCTGCCACTGCTCCAGCGCATCGCCCATTCGGCACGGCGCTGCCCCTCTGTGCTCATCCTGGTACCGACCAGAGAGTTGGCCATGCAGGTCGCCGAAGCCGTTACGCGCTATGGCAAAGAATTAAAGATTTCCGTGCTCCCGGTCTATGGAGGACAGGTAATCGGTCAGCAGCTCCATGCGCTCAAGCGCGGTGTCGATATCGTCGTGGCGACACCCGGGCGGGCGCTGGATCATATCCGCCGAAAAACGCTGCAACTCAAGACGATTCAGACGGTCGTGCTGGACGAGGCCGATGAAATGCTCGACATGGGATTTGCTGAGGATCTGGACGCCATTCTGGAACAGACACCCAAAGAGCGGCAGACCGCGTTGTTCTCCGCTACCATGCCGCTCCGGATCGCCTCCATTGCCAAACGTCATCTCAAGGAGCCGGTCGAGATCAGGATTGCCAAGGAGCCGCTCAAGGCGGGCGCCGCTCCACGCGTGCACCAAACGGCCTATATCGTCGCCAGGCCGCATAAGGAAGCGGCACTGGCTCGTATTCTGGACATGGAGGCTCCGAAGTCGGCCCTCGTGTTCTGCCGCACCCGTATCGAAGTCGATGAACTCACGGCCATGTTGACAGGCCGTGGGCACAAGGCCGAAGCGATCCATGGCGGTATGAATCAGCCCCAGCGAGATCGCGTGATGAGCGCGTTCCGGTCCGGGCAGACCGAACTCCTTGTCGCCACCGATGTAGCGGCGCGGGGGTTGGATATTCCGTCCGTGTCGCATGTGGTGAACTACGATCTGCCCATGTCTCCAGAAGGCTATGTCCATCGGATCGGGCGGACCGGGCGGGCCGGGCGTGAAGGGGCGGCGATCACCGTCATCGATCCACGCGAGCAGCGGTTGTTGTGGAACATCGAGCAGCTTACGAAAGCAAAAATTGTCGTGACTCCAGTGCCGACCGTCGCCGACCTTCGCAAGAAACGGCTCGCACGAACCAAGAGTGCGATTGAAGAAGTGCTCGCGGCCGGTGACCTGGACCTGTTCCGTGCCATTGTCGCATCGCTTGCCGAACAGGGAGATCCGATGGAGGTGGCGGCGGCAGCCATCAAACTCGTTTTTCGCATGCAGGGCGGGGAGCGGAAGGAATACGATATTCCGGTAGTGTCGCGCAGGCAGCCGGAGCGGCTATCGATGGCGCGGCGCCCCATGGGAGATCCTCGAGGGAGGGCCGGTGGCATGATGCCGCGAGAGGGGCAGGGCAGGCCGTTCAACCCGCCTGGTCGTGGCGGACGAACAGCAGGCATGGCGAAGGTGTATATCGGCGCAGGCCGGGAGGCCGGGATCCGGCCAGGCGACCTTGTCGGGGCGATTGCCAACGAGGCCGGACTCAATGCGAATGTGATCGGGGCCGTCGAAGTGATGGATCGATTTTCGCTGGTAGAAGTGCCGGAAGTGTTGGCCCGGGAGATCATCGAGACTCTCAGCCGGACGAGGATCAAAGGACAGAAGGTGGCAGTGAGATTGTTTCTGGAACAGCCAAGGGGAGCGAGGTAGCTGAGGGTCCCCTGTGCTCGCGCAACGCGCGGTCTCGGAAGACCCTCGTTGGACGCGCGCAGTGGGGGACCCTCAGCTACCTCGTTTGAGAAAAACGAGCAAGCTTGGAAGGATCATCGATAGGGAAGTTGCCCTTCTTGCTCGCAGAACGCACACGATGGAGCGGTGCTCGTTCGATACGCGCAGTAGCAGTAGCGGAGTAATGGGTGATCCCTGATATCCCCATTCCGTCCCATAGGGTAATAGACCTACACAGTCAGGTCCCATTTTCACCACAAGCTATGGAGGAAGACGTGATGAGCGGCAACCAGGCCGATTCCATGCTGCGACTTATGAGCCTGATGTTCCGAGCCCACCCCTGGCATGGGGTCTCGATTGGAGACCAGGCTCCTGAAGTGGTGACGGCGTATATTGAAATCGTGCCGACCGACACGGTGAAGTACGAAGTCGATAAGGTGAGTGGCTTTCTCAAGGTCGATCGCCCGCAGCGATTCTCGAACTATTGTCCCGTCTATTACGGACTGGTTCCGCAAACCCACTGCGGCGACGGGGTTGCGGCCTTGTTTGCTGCACGGGCTAAGCGTAAGGGTGTCGTGGGTGATGGTGATCCCCTCGATATCTGCGTTCTCACGGAGAAGACGATTCCGCACAGCGACATTCTCCTCACGGCTTTGCCTATCGGGGGGCTCAGCATGGCGGACGGTGGCGAGGCGGACGACAAGATCATCGCCGTCATGAAAGACGATGCGACTTACGGCGGCTATACCGATATCAGTCAGGTTCCGCTGGCCCTCCTCGATCGTCTGCAGCACTATTTTCTGACCTATAAGAGTGCGCCAGGCACCATCCACCATAAAGTCGAAATTACGAGTCAGTATGGTCGTGAGGAAGCCTTGAAGGTAATCCGCACCAGCCATCAGGATTACAAGGCGAAATTTCCTGAATTGGAAATGCGGTGGGGGTAAAAGGGTAGCCTCACTGGTCCTCTGTGCTCGCGCAACGCGCGGTCTCGGAAGACTCTCGTTGGACGCGCGCAGTGGAGGACCAGTGAGGCCGCCCTTAGTATTGAGTAAAAGATAAGGGGAAGAGTGGCCAGCTGCCCTTCTTGCTCGCAGAACGCGCACGGTGAAGCGGTGCTCGTTCGATGCGCGCAGTATAGGGCAGCCTGGCCGCACCTTCCTTGAGAGGGTGTGAGGCGATAGGGGGAGGATTGAAGGCCCTCGTTGAATGTGCGCGGTGAAGGATCGGTGAGGCTGTTACCCTGCTTTCTTCATCTGCTCTATTACAATTGTGTGGGGGTGGGGAATGATGTCTATTCCGTTCCTGCCTTGGTTTTTGACACGGTAGAGGGCGTAGTCGGCCATCTTGCGCAAGAGATCCGAATTCAATGGGTGTTCGGATGTCCAGATTGTCGCTCCAATACTTACCGTAATGGCAAGCGGGCCGCTCGGTGTATCGAATGGCAGGTCGCTGATGGACGACCGAAAACGTTCGGCGAACTCTCGTAATGCGTCCAGATCGCAATTGGGGACAACAATCAAGAATTCTTCTCCGCCTATGCGTCCGACGTGATCGTAACGACGCGCGGTCTCACGGAAGCGTTTTGCGGTTTCTCGAAGGACGACATCACCTGCGAGATGGCCATAGGTATCGTTGACCTGCTTGAAATGGTCGAGGTCGGCGATGAGGACCGCAAGAGGTTGATGGCTTCGTTCAGCCCGCAATAGTTCCTGCGTCAATGCCGTGAGCGTCGTCGAATGATTCAGTAGCCCTGTCAAGGAATCGTGGCTGGCCTGTTCCGTGGAATCGTGGAGGAGCTGCAGATTCTGAATCGCCGTGCCAGCTTGAGAGGCAAGGGTCAGCACAACCTGTTCGTCCAGTTCGCTGAAGTCCTCCTCGATACCCTGTGGCATTACTTTGTTGGCGAGAGAAAGATGGCCGAAGAATTGGCCCTGGCATTGTATCGAGACGCCGAGGAAGGATGTTAGGGGAGCATGATCCGCGGGAAAACCGAGGGAGGCCCAGTGTTTCGTGAGATGAGCCAAGCGGAGGGCACCTTGCTCTTGCCCAAGGGATTCCCTCGCTCCTTGTTCGAGCGGGAGTGCCAAAATGGCGTGGGCCGCCGCGTCATCGATTCCCGCGGTCAAGAACTGCGTTGCAGCTGTTATGTTGTTGTAGACCGCTAATGCCGCATAGCGCGCGCCGCTGTTCTCCTTTGCGAGTTGGAGGAGTTGGTACAGCAGTCCGTCGAGGTCCTTCTGCGCGGACAGTGTTTGTGCGGCCACGACCAACGTATGAAGGGCTTCCGTCCGCATTTTGAGCGACGCTTCCGCGTCGATCGCTCGCTGGAATTCTCGTTTCGTGGTGCCCCATTCTCCGTGCAGAGCTTTAATCATCCCCAGCGCAAGACCAATCAAGGGGAGGAGGATTAGAACGGCGAGAAAAGACAATTTCTGAAGAAATAACCGAATGGGGGCAAGGATACTGTCTCGATCTACACTAATTAAGACGCTCCAGCGTAGGGTCGGGTCAGCATGGGTGATTGTAACCTGTGCGTAGGCGGTGATGACGGAGACCTTGCGGCGATGATGAGTCTCTTCGACGAAACCGCGCGCGTTCAATCCCACAAGTTCTGCGGAAGGAAGGCCGAGCTGTTTCAAGTTGAAGTTGCCGTCCTGCTGCATCATCGAATCGGCGATCAGGTCTCCCTTCTCGTTGAGGAGCTGATATTCAATATGCGACTCATCTGTCCACTCGATGTTCTTGAGCACCAGCATCGTGTCGTCAAGGATGTGCATCAGTGAGGGGATGCCCACAACGGCCGTGATTGCTCCGAGAAATCGTCCGTCGGGGCTGCGCAGAGGAGCGATCACCGTGATCGCCGTGGCCCCTCTGGATTCTTCACTCACCTGCGCATCCAGAATCTTGACACCAGTGATAGTCCGTGCCAGTTGGAACCAGTGACTCTGCCTTCGATCGCGGGAGGTATTGGGCGTATCAGTCGTCGCGATGATCCTCCCGCGTGAGTCAGTAACGCCGATCCACCGATAGGCCGGGTGGGCCTGCACCAGTTCGTGGAGATATTTTGTCAGCGCCTCAGGGTTCTGACCTTGGGCCATAGGAGTAGTGGAGAGCAGCTGGATGTCGCTGTATCGCTCCTGGATCATCATGTCCAATCTGCTGGCGGCATCCGTGGCCGCTTGCACCAGGCTATGGCCGCTGGATTGGATTAATCCATGTTGGACTCTGTATGCGGCCCATCCCATGCCAAGCAACGCCACCAGCGTCATAGTGGAGACCACGGAAACCATCCAGATCTGATGGCGGTTCATCCACGCTGGGAATTGATCTGCCCTGAACGAGACCTGAACTGGTGGACTCATGGGAGCGGGCGAATCCCTGGCGGTGTCAGGGGTGGCGGCGATGTGGTTCTGTTTTTCCATCCAAATGTTATTATTTTATGGGACGTTCTGCCGATGGCTGCATTCATCATAAAGTAACTAATAGGCGAAGCAAGAAAAGTGGCGATTGTCACTGTGATGGCAATGCGCACATCGCATCTGAATGCAATATAAATGCTGCAAGATAGAATGAAGGTTTGTGGGGTGGCGAGGAAGAGGCGCCTCCTGCATGCCGTGGCGCACTTTGCGTAGCCTCTCCTAACACACAGTGCGAAAGAAGCGCAGGCCTCCCTCCAGCGTAGGAGCTCTGTGTCGAGAAAACCGAGTCGGCTTGGCGACGTATTCAGAAGGCCCTCACGGGGCGTATGCAGCAGGGGATCGACCGAAGCACCTGTTCTATGAGAAAACAGACAATACCGGTGGAGAGAGTGTGCTCAGCATGAAGCCTAGTCCCACCTTGTTGTGCCCAGGCCTATACAACAGTGACCATTAAGATGAGGCTGCAGTGATTGTGTCTCCCTGGACGGCTAAGTTGCGTGAGTGGCAGGCTCGTGCCGTGTCCCGCGTCCTGACCCATGCGCATCCAGATTTTCTTGCGACGGCAACGCCTGCTTCGGGGAAAACGCGCTTCGCGTTGCGGATTGCCCATCAGTACCTGGCTGATCGAGTGGCGAGACGTGTGCTGGTGATCTGTCCGACGAATCATCTGCGCACGCAATGGTCGACCGCCGCCGGGCTGGTCGGGATTCATTTGGATCCGGCGCTGACAAATGAGCAGTCCATCGAAGCGCGCGACTACCATGGCGCGGTCGTGACCTATCAACAAGTCTGTCTCGCGCCGGCGGTGTTTCGGCGCGCCTGCCGGAGTCGGCCTACGCTGCTCATTTTCGACGAGCTACACCATGCGGGCGAGGGGAAGGATTGGGGCAACGCGCTGCGAGAAGCGTTTGAAGAGGCGGTCTTTCGGCTGGCCTTATCAGGCACCCCCTTTCGCTCCGATAACAATCCGATTCCCTACGTGAGGTATGAGCAGGGCGAGAGCCAGGCCGACTTCACCTATGGATATGCCGAGGCGATTCGCGACAGTGTCTGCCGTCCGATTCTTTTTCCGAGTTACGAGGGGGAACTGACGTGGCTCTCGGAAGGCCGCGAACATCGGGCGACGTTTGAGGATGGACTCACCTTCGAGCTGCAGCGGGAGCGGCTCAAGACCGCGCTCTTGCAAAATAGCTGGCTGGGGCCGGTCATCACCGATGCCCATGCCGAGTTGCGCCGGCTCCGTAAACAGGAACAGCCGGATGCCGGCGGGCTCATCGTTGCAATGAATCAGGACCATGCCAGGCAGGTGGCGGAGCTGGTGGGGCGTATCACGGGCAGCCGCGTGCATGTGGCTGTATCCGACGATCCGTCGGCTTCCAAGACGATTTCCACGTTTGCACATCATAAGACCCAGCAATGGCTCGTCGCGGTGAACATGGTGAGTGAAGGCGTCGATATCCCGAGGCTTCGTGTCGGCGTCTACGCCACGAACGTCCTGACAGAAATGTATTTCCGCCAGGTCGTCGGGCGATTCGTCAGGATGCAGGAGGGATTGCCGAAGCCGCAGCGGGCCTGGCTGTATCTGCCGAAGGACGCCACCCTTGTCCATTATGCCAAACAGATCAAGGCTGAACGCGACCATGTGCTGGAAGAAATCATGCCCTCCGTGCAGCGAACATTGTTCGGGACAGCCGCCACATCGCTGAAAGAGTACATTCCCTTGCATGGGGTAGCCCGGATGGATGCCTTGATCGGGGGAGATGAGGCGGAATCAGCCGGCGAGGGCAAGGGCGTCGCAGAGCCAACGGTGCCGCTCCATGACAAGAAGAACGAATTGCGAGACGAGCATCGTGCCCTCGTCGGCGCCGTGGCGCGAAAGACCGGTATCGATCATCGACAACTCAATGCAGAACTCATCAAGCGAACCGGCGGCCGGGTCGATCAGGCCACCGTAGCGCAACTGGAACGCCGTATTGCGTTGCTGGAAAAATGGCGAGAGTCCGGTTTTGACAGCGGCCGGGCCTAATAATAGAATGCTAAAAAATTCCTCCAACGTCGTTCTCGGTTCGTCAAAATCCTCAACGGGGACCCAGCCTCCTCACTAACTCGGCGGCGCGCACAGACTTGGTGCTCCTTATTCGTCGCACCGTGCGCCCCAGAGGGTATGCCTCCGGTTTTGACTCGCCTGCGGCCTAGCCTAGTTGGATGACTTTTCGAGCATCCTGCACGAGGTCAGGGGCATGCTAATTTTCTACTTTTTCGACTTCCTCCCGCAACTGAAACTTGAGGGCGGCATATTCTTTCATGCAGTAGGCGAGCAGCCGTTCGGAGCCGAAGAGCATCACCATCCGGCCGTCCCGATCCACAAGCCGGTGCGTGTCCTGCGGCCAGTAGATGCGCGCGATCACGTCGGGATCGCCCGTCACCCAGCGGGCCAGGGCAAAGGGCATCCGTTCGACGAGGGTCTTGACCCCATACTCGGTCTCGAGGCGCGAGGCGACGACATCGAATTGGAGTTCTCCCACCGCAGCCAAGACCGGTTCCCGGCGCACATGGTCGGGTGAATAGAATACCTGCATGACCCCTTCTTCTTCGAGCTGCTGGAGTCCCTTCTGGAACTGCTTCTGCTTCGTGAGGTCCTGGCTGCGGAGCACGCCGAAGCACTCAGGGGGAAATTGCGGAATCGCGTCGAAGGCGAGGGGACTGCCGGAGCAGAGCGTATCGCCGATGGCAAAGAGACCCGGGTTCACCAGCCCGACGACATCGCCCGGGTAGGCCTCCTCAATCGTCTCACGGTCACGGCCAAAGAGCCGGTGCGGTCTCGTCATCCTGATCTTGCGGTCCAGCCGCGCATGATAGACTATCATGTCCTTCTCGAAGCGGCCCGACACGATGCGTAAAAATGCCATCCGATCGCGATGTTGTGGGTCCATGTTCGCCTGGATCTTGAACACAAATCCGGAGAACTTCTCGTCCGTCGGGTGCATGAGCCCCTGCGAACTTATGCGCGGTCCCGGCGGGGGCGCGAGCTGGAGGAAGGCATTCAGGAACGGCTCGACGCCGAAGTTCGTCAGGGCGCTTCCGAAGAATACCGGCGTGAGTTGTCCGGCGAGAAAGCGGTCACGATCGAACTTCGTGCCCGCGCCGGTCAATAGAGCGATTTCTTCCTGCAGCGGACCATAGGCCTCTCCTAGTGTCTCCGCCAGGTTTGGGTGGGGAAACGTTTCTACCCGCATCGGTGCTCGTCGTTGGTTATGCAACGTCCGCTGAAAGAACAGCACTTGAGGTTCCTGAAGATCATACAGCCCTTGGAACCCGGACCCTTCCCCGATGGGCCAATTGAACGGGACTGCCGTCATGCCCAACGTCTGTTCGATCTCCTCAAGCAGTTCGTACGGATGGCGCCCCGGCTGATCCATCTTATTGATGAAGGTCATGATCGGAATATTGCGCTTACGACAAACGGCGAACAGTTTCTTAGTCTGAGGCTCGATGCCTTTGGCACTGTCGAGCACCATGACCGCGCTATCCACCGCCATGAGGGTGCGGTAGGTGTCTTCGCTGAAGTCTTGGTGGCCCGGCGTATCGAGCAGGTTGACCCGCACTCCCTCATAATCGAACTGCAGTGCGGTGGAGGTGATGGAAATTCCGCGAGTCTGCTCCAACTCCATCCAGTCCGATTTTGCCGCACGCTGATGTGACCGCGCCTGCACCGCTCCGGCCAGGTGCACCGCGCCCGCGTAGAGGAGGAGCTTTTCGGTCAGCGTGGTTTTTCCTGCGTCTGGGTGCGAAATAATAGCAAAGGTGCGGCGCCGGGCGACTTCTCGTGCCAATTCATCGGACGACGACTTTTCAATCGGCAATGACATAGACGTTCCTTCTCTTGTTCAAGGCACTAGCAGGATGCTGAAAAAGTCGACTTTCTCACCCGCCCGACCCCGGCGAGTCGAGACGCGCCCTTTCCCATGCGTTGTTCTCGCCTCGAACGCATCCTCAGCGTAGCCCACTCGGAGAACAAGCTGTCTTGGCAGCTTGGGATGGGCGGGTGATGAATGTTACGCCTCCGGCGCTTTCATCGGCTGCGGCCTTGCTGGACGGCCTTTTTGAGCATCCTGAGGCAATTCAGCTCCCAGCACCATACGGAATAGCGCAACCGTATTCTCCGTATACATCGAGCTTTTCCGCAACCTGCTGAGGTATGGGAGCTATGTTTTAACACCTGGCAGAGGAGAAAACTATAGATAGGGAATGGCCCGCCGTCCTTCTTGCTTACAGAACGCGTACGATAAGAATGTGCTCGTTCCATGCGCGTAGTGAACGACGGCATGGCCACTCGCTATTGAGGGAGGCGGGGAAGGACAGGAACGGGCGGGGCCATTAAAGGTGGTCTCTGTGCTCGCGCAACGCGGGGTCTCGAAAGACCACCCGTTGGCCGCGCGAAGTTGCGGTGGTGACGCGTAGCTGGCGAGTGGAATAAAAATGGAAGCCCGCACGGAAGGCTATTGAGAAAGAAGGTTATTCGAGCATACACGTAGTGGGTTTGGGGAGGAACCGGTCCGTCCTATGCCCTCTACTCGCCAATCCTCTAGGCCCAATGGTTCGTCAAAACAAATCCAGAGCTCGCCGTAGTACCAGTTCAGCCCGAACCCGCTACTGCTGAATAACCCTTTTTTAACTGGCTCCCCCACAAGACTCAACACTTCCTGTGGTCTCATATCACGGAGGATGTACTTCAGAATCATTTCAGTTTTCTGTTGAATCGTTTCCTGTTCACGAGCGATCCTCTCAGCGGCCACCAGTTGTATACGGTCTAGCCCCGCTATGTTTTCAAGCACCACCGTGCGTTCTTTGCGTAGTTCACTCGCTGCAGAAGAATTCGCAAGATTCAGGTGTGAATTCAGCGTCTGGACCTGCCCCTCAAGCTCGCGAATCTGTTGCTGTTGCTGGGCCACGCGGTCTGCTACATTCTTATCGGCACAATTGCTGCAAGGAGATTATTCACCTGGCCTATATCGACATCCGCCTTCACGGTTAGCGTCAGCGTGTGTTGGCCATTACTAACGGCAACGTCCTCCTTGATGATTTCGACACTGGAAACGGCTGCCGAGTAGGATGCCATCTGATCCTTGGTTAATTCGAAGGTGTTGACGACCGAATGTGATTGGATGAAGCTTTCCGTCTGCTCCAGGATCTTGTGCTTCGCTTGGAGAAAACAGAGATGACGGGCATCATTGCGGCTGTCGTTCTCGCCTAGAATGTACGTGTGTGTGGCGGTGAACGTCTGGGCTTCGGCAAAGGCACCTGTCGGGAGGATGAGTGCGGCCAGGATCGTGATGACGGAAATTGCGCGCATGGGGTGCAGCAGGCGTGGACCCCTCAGACCGTCAAGGCACAGGGGGTTCCTCATGCAGTTCTGCTATCACTATCGTTACTTCCTCTTCCTCCACTCCCATGGCGGCACCGACTGGGGATCACCCCACACGCCCTTCTTGGCCTCACGTGCTGCCTTTTCTAGCCCTTCCAGCACCGTATCTCCAGGCGCGTTGCCCCGATACCACCAGCACAAGCCCCGCCTGACGAGTTCCTGATTGAGGTTCGTGCCGTCTGGCAGGATCACATCTCCGATCGTGCGCCCATACTCGTCGAGACCATGAGTCCGGAGCGTGACTTCCTTCCGGAAGACGAGGTCAGAGGCGACGTGCTCGGCGAGTAGGCCGAAGGGCTGGCCTTTCTCAGGGCAGTCAATCCCGTTGAGGCGGAAATGCTCAGGGTGGTGATTGTGCAGGATCTCGATGGTGTCGCCCTCGAGGACACGAACGACGGGAGCAGTGAAGTCGGCTGCACGGTTATTGCCATCCACGCCTGCTCTGAAGTCCGCCCATGCGGGAGTGGCGAGAAAGGCGCTCAACAGTAAAAGAGCGATCGGGAATCGAAACGCTATGAGCCGATTGTCACTCACAGGACAGATTCCACACCGTGTTTTGCCCTTGGAATGGTTCTGCGTTGTACGTGATGGAGCATGGCCCAGGAACGCGGCGGTAGGGATGAATCGAGAAGGGCATAGGGCGGCTCCAATCAGAAGGGCCATCTTAGGAGGGTGGCTTGGGGAAGGCAATGCCTATCCCCAGCCACCCATGTATGTGGGGGTCACGTGGGGCATTGACTGAGTTGACTGAGTGGGGTCGGCGGAAATGATCCGCGGCTGGTTTCAAGGTGGTCCATGCGGGTTTTTAAGGCAGAGATGTCCGTTTCAAGGCGGTGGATGCGTTGGTCGAGCTGGGGAAATAAGTCCGAAATAAAGGGGTCGGGAGTCTTTGTTTTACTGTCGAGCCTGCTACCTCAGGCATGGGCTGGGATTGACAGGTGTCACGCACTACGTTACATTTCCGGCGTGATGAAGACCTTTGCTGACAAGCTCACGAAGGAGCGGTACGAAAGCGACAAGTCAAAGCGGTTTCCTCCAGGAATCTGGAAGCGGGCATTGCGCAGGTTGGAGTATCTTGGTTTTGCTACAAGCGTGACTGACTTGATGATGCCTCCGAGCAATCGGCTTCATAAATTGGAGCGAGCCCGGGCTGGCCAGTATTCGATTTCCCTCAACGACCAATGGCGAGTGTGCTTTCGATTTGATGATGGCGATGCGTACGATGTTGAGATGACGGATTGCCATTGATGAGAGGTGCACGATGAGCTTCCCCAATAAACGAGCGCGTAAGGTCCGCCCCACTCATCCGGGCGTAATGCTGCGGGAGGATTTTTTGCCGGAGTATGGCTTGACCGTATCCGGCTTTGCCATATCTATTCGGGTGTCTCGCCAGACGGTGAATGAGTTGCTGCGAGAGCGCCGTGCGGTCAGTCCTGAAATGGCGTTGCGGCTCTCTCGCTTATTCGGCAACAGCCCCGAGTTCTGGTTGAATGCCCAGCGAGCGGTTGATCTGTGGGAAGCTGCGCGGAATATCAAGGATACGATCAATCACATTTCCCCACTGACCGCTGCATAGCCTGCAGTTCAAGCCTTTCAGTGGAGACAAGCTGCAACTCGCCTTCGCGCGCTTTCATCACCAAGGAGTCGGAGGATTTTCTGTTACTGCCAGTCCCCAGCAGTACGTTGATCGACTGAGCGGAGAGCCTGCTTGCCTGCACATTGGGCATTCGTGTGCAGGTGTGTCGCAGCGGCGAATCCACGATTGCCGCTGAAGTATTCATGAATCATGCGGGCTAGATTGTCCACCATGACTGAAGATTGAAGATCGTATGACTGACCAGGCGAACGAGAGAGCAGGCTATCTAGGACCGGCGTTCTTTTCTTACGGATTCCGACCGTTCTTTCTTGGTGCGGCGCTGTTTGCCGGCGTGGCGGTCCCTGCCTGGATCCTTCTGCGCACGGGAATCGGCGACTCGGAATTCTTCTCTATCGCTCGAGAGTGGCATGTGCATGAGATGGTCTTCGGTTTTTTGCCCGCCGTGATTACCGGTTTCCTTCTCACGGCAATTCCAAACTGGACCGACCGTGTGCCGATCAGAGGGAACGAGTTGATACTATTGTGTGCCCTGTGGTTGGCCGGACGCCTGGCCATGGCCATCCAGTTTCTCACGCCTCTCCTGTCTGCCTGCGTGGATGCGGCTTTTCTGGTCATAGCTGCGGGACTGGTCTGGCGAGAAATTGCATCCGGGAAGAGTTGGCCTCATGCGCTGATCGGAGGTCTCATCAGTCTGTATGCCGGAGCCAACATCCTGTTCCATGTGTTGGCTTTGAGTGGTGCGGTGACGGAACTTCCCGAGCGAATGGCTCTCGCGTTGGACATGGTCCTCCTGGCGCTCATTGGTGGACGTGTCATTCCCAACTTTACCCGCGCCTTCTTGGCTGGGCAGGGGATGACCGAACAGCCTGCGCCTTTTTCCCGTTTCGATGGCCTGTCGGTCGTGCTCGTAGGAATCGCCACTGTCTCCTGGACTGTTCAGCCACGGGCTATGGTGACGGGCGGGCTGTTAGTGGCGGCCGGGTTAACCAATCTAGGCCGCCTGTTGCGCTGGTACGGCTGGCTCACTTGGCGTGAGCCGTTGGCGCTGATTCTCCATCTTGGTTATGGGTGGCTGGCGATGTCGCTGCTGGTATTAGGCGGCGCGATTCTTGGAGTGGGTCTGCCTACAACGGATGCGGTACACGCGCTCACCACCGGCGCAGTGGGTGTGATGACCCTGGCGATAATGACTCGCGCCAGCCTGGGCCATACGGGACGCCCCAAACACGCAGGTCCCTTGACCCTGTGCATCTACCTGCTAGTCAACCTGGGTGCGATCTTACGGGTATTTGGGCCAGCCACAGACCTGCCGACGAATATCGTGCTGGGTGTGGCTGCGGTTGCCTGGAGTGGTTCCTATCTGCTATTTGCCCTGGTCTATGGCCCGTTCCTCCTTCGCCCGAGCATCGACGAATGACGGCATGGTGCGGAGAGGAGCAGAAGAACTGCTCCTCATTTGGAGTTCCCCCCTGGGGGAGTTGACGCCATCTGCAGAACGACGTAGCCTGTCGTTGGCTCTTGAACCAGCAGCGGCTATGAACCGACCGATTCTGGCCGAAGTGGTACAGACATCATTATCTGGCTGAATCAACGAACCAGCTCGCGGGTCCATTTCTCCCGCTTTGTTATTTTTCTCAGACGACGGCAAGACGTATAAGTCAAAACTCATGCTCGATCCATTTCTCCACTGCGTCAGGTCCACGTGGTAGAGAACGCGAGGGAAGCAGTCTCAGACAAGTCTTTCACTCAAGATCGGACCATGGCAGGGCTTACGTGAATGAGTGACTCCCACTAAATAGAGCGAAAGTTTCTATAATCAGTACCACAGGAGGAGGAATCACCATGGGAATTCAACCGTTACAGGATTGGGCACTGATCGAACCGTCGGAGGCCAAGGAAAAGACCACCGGTGGATTATTCATCCCCGACACGGCCAAGGAGAAACCCGTAGAAGGAAAGGTCCTGGCAGTGGGGAAGGGACGCTGGGAAACACCGGAACAGAAGCGGGGCAGTAAACAAAAAAAGAAAGAGGAAAAGATCTTCAAGCCCACGGTCCTTAAACCGGGCGATCAGGTCCTCTACGAGAAATACGGAACGACCGAAATCGATCTGGACGGCAAGGAACTCGTCCTCGTCCGCGAGTCCGAGGTCCTGGGCTGGATGGGGTAAGAAGGGTCGTTTAGGGTTCCACTTGATCAAGCGTCCTATGGAGGGGTGCTGCTCCGGAGGGCTATCCCACTAAGAGGATGTCGAGCGTTTGCCTAGGCCTTTTCGGTTACCTTTCTTCTCACCCCGCCAGTTGTCGTCGATCTGGCCCTGGCTGCGTCGTCACTCCACACTCGGCTGCCACTCTCCCGCCGAGTTCGGAGCGAGGACGGTCTTTGTTTAACCGAGTGTCCAGGGAATCGGAGGAAGGTCAGTGATAAGCTCGTGGTCTATTGAAGCACTTCAAACGGGAGCATGTCTGTGAAACAGGGCTATCGGTTGATCATCGTCGACAAGGCCGGTGTGTTGGTTTCTGAATTCCAACTGACGGAGAATGCTCTAGCTCAGCCGGAGGCCTTTGTCGAGGCGCTCAAACAGTCGATCGACGACATCGAAGAGGAGGAACCCTGAAGGGACGAAGTCGGTCCTCGGTGCTGGAAATGCGTATCCCTCACCCGTTGCGCGGTTCTCCAAGCGGGGAGTTGGCAAGCGTGACGTTCTGCTCCGCGATCTGAAATTCTTCATTTCCATCGCCGAGAATAGTTGACCCTTGCGCCCTGCGTGTCGGGAAACACCAGTACCTGGCTCAGTAATTCCGTTCTCCATAGAGAATAACAGGTGTGATTCTTGCGATGGCGACGATTCTGATCATCGATGACGAGGAAATCATCCGCGTACTCCTTCGATCCGCACTTGAAGAGGCGGGGTATGAGGTCACGGAAGCTGCCAACGGTCGTGAGGGACTTGAGCTGTACCGCCACAGGCAGATGGATTTGGTCATCACAGATATTCTCATGCCTGAACTGAATGGGCTTGACATGCTTCTGGAACTGACGCGTGAATTCCTCGACGCCAAGGTGATCGCGATCTCAGGCGCAGGAGGGGAAAAGAATGTCTTGGATGTCGCAAAACTTCTTGGGGCACGGCAGACTTTCCAAAAGCCCTTTAGCCTGCCGCTTCTGCTGGGCGCTGTGCGATACGAATTGGAACATTAGCAGGATAGTGAAACAGTCCGTCAACGGCCACAGCCCGTGCCGGATGTCTCAAGCTTCACGCATTACGCGTCCATGGCTGCTGGTGAATTTTTCCGCATCCTATTAATACCGCTTGACCAGGCCCTCCATGGCGTCTAGCATAGGGCTGTGTTGTATTGAGCCTCGCTGACTGTCCCATCCCTCGCGCCTTTTGCTTCCTGCCTGCGCGTCTGATTCCCCAGTCTTCGCCGCTCCTATGCCAGAGTATTTGTGACGTGTTGCAGTCATGGGGTGTGACCGCCTGGAGCGAAGCAGTTGGGCTCATTGAGGCCCCACGAGTCCGTGGACAGGCAACGGTTTTCTCGATATTGGCCCAAACTTTTCAAGGAGAGACGTGATGACACCAGAAGAGCAAATCACGAAGATGAAAAAAGCGATCACTCAGGCCATTAAGGTGATGGGAGACCGGTTTGGATCGTCGGAAGGAGACGTTGAGAGGGCTATTGATGAGCTGAAGGCGTCCATGCTGACGGCGCCTGCGGCAGCGGCCCAGCTTCCTCAAAGTACGGCCGCCGTGGCTGCCAGCGCATAGTGACCGAAACATAGGTTGCACGACAGGATCTTGGCTCTGGCTGAGAGGGCTGCTAGATTTTCTCGCAATCTGAGAGGAAGCGGGCGAGTCCGTGGTGTGTTGGTCGAGGAGCCTCCCACGCCATGGGCAACCAGCATCAGGGGGGATAGTTATGAAGAACGCCACGCAAGTCTATGTGTTGACGCTGAATGCACCGTCAAGAAAAACAGTTCGACTCTGGACGGGAGCGAGCATCCATTCGTTGCGGCATTGCTCCAGCAAGAAAATTGATCGGACGCTGGCTGAGATGCTGCAGCATGTGGATGATTTACAGCGCGCCATCAGCGTGCTGGCGACGGGAGGGTCGTATTCCATCAATCGTTCTCGATAAGGTGCCGCATCAGTAGGTGATTATGTCGGCGGAACACACTCACCGAGAAAGAGAACAGCCATTATGCCGGACGATGCAAAAGATAAGAAGGTTCATGCCGCTGCCAAGCAGGCTGGCGCATTGTCACGGATATCAGCCGATGGCGATCTTACGTGCAGCGAGTCTCAGATTGAGGATATCCTCTCTGAGGGAGAGTCTAGCAGGCCGATGAGCAAAAGCGACAAGGGCCTGCATCAGAAACGCCAGCCGAAGTCCTCTTAATAAGACGCCCCGGGTGATATGCGGGTGGCGTTTTTTTTCTAACCTGCCGAATCTCTGGTGATTTTTTCCCTCTTCGGCCCACAGAAGAATCATGCGAAGAGTTCTAGCAGAAATTGTTGTCTGCATTCCGTGGTCCTTTTTGACAGCTTCCAGGACGGCTGGTGGTCCTTGGCAGAGCGGCGGAGTATGCTGCGCCGACATCACGACAGAGGAGCAGCCGCATGACAGAAGAACGGACTGATGGCAAGCCTCGTTGGCCTCTTCCGACCCACGATTATTGGTCCACCCCCTTCGCTGAATCGTTGCTGCAGCATCTGGATCTTTTCCCTGGAGCCTCCATTCTCGATATTGCCTCCGGCCACGGGATTCCGGCATTCTGCCTGGCAGAGCAGGTGGGGCCCACCGGACAGGTCCTGGCCATCGATCTCAGTGGGCGCCAGGTCGAGAGTGCGCAAGTGATTCAAGGAGCGCAACTCCCGTGGCTGCGGTTCGAATGCCTGGATATGCGTGCTCTGCCTCCGCACCTGCCGTGCTTCGATCGCATCACTGGCAATCTCTCTGTCATGTTTTTCCGCCCCAACCGTTTCGAAACGGTCCATGGATTACTGGAACATCTCAAGCCCGGTGGCCAACTGGTGTTGACCTTCCCTTCGCTGGGTACGTTCGATTCACTCTGGCGTCGGATCGATCAGGAAATGGCAGTCAGTGGACTCCTGGCGGAACGCCGTCGGTTTGAGGCCTACCTTGCAGAGAGGCCGTCAGCGGAAGATGTTCGTGGATGGCTGGACAGGCTTCATCTCGCGCGCATTGCCGTGGCCGAGTATCCGTTGGAGGTGGCGACTGGCCCAGGCCAGGCGTTTCTTCACCACCCGCTTCTCCGGGGCGGTTTTCTCGATGATGCCTATGAATGTTTTGATGATCAGGGGCTAGCGGGTGAGGTGATGACGAAGGTCTCGGAAGATGTGGTGAGCTTCACGCCATTGATTGCGCAGCGATGCGTGTTGTCAGGGTGGAAGCCATAGGGCGGTAGGGGGGCCTGGTTTTTCACGCGCGGAGGGATCGCCACTTCGGCGACCTCTTAGTTAAAATTGATATCCAAGTTCTACGATATACATATCCACGCCGAGACTAGACGATCCGTTCAGGCCTGCATCGGAGAAGTGCTGGAGGCGAAACCCGGTATAGGCGTGAGAATATGGATTGACGCGAACCCCCATGGTCGCAACGATTTGAACCGGCCCCCCAAAGTCTTGCACGCCGAACTTGTGATTGCTGAAGAATCCTGCGCCCGCTCCGGCGTCGAAGGTGACAAGTCCCGCCCAGCCACTCAGCGCTAGCCCAGGCACGGCCGTCATCATCAGACCGCTCTCATTTGCCGCGGTCAGTAGCCCCGCGCTTGCGAGCAGTCTCGTCTCCAGACTCCACGTGCTCTCACCGAGCGGCCAGGACCATGGGAGCGTGATGACCGCTGCGACGTCAGTCAGGTGGAAATAGTATTTTTGCTCTTTCCCCATGAGGGGAACCTTTTCACCGAAGCCCATGCGAGGGCCGATGCTCAGGAGAGCCATGTCTCCTGCAAGGCTGGGCGTGCAGAGTGCTGTGGAAAGACAGAGGGCGAGCAGCAGAATCAGAAGGAGTGGACGTTGATTGTAGCGCATGTGCGGTCTCTCGGTGACCAGGAGTAGTGTGACACGGTTCGACGATCCCTCCAAGTACTCACGTCTATTCACACCGCATGTGCGTCGCGTGTAAGGCCTCAGTGTGGCCCACATCATGGCGGACATTTTGTTGCTGTGGTATGCGTGTGGCCGCAACAGCTATCGGGCAGGACAACTGCTGCATCCGAGAGGCACGGGGGTGTAATCGGTCTGAGGTTGCGACCGGCAGTGTCCGACAGATGGAGGGTGCTTGCTACGACAAATTGAATGTAAGGCAGGGGGAACGTGGCATGATGTGAAGGGGCGCTTCTACTGAAGCGCCCCTTCTGCATCTGTTGCTTGTTGGCGCTTCGTTAGAAGCGACCGCGACCGCCGCGATCTCCGCCGCCGCCGCCGCCGCCAAAGCGACCGCCACCACCGCCACCGCCGCCGGTGCGGGGTTCTTGTGGCTTGGCTTCATTGACAGTCAGGGGACGTCCGTCCATCTGTGAGCCGTTCAACGCGGCAATCGCAGCTTTGGCTTCCTCCTGAGTGGCCATCTCGACGAAGCCGAAGCCTCGTGATTGCCCGGTGAACTTGTCCGTGATCACACGCGCAGACTCGACGGTGCCGTGCGCGGCGAAGAGGGTGGTGAGCTGTGATTCAGTTGCCGCATAGGGCAACCCGCCGACATATAGTTTTGAACCCATGGGGGTTCCTCCTTCTGAAATTGATATTGTCTGAGACTCGAGAACGTACACACGGGAAGGAACGGGCCGAAGACGCGAACAATGGGGCGGCTTGGGTCGAGCTTCCGATCAGATTCTCGGTACCAACAATATCGGTGATGGGCCGTTCTATTTGCTGTTTCATGCGAGGCCCGCCGCATGAAACAGGTGCATAGTAACAGAGGCGCACGTGAAAAGCTATAGTCCCTGCTCCTTAAATTTTATGGCGTCTGCAGGACTAGGGGTGAGCGTGTGGGTAGGTCGAGGATCGAGGCTGCTGTCTGGTGCGAGATGGTCGGGCAACCGTCCTACACATCCGCATTGCCGGTGGGACCGGGGCCTGGCCAGATGAGGTAGGGTGGCTTTTTCATGGTCTCAGCTGAACGTGGGTAGAGACGTTGGGCGTAACTGTAGGCGTCTTCTTGCGCAACCAAGCAGGTGGTGGCGGCGAGGTGGTTGGATACGACGCGGAAGGCCCCTCGATCATCCGCTGCGATGGTAGCCATGTAGAGGGCACAGGAAAAGCTCCCCTCTTTTGAGCAAGCGGTGCTGATCAAGAGGTGCGATCCATCTGGAAAGGTCATAATCGGGTCTAAGTTTGTACGGCCCATGTGTGTTCCTTTTCCTTAGACGTGCACGATCTTATACGGCCTGGTTGGCGTAGGGGGTCACATAGAGTCTGAGGAGGTGTCCTTCCCATTCGGTTCCTTCAAGGGCGACCACGGCATTCAAAGCCTGTTCGCCGGACCCCATTTCGACGAATCCATATCCAGCTGATTTTCCCGTATGTTTGAATCGGACCACATAGGCTCTGGCGACCAGACCGTAGGAGGTGAAAATGCCACGTAGCTCACAGTCAGAGACCTTGTCCGGGAGTCCTCCCACATACAGGACCCGCTTCCCCATCGAAATTCCCTTCGTGACGCGTTAGTTCGTTCGAACGAGCAAATCTTTGACATATGAGCCTGTCCGCAACGATGTCGCAAGTCCTAGCGAGTAGAGTCCGTGGATGAGCCATTTTGAGGGATCGAAGTGGTGCCAGCGAGGACCGTTTCGGTAATCGGTCGGATACATGTGATGGTAGTTATGATACCCCTCACCAAAAGTCACGAGGGACACCAGCCAGTTATCCCGGCTGGAGTCTGACGTTCCGTGTGGCTGCTGTCCCCAGAGATGGCAGACGGAGTTGATGAAAAATGTCGAATTGAGCACGGCGAATGTGCGTCCAAGGCCGGCGAGGAGGAGGGGATAGTACTTGTGTTGCCAGATCGCGACAGAATCATTCGCGACGCGTGTCGCACATTTGGGATCGGCGTAGCGGTCGGGGGTAAAGAGCCATCCGCAGTGGCTATGCCAGAACCCTTGTTGCGCATTGTACGGATCTTTTTCCTCGTCACAGTGTGCGTGATGACGCAGATGGTCGGACGTCCATTTAATGGCGGAGTTCTGCAGTGCCCATGCGCCCCCGATCAAGAGTAAGCCCTTGACCCAGTTCGGACAGTCAAAGCCCCGATGGGCCATCAACCGATGGTAGCCGACTGTAATGCCCAGTTCACTGACGACATAGAGCAGTCCAAACAGGGACCAGTCCAGCCAAATGTAGTGGTAGAAATATCCATAGAGAGGGATTCCGATCACGGCACCCATGGTAATGGTGCAAAAGAGTATGGCGGTCCAGATCCCGCGGCGACTGCTGATCTTGATCGGTATGCCCGTGTGGGTGATGGCGATGGTTGGTGATTGTGGAGTCATGCGTCGTTGTACTGTTTGGCTCATAGGGGATCTTAATCTCAGGGAATTTGTACGCTAAATTTCGATTCGATCAAGGTCTGCACGGTCATTTGGGGCTCTGCCGGTTGTGCTGTCGTGCTGTCGTGCTATCGGGCAGGGGCGATAGCGACAGGGATCTGGTGATGGTTAGGCGATCTCCCCAGAGAGACCGAGTGTTGTGCAGGGCGGAAACTAGAGCATCGATCGCGCAGAATCTAGAGGGAGGGAATGAAGGCGCGAGGGATAGAGTAGTGACCGAACTTCAACTGGGGCAACCATAGCACAGTCTCGCTAGGATAGCGAATGCGTCGGTCTAGCACGACATGATAACAATGGCCCAATGCGTTGAAAATAGAGGTCAAAGTATCCCCTCGGCATTATCGGGCTCTTTTGTTTACAAGAGAGTTGACGCCGGAGGAGGCATGCTGTACCATGATTTCCACATCGTTGTCGCAGTAGTCCGGCGGCACGGCTGTATACACCATAACGGACTTCGCGATCGCATCGCGACCAGGTCCTGTCGGAAGTTGATGCCTTCCTGGTTTCTCTCCCCTCGGTTCTCTGATCCCGTCTTAATGCGATCACACTGAAAGGATAGTGCATTGCATACCTCTGTTCACACGACTTTTCATACCCTTGGTCTGTCTGATCTGCTCTTGCGAGATTTGACGGCAGCGGGCTTGCTGGTTCCCACTTCCATTCAAGCTCAGGCGATTCCACCTGCCCTTGAGGGCCGGGACGTCATCGGTTGTGCGCAAACTGGTACTGGGAAGACGGCCGCGTTTCTTATCCCCATGATCGAACGGCTCGCGGTCCTGCCGAAAGGTCAGCCACAAGCGTTGATTCTCGCACCGACGAGGGAATTGGCGCTGCAGATTTTTGGTTCAATTGAGAAGCTCGGTCGTAGCCACCGTATCTCTGCCACGGTCATTGTCGGAGGGAGCGATATGCAGGCGCAGATCAGAGGATTGCGTCAGCGGCCCGATATCCTGGTTGCCACACCGGGGCGTTTGCTGGACCATATGTGGAACGGGACGGTCAATTTGGCCCCGATTAAAATCCTGGTGCTCGATGAAGCCGATCGTATGCTTGATATGGGATTTGCTCCACAGATTAATCAGATTCTTGACGCGTTGCCGTTGGAACGACAGACGTTACTCTTTTCCGCCACGATTCCGACGGATGTCACCGGCCTAGCTCACGCGAGCCTGCACGCTGCCGTTCATGTGATGGTGACGCCTTCTTTGACGACGGCTGAAGGGGTGATCCAGGCAATGCATCATACGACCTCCCAGGAGAAGACGAATCTGTTGGTGTCGTTGCTGGGAGCGGAGCGAGGGTCCGTCCTTGTATTCGCTCGGACAAAGAATCGGGTCGATCGACTCGGTCAGACGATTGAACAGGCCGGTCACCGCGTCGCGGTCATCCACGGAGACTTAAGTCTGCCTCAGCGCCTCCGTGCTCTCGACGGATTTAAGCGAGGGCAGGTCAGAATTCTCGTCGCGACGGATATCGCAGCCCGCGGGATTGACGTGGCGAATATCAGCCACGTGGTGAATTACGATTTGCCGAATTCTCCGGAAGACTATATTCATCGTGTTGGACGGACAGCCCGGATGAAAATGACCGGGCGAGCCACCAGTTTCGTGACCTTCGAGGAACGTGATCAGCTGCGCGCAATCGAAACGTTGTTGGGGTATCCTGTGCCTTTGGCAGAGGGAAGCCTCCGCCCCGGTGATCGGTCGCATTGGAGGATGCCTGAACGTTCCAGAGATGACCGTCAGCGGTGGGGGCGTCCAGGCGAGGACCGACGCCAGCATCAGCCGAGTCCCGCCGTGCCGGAGGGAGTCTAGGTTTCTTAGGATAGACTCTAATGGCAAGGGAGATGTCAGCGACGTGTAGCTACTGGCAGGTGTGGTGAGCAATCAGAGAAGTGTCGCCAGGGTACACCCGAAGGCTGAGTAGCTCACTGGGGGAAGAGCTGCGTGAGAATTCCGGACGGTACGAAGGTTACATTTCTCGAGGACGGACGCTAAGATTTGCTCGTCCTGACTGACGCAGGCATCGTAGTGCTAACGGTGAGGCAGAAGGGAGAGTATCGTCGCGTGGGTACCCCACAGTTGAAGTCAGTGTATGCCACTGATCATGTAAACGCGCTAGAGGCCCTCACTAATGTGAGGTCCGGAATGGCGCTCACGTCATCCCTAATACAGCGGCTCTTGTGGGCCCCACTGAAGCCCGGCTAAATCTGGATCCTCGCCCTCTGTGTTCAGAGGACGAGCGGGCTTCTCGGTCTTGCGCTGTTCTCGACGGGCGTCTTTCTCGCGCCGCTGAATTTGCTTCGATTTCTCGCGGTCGCGTTTTGCGATGGTCGTTTTTCCTGCTCGTCCGATGGTGTCCTCCTATTCGTGGCGACTAGTCGTATGGAGTCGTCATTCGCCTGCCGTTTATGATCCTGCTCCCTCTACGATTGCGGCGACTCCGTCGCTCCACGACGTCGCTTACTGCTTGAGTCAGGAGCATGATTGGTGGTCTTGGCTTCTCGTTCAGCCGTGCGGGAGCGAGTGCCCTGGCCGAACCCACGGCTTGCCATGCTCGACACTTGTCGGCGTATGTCTTCCATTGAGGTCGTCAGACTGGTATCAAGAGGATTTGGCAGGCCGAGGACCTCCCATCGGATTTTTGGTTTCCGCGTCGCTCGTGCTCGGTTCTTTCTCGTCTTGTCGGCTCGCCACCCAGTGGATAGCTTCATACGTGCTCCTTATAATACAGAACCTGG
>JAENWB010000118.1:0-15463 GCA_016650275.1 Nitrospiraceae bacterium | reverse complement strand
GGGAAGCGGCACATCTGTTGGCTCAGACTGAGCGACGGCTGGCTGATCTGATACCGCCGGCGTCGTGGCCGGATCACACAGCCCCATGCTCAGGATTAGTCCCAATAGTAGAAAAATAGTTAGGCTTCGCATCGGTAGTGCACTCCTGACAGACTGCGGTCTGTCTGGTCTGTTCGGTCTATCTGGTCTGTCTGGGTCATCTGGTGAGTTTCGTTCAACCAAAAAAACCAGACAGACCAGACAAACCCAATAACGTTCTTCTTACGCGGCCCACTGTAGCACAGGGCCAGCTCATGTCATAGCCAGGCTAGAGCCAGTTGTTCAGCAACAGAAACGGCGACCAGTATGCCGGATGTTCATAGACCCGATCTGCCAAGAGCTTCTGCTGTGCTTGCTGCAAAGCCTGTGCCTTCGACTGCTTGGGATTCCGTAGTTGCCGGTAGAATTCGGAGACTAAGGTCGCTGAGGCTTCATCGTTGATGAACCAGAGTGTCGCGAGGGCACTCCGGGCCCCGGCTTTGATGGCCACACCGGCGAGGCCGAGTGCCGAACGGTCGTCGCCGATGCCGGTCTGGCAGGCGCTGAGGGTCAAGAGCTCTAATGGATCTTTTCGATACCGGAACAGTCCAATCAAACGGTCCAGTTCATTGATGGTGAGTTTTCCGTTATAGGTCAACAGATAGGACTGCGTGGTGTCTGAAGCAAACCAGCCATGGGTGGCCAGGTGCAAGATGCCATAGGGGTGGTCTCGTAATTCTTGTTCAAGCCGCGGAGTCGAAAACTCGGCATTCAAGAGTTGATCCCCCTGGTAGAGCGTGCGAATGGCATTGATTTCTTCTTCGACGAAGGGGAGGGAGGGAAATCCTTGAACGGCTTTCGTGAGCCCGCTCGACAACAGCCGGACCTTGTCGCGGTCGATCGGCTTCGGGTCGGTGAGATTCAGGCCTGGCGTAGAGGCCACCGCGAATTTCTCGATGAGGAATTGCCGGCCGTCATGGAGCGCCGCCATCGGTACTGTGCGGAGCGGGCCATCGGGGATAAAGACCAGGGTATCGATCTGGAAGGAGGCCAAATCTGGCTCGAGCGGGCGGATCAACCAATCGTATAATTGTTGGGCGTGAGGGAGATATTCGCGTGTCGTTCGCTTTTCGACCGTTTTGCGAAAGGCACGCACTTCCTGTGTGAGCGTGGCTGATGAGACAGGGATCGAGAGCCGTTTCAGTCCATTGGGGAGGCTGACCAGCAGTTCCAATCGATCTGCAAAGACGATGGGATACACCACGGCCGTTCCTGCGGCCAGCTGGTCCAGCTTCGTGATACGCGCTTGCAGGGCGTCCACGCAATCATCCCGGAAGTAATCCTGTAACTCGGCGGCCTTGTAGGTCTCGATCGCGTCGCGTGCGCGGCGCAGATACTGCTCGGCCCCTTGCGAGTCGCCCGTCAGCGAAGCGCGCTGGAGCAGCAGATCGGCCAGCTCAAAGAAGAGAGCGCGGACCGAATCTTCTCCGGCGAATGAGTCGTTCCCCCATACGGAAGCGACCTCCATACGAATGGGACGCAGGGTCGTGGTGGCATGGCCGTAGGAGGCAATGGCCTCGTCCAGCTGGCCCATCGCCGCCGACAAACGGCCGAGCTGCCATTGCCAGCGGAAGAGCGACTCCGGGGCGTTGGCCGACTGGGCGGAAAAGACCGCGCGTCTGGTCAGTTGCAATGCCTCGTCGTAGCGATGTTCGGTTTCATATAAGTGACCGAGATAGCCATCGCCATAGGAGCGCGTCCTCGCGTCGCCGACTTGTTCCGCCACAGTCGTCGCTTCCAGCAGCACGCCGGACGCGCGGAGCAGCAGGGGTGTGTCCATGGCCGGCATCGATGCCCGGAGTTGCTGGTAGCCTAGCCCCACCTGAATGAGATTCATGGCCTTGTCGTGCGAAGGCTCGAAATCTTTCAGCGCATCAAAAGCGAGATCCAGCCAGTCACGCGCGTTGTCCGGTTGATTCAGCTTCAACGCCATGCGTGCCGCGTTGATGTGGGCCCGCACAGCCAGAGGGCGATCACCGGCCGCTTGCGCCCCTTGCGCGCTGGTGACGAAGGCGGCCAGCGCATCCGCGTCATGCTGTTGCGCGATGTGGGCGATGCCGAGGTCGTTGTGGATGGCAGCGATGAGGCGTCGATACTCATCAGCTTGTGCGATGGCCAACGCCTGGGTTAGATACTGCACCGCCGCGTCCGGCTTGCGCGCCGCCAGGTATGCACGGCCGAGACTCTCCATCACGGTGGCGATCCAGGCGCGATCGCCTGTCTGCTGGGCCAGAGTCAACGCAAGTTCCAATTGCTGCAATGCCTGACTGACCTGCCCCAACGATTCCGAGGCCTGCGCGGCCTGCACGAGCGCCTGGCTCTGTTCTTTGGTCCTGCCGTCTCGCTCGTAGAGTTCTGCCGCCTGCTTCCACGCGGCGAGCGCCTGGTCGAACGAACCCCGCTGGTAGGCCTGAAGCCCCTGTTCCATGAAGATGTCCGGAGTCGGCTCGCGCGCGGCGACCGTTCCGGATGCCTTAGCCAGCACGAGCCCGGTCGCGAGGATGAAGAGCAGGACAAGCCTGACCAGATGCGTTCTCATGTCATATCCATTCGTGAAGCGAAACGCGCAAGATCCCAAATTTGGAATTCGAAATTTGGAATTCGAAATTCCGGGAACCTCCAACTTCGAATCCCGACCTTCATCTCTTCTGGCTAACTCATTCCACATTTCTCATTCCGCATTCCTCAGAATCTCACCCTCAGAAAAGATTAACAACAATCCCCATATGTACTCCATGATCCTGGATCGTGTTGCTGATGTGAGGCACGTGCTTCAGTTGCTGTCCCCAATAGACTTCGAAGGTGGCCTTCTCGTTCGGCAAAATATTCCAGCGGAGCCCTGCGCCCACGCTGGCGATCGTATCGGGAAAGCTGGTGATCGGCGCCGTTGCGGAAGGGCGGTTGTCGCCCAGATTCCAGCCGTGTGCGACATCCACAAAGGGAGCGAACTGCACCATCGGTTCGCCGTTCGCCCAGCGGACTAACGGAAAGCGCGACTCGACTGAGGCGATGAACGAGTTGTCGCGCAGGATGGTCACCTCGCGGTAGCCGCGCACCGTGTACCGGCCGCCGAGCGACACCTGTTCGAGCGGAAACAGCGGCGAGTTCGTAAGTTGCAGATCCATGCGACCGAGGAGCTGCATACCGAGCCACTCCTCACCGAACTGCTTAATCGCCTGCGCCTGACCCAGCCAGGAGAAGAACTGCCCATCCGGCGTGTCGGGGTTCGCATTGATGGTCGCGCCCAGGACATTCAGGCCCATGCTGAATCGCGAGCGGACGGCCAGCACGGTATCGAGCGTGCGATGGGTCCAGTCCTGCGCGAAGCGGAGCGCGGATACGGTCGCCGCGCCGTTCTGAAATCCTGGGAAAAAGTCAAATGGGACATTGCCGAACAAAAAGCTCTGGGTAAACAGATGCTCCCCGATGATCGAGAAGGCCACCTCATCGGTCACGGTCTTATAAATCGGGTGGCGCAGGCTCATGCCGATGATCTCCGTGTTGGTGTTGATGTTCAGCGGACCGAAGGGCGGTTCGATCAGTTTGAAGTCGTAGCGTCGGTAGTACGGCGAAAAGGTGGTCCCGTATCGGTTGAAGGGGAGGGCGTAGGAGGCGTCCACGATCGGAAAGGCGCCGCTCGACTGGCCATAGCTGAGTCTGAGCGGGTCTCCGTGGCCTGTCAGGTTGTCGTCGACCAGGGTGCCGATCCCACGGATTTCTCCGACCAGCGGCGTCTGGTAGTTGTTGACCTCCATCGAGGCATGAAACGGGTTCCGATCCGCCACGCGCACATTCAGCACGCTGTCGCCCCGTTGGTCGCCTGGCCGCAATTCCGCATTCACGCGCTCGATCCGTCGGTCCTGCTGCAACAGTTGCAGTTGTTCCTGTAGGGGGTCGAGCGTCACCGGCGTGCGGCTGCCGAGTGAGAGGCTATCGCGCAGGTAGGAGGAGCTGAACCAGCGGTTGCCTTCCACGTCGATCCGCGTCAACTTCCCTTCGATGATCTGCACCGTGATGACGCCCGACGTGACGTCCTGATCGGGGATGATCGCGCCGGAGGTTAGGTAGCCCTTGTTGACGTAAAGCAGCGTCAGGGCCAGCCGGAGCCGCTCGAGATCCTCGGTCAGCAACGTTCGGTTCTTAAACGGCGCCGTCACCTCGGCAATCTCGGCATCCGAGAAAACGGTGTTGCCGATCACATGTACGTATTGGACGAAGACCCGCACGATGCCGGGCTGGGTCGGCGCCCCGGTCTCCGGCGGGAGCGGGACGATGGGAAGCACGGGACTCGGAGGCGGCGTGGGCTGCTGAAATTCTTTCTTGAGCGGGCCGGGCGGTTCGCCTGAGCGTCCCGTCGGGTCGATCGCAGTCTGTGCGAAGGCTGAAGTAGATGTCAACACCATGACCATGGCGAGACCGATGCAGAAGAAGAGTTGTCTCACGAACCGAAGGGAGCGGGCAGGCGCCGGTTCCCCAGCGCGATGGGTCATGATGTGCAGCTCGCCGACCAGTCCACGGCAAAGACCTGGGTCAGAAACCCGGCCGGTGCGATCTGTCGCAGCGACAGGAATGCAGTCTCTCCCTCTAGTTCCTCGCTTCGCGTTACAGACTTCACCCCTTCAGCCTTCGCCCTTAGTCCCATACCTGGATTCATCGTCGCGAGCGGACTGGCGAGCCAACTGCCCGGTTCGGTTGGCAGGCTATCCCGTCCCGCCACGGTGAAGCTGCTGAATTCTCCGCCGGCCAACGATGCGCAACGTTGATTGAGCAGCGACGTCGCGAGCAGCGGCGTTTTCCCCAGCGGCTGGATCTTGCCGCTGGCTGGGGCGTTCGGCGACTGAATCGTCACGGTGCCGTTTAAGCCGAATTGCGAGGAAGCCGAGATCACACTGTTCGCGTCCGGCAAGAGGAGATTGGTCGTGATGGAGATATTCCCGCCTGGTCCTTGCACCGCTTGGGCCAAAATCTGACTGTTCTGCAAAATCACGAACTGGGGATCGATGTTCACGCTGCCGCCGCCGCCTGTGCCGTCGAGGACCGACGCGCTGATCGTGCTATTGGTGAGTTGCACCGTGCCGGTCGGGGTGGTCTTGATCTTGATGGCGCCCCCACCCGCCTGGGTGGCCTCCGTCGTCACCGAGCTGTTCGTCATTGCAAATTGATTTCCGGCATCAATCTGAATGTTGCCAGTGTTGCCAGGGCCGGTACTGCTCGCGGAGACGGAGGAGCCGTTCGAGATGCTTACCGATTGTCCGGCTGTGAGAGTGATGTTGCCTCCAAAGCCTGCGTCTGGTTCCGAGCCGATCGTGCGGCTTTGAATTCCGCCAGGCTGGCCACTGCTCAGTGTGCCTGACATCGAAATGGTATTTCCGGCGTTGATAGAGATAGTCCCGCCTATTCCGCTGCTGCTCGTGCCGCTATTTATTTGAGAACCTGTGCCCATCGTTAACGATCCTGTTGTAACAGAGACGTTACCCGCATTGCCGCAGGGTCCGGTGCAGTTCCCGCCAATGGTGAGCGTGTAGATGCCGCTGGGCTGTATCGTTCCCAAGGAGAAGAGCGGCTCAGGGAACTGGCCGCCGGTTTCGCCAGACATCGAGATTGAGTCAGGAGCATTGATTATCACATTTCCGCCACGGCCGATGGTGGCCGTCGTCGTATTAATGCGTGCGCCACCCGTCATTTCGAGTCTCGGCGTGTCGATTACGATGTCGCCAGAATTGCCGAGGCTCCCAAAAACCCCGGACGAGTTGCTGAAGATACCGCTTGGGCGATCGAGAGCCGTGCCCAGCAACAGTCCGAGGCGGTCGGTGGCCGTAATCGAGATAGAGCCTGCATCGCCATCTCCGTCTGTACTGGAGACGATACTACTCCCTGTCGTCAATTCGATCACCTGTCCAGTAACGGTCACTGCCCCGCCTGGCGTAAGATTCGTTTGAGCGACAATCTGAGAATTAACAGCGAACAAATGCTCGGTATTGATCGTGATCGCTCCACCGCTCTCCTGTCCGGTACTGTTGAACCCGCTGTCGTCGAGATTGATGTCGCGGGCGGTGACGGTGATATCTCCCGCCCGTCCCGTTTCAAACTGGAAGGAGGAGGCGTCTGTTGCAATCTGCGCAGAGGACATGTTCAGGCTATCAGCTGAGATGGTCACGTTGCCAGCAGAGCCGGTGGAGTCATCGGTAAACAGCGGGTCTAGAAAGAATCCGGTGTTGAAGGTTCCGGTAGTGAGCATTGAATTTTGAGCCTGGATCGCATGAGCGGTGATCACCACGTCACCACCATGGCCTCCCTCCGGCCCGTTCGTTCCGCTATCAATAGAAAATACGAATCCAAAGGGGTCACCCGCAAGCGTCAGGTCACTGGTCGTGATACTGACATCGCCGGCCTTTCCGGAGCCCGTGGTGTGAGCATCAATCATCGAGAAGGCGAAGCTGTTCAGTATTGTTCCAGTGACGTCCATGCTGCCAGACGAAATTGTAATCTCACCAGCGTTGCCAGTGCCGGCTGTTCTAGCCGTCAACGCCGGTACATCAGTAGTTGAAATGGATACGTTGTTCGTGACATTGATAGCAATCGCGGCCGGTGCACCGTCAGCATTGATCGTGTCGGCCGAAATCACGGCGTTATCCATCACGAAGCTGCCGCTTCGGATACGCACGGTACCGGCCGCGTTAGCGGAGACATCCAGCCCGGAGCCTTCGAACAGAGTGATAGAGCCCAGCGCCATGTTCGCGCTCGAATCGAAATTCGACGTCAGGATTTCACCGGGCGATGCCGCGCTGGCCAGATTAATTTGACCAGCCGGCGCTGAGAGTCTCGCCGGTTGTACGGTTGCATCCTCCAGCGTGCTGGATTGAATCGTGATATTCCCGCCGACGAGTGAAATGCCGGTTCCCTCTGTCACCGTGAACTGGCTGCCCTGAACGGTGATGGCTCCCGGATTCGATCCCAAGAATCCAAACGAGGCAACCGGCGAAGCAGTCAGCAGAGCATCCGCTGCTGCGTTGGGAATCGCGTTGAATCGCGCGTTGTCCGTGAATTTGAGATAGTCGGCACTGGTGAAGGCCACCATCCCGCCGACGTTCACGGTGGCATTCGGGCCAAACAGGAATCCGGCTGGGTTCATCAAGAAGAGGTTGGCGTTTCCGAAGCCAGTGGTCTGAATAGTGCCATAGATGCTAGAGAGTGTTGGATTATTTCCGTTCGTTCCAGTGACGCGAGCCAGGATGTTGGAGGTTGGCAATCCGGGTGCAAGCGGATTACCGGCCAAATCAAACGATACCCCATTGAGGAAGTTGGCAGTATCAGCGGCTCCGACTGATAAGTCGCCAAAGCTGTGAAACAAATTCGGCCCGTTTCCAGGCCTAGTGCCGCCAGTGATGTTATAGACATTGCTGGCCTGCGTGATAGTGGTGCCGAGAGATCCGGCCCCTGCTGTCGGAGTGATGGAGGTCGTGACTTGGGCGTACGCGACCCCAACTTCATTCCCTGTGAATCCCGCACCAAGCAATCTAAGTACTACGAAAACCACGATGGGCAGGATGGATCGTTTCATTGGGCCCTCCAACACGTATGAAAAACTTATCGGGCCATTCCACTATCGACAAGAGGCGAGTGGCCGGCATTCTGGCCGGCCGCTCATGTTAGTCTAATCTACGGCACGCACTTGCAGTCACATACACCCCCTGCAGCCACGGTTCTGCATGTAAGATTGGGATTGTTGTTGCAGCCCTTCCGATTTTCGAATCCCCCGCACGTCTTTCCACATGTGGCAGTTACCTTGGGACACTGCCATTCACCCCCAGGAGTAACACCGCAGCCAACGTCTCTGTCTCTATGGCGTTCAAACCAAGCACAAGAAGAAAGTAGCACCGACATCATCAACCCAACAGCCAGGACTCGGCCAATATGCCTCACTCGATGAAAATAGGACATCTTCTTTCCTCCTTCTGGTTTTGTTAGTTGCGCCACACTCTACTTGTGCCCTCCGGAACCTATGGTGTTACTCTACCCTCAGAGAGGCTGGAGGAGCAGGAGGGTCCGTGTCAGTCGAAGAAGGGTCCGTGTCAGTCAAAGAGAAGGGCCCCACGAGCGAGAACCCTTGCGATGCCACAGATATGCCATTGTATCTGTTAGTAATTCTGAAGCCTCTAACCCGTACCTGCCAATTTCCTTCAACAACATTTTGTGCAGGCACGTCCACGACCTCCACGTTATTCAGGTGATCCCTTCCTCGTTGAGCGGGTGGAAAACCAGTGGCCGGAATCGCATCGGGTTGGCCCGGCGTTGTGTTGGGCTGGATCGATCCGCTGGCCTTCACGGGCAGCGGGTACGGCGCGTCATTTTCTGCGTTCACGTCCACGACCTCCGCGTTGTTCAGGTGATCCCTTCCTCGGTGAGCGGGTGGAAAGCCAGAGACCAGAATCGCATCGGGTTGGCTCGGCCTTGTGTTGGGCTGGATCGATCCGTTGGCCTCCAGGATGGGCAGGCACACCGCCACGTCATCAAAAGGGGTGAGGGTTTGATTGAGCTGCCACGGATAGTGCTTCTGCACGTTGTTGGGGGCGACCACAGTCAGGTCTAGATCATTGATAAGCTTGGCCACTTTCCCCGTAGGGTCAGTCGCTGGATCAGCAGGTAGGTCATCCCAGGCCAGCGTAATACGAATTGGAGTGCCTGCTCCTTTCGGCGGTACAGTGAAGTAGTATATCTTTGTTTCGCACTGGTCAGTAATACTACCCTCAAGCAGGAGGCGGCTATCAACGATGCGCACTGCGGCTTCCGCGTTGATCAGCCCCCATCCTGTGACGAAATCAGGCCCAGGCGTCGCCTTCACGGGAGCATGCCCTGGGCCATTGGGGCATGTTGATGAGGATGGCCCGTCTGGATTACAGAACCAGACGCTGTTATCGACGATGTCAGTCGCCGTATGGATAATCACCGCGCGCAGACTGGAAGGAAGCGGCGGCTTAGGCCCATATCTGCTTGGATACTTTTCCAGCACCAAGGCAAGCGCACCGGTCACTGCCGCTGCGGCCATGGAAGTTCCATCATAGGTCATGTAGCCATACGTCTGGGAGGGTGGTGGATTGCATCCAGCAGAAGACTCACGGTAGCATGTGGATGTAATCCATGTTCCTGGTGCTACTACGTCTGGCTTGATGCGTCCGTCGTACGCGGGCCCTAGGCTGCTGCCGTCCCATATTTGGGGTGTTGTAGTTGTAAGGGGTACCGAGGCAACATTGATTCCAAAGCCAAGATTCCAGGCACCCACAATGAGCCCATTTTTTAATTCCTTGGTAAGCGAAAAATAGCCCACTTGGCCAACTGTCCGGCCATACGGAGATTGCCCCTGGTTTCCCGCAGAATAGACGTGTAGGCGCCCGGGAACTGGTTTTCCACCGTCCAAAGCAATTCCTCGTATCAGCTCGTCGCGGATCTGGTTTTGGGCATCATAGACCCCGTCGAAACTCACGGCGTAGGAGTGATTGGAAATGTCCATTCCGTGCAGCGAAATTAACGTATCGTGGACTGGGGCTTCTCCTCCAGTGAAGAGGGAACTCCCAGGGGTTCTCGGGGTTACAACTGCTTCGATCAATTGTGCTCCCGGTGCCATTCCCTTCCACTGGAATGGTGTGCCCTCAGAGCTGCTGATGGACCCGCTGCCTGCCACGATTCCTGCCACGTGTGTACCGTGGTTGTTCCGTAACGAATTATTGGGGGAAAGGACTCGCCCAGCTAAGTCGGGATGATTTTCGTCAATACCTTGGTCGAAAATGCCCACTTGGACTTCATTTCCGGTTGGTCCCCAAGGCGACTGCAGCAAAGGATCAACACTGATGGCTCTGCGCGTGTTGTCATTTTCTGGGATGAACGGAGGTGGCCCGGCATCAAGCCATTGCACCACGTCCTCCGCAGCAAGAAGTGGCAATTTAGAGAGGACCACGGTGGCTACCCAAGTCGTATCACTTTGCTTATGAAGGCTTGGTCCGTAGGCCTTAAGCATGCGTCTAATCTCACTTTCGGCGATACCGGGGTGGAATCGGACAGTGAGATTGAGGGTCCCATCTGAATTGAGCACGTAGTTTCTAGCTGTTTCTCCAGGAAGCGTAATCCGATAACGATCAAACTCTCCTCGCCAAATCTCTGCCCTTACACGGTCCTGTGGCTGTAACCGGATTAACTGCACAGTTAGTTTCCTGCCTTGAAGAGCGTCCATGTCCACGCGTTTCTCCACACGCACTCGATAGGTCGTGCCATGAAAGGGTGAAAGGACCTGAAGACCTGCTTCGGCCAGAGATTTATAGTCATCTTCTGTGAGCTGTCTTGAAAACGTGGCCAGGCCGTGCTGGCTTGTACCTGGGGCGGTCATCAATGCTGTGATGAACTCTTCAGTCGCTTTATTGGAAGGTTCCACTGCACCGGAGTTCAAGGGCACCATGTCTGCTGCAATCGCAGGCGAGGTGCAAGCAAAATCCACGACTATTAATAGTGAAAAAAGAAGCATGAGAATGGTGTCAGGAACCTTTTCTCGCTTTGTGCAGATGTCTGTGGAGCGAGCGATGAGATCGTGAGTACGAAGAAGGCGCCAGGAACCTTCTCCGAATCGATGCCGTTGCTCGTGCAGCAACCGATATGCCGGTGAATCGGGAGGGAGGAGACCGTACTTCCTGGAAGCCTGAGATGCCATTTATGGCCGGCTCCTAATGAAGGTCCAGTGAGAGAACCGAGTCACACAGTGCACACGCACTGCTCCGTGCAAGCACCTGGCAGCCTCTAATAAACCTGTACGACATTTTTAGCAATAGCTTTTTGGGGTTCTACAGACTATGAGCCTGTCCGACATTGCCGTTCGCCGCAGTCGAAAGGTCATTGTCGAACAGACTCCTAACCACCATATCTTGGTGCATGATCCCTACCACGCCGCAACTGGTAGGGATCTGGTCTCTCTGGTCTGTCTTGTCTATCTTGTCTGTTCGGTCTGACTTGTTTATTTGGTTGAACCAGACTGACCGGATAGACCAGACAGACCAGATGAACCAGACAGACCAGATAAGGAGGGAGCCGCGGCCCCGGGTCTCACGGAGCCGGGGCTCCCGTGGCGTTGACGCTCAGTCGACCTGGAGGTTGGCAACCAGGAGGAGGTCTGGTTGTGCCTGCTCCAGAATCAAGTAGCCATTGGGTTCTCAGGCGTGAATCCTCGCCCTTGAGTTCTCAAACGTGAGCCCAATGACTGATGGTCGACTGCGCGCTGCGCCTACAACAGGCGAGAGGTACGAGGCTAGAGGCAAGTGGCGAAGACTTTCTGTCGGAAACGTGGCTCTTTCCTCTAGCCCCTAGCCTCGTGCCTCTCGCCTGATGGTCTCGTGAGGAGACCTATCGCAATCAATGTGCCAGCAGCTTCTGTAGCCGGCTTCGAGAAATTCATCGTGATTGCCTTCACAATTGGCAGGAGCCTGTCCGACATTGTTTTCGTGACGAGGCGAATGAGGGGCGCCGGATGCGAGGCTGCATGCCCGGAAAAACCGGAGGTGTATTCGCTGGAATACATTGAGGATTTTTTCGGGCCGAGAACGACGCAGATGGCTGCGGATCGTTCGCCGTAGTAGAACGATCAATGTTAGACAGGTTCCTAAGTTTTCGCGATGTCATAGGGAAACACAAAGGCGCAGGAGATGACGGGCACTCTCTCAACTGAATCTATTTTGATTACAGGGGAATCCAAATGGATTCAGATGCTTTTGCGGCGTGAAGCGTCGTTCGTGAAGCGGGAAGCGCGAGAACGGGCTGGTTGCTTTGGTCTGTCTGGTTTGTTTGGTTGACCTGATTGATTTGGTTCATCTGGTTAGTTTCGTTCAGCCAAAAAACCAAACAAACTAAACAAACCAAACCAAATAAACGAGATAGACCAGACCAACTAGATCACCCCACCCCGTTCGACGTGCCGGCCTGTTTGACCTGTTGGAGAGACGTATTGTACCCAGCGAGTTCTATGGAGTTGCTGTGGCAGGCTGGCCATCCATTTACATCGGCGATGGCGAGGGTAAGATCCCCCGAATTCTCAGAGCATCACGCTGTGGGTGTACGGTTTCTGTGGCGATTCCGTGAGGCTTGCGAATCGGATTCCGGAAATGTCTCGTGATGTCGAAACCCTGAACATGGGTGTGCAAGCACGCCTGACCTTTGATCAACAGTTCGATCAGAGGCACGCCATCGCCGCATGGGAAGAACTGTTCCGGCAAGCAAGTGCCTCGTCATAAGTTCACGCAGCCGACGCATCAGCCATGGTGCAGCAGTTTTTGTTTCTGCTCCGATGTTCGTCTGGCTGGTGCTCAAGGGGCATGTACTGGGAACATGAGAGGGGAGAGGTCGGCCTGAGCCTAAACCTGAGCTTTCTTGTGATGCATCGGTTTGGAAAAAGAGGGCGTACGCTGTTGCTTATCCCGCATGGGCTACAGGAACACGCTGAGTTCGCTCTGGCTTGATTTTCCCTGTGGCAATCGCATGCACGCGCTGAAGCACAGCCGCCGTGTAATAGCGGTTACCACACTGATCGCAGATGCCGATGGTCACCTGCTTGAGAATCACAAATCTGGACTTATGCTTGAATGCCTCGCACTCGACGCACTTCGCCCTGACTGTGCCTTGGCAGTATTCGCAGCGATAGCCAAATTGTTTCTTCATTGAGCTAGGCATCCGTTACCTTGTACACGGTGACGATCAGGTAGCGGCCGGTCCGGTAAAACGACCGACGGTCCCTACATGTGTTGTGCGGTCAGCTCCTGTCCCATGTATTGTCTGCCTCGCGCCTCGAGGATCATATTTTTCGGTCTTCATGATCCGGCCGCTCTGAATCGAGATTTCTACATCGGTCATATCGAGCTCATCCTCGGCCATTTCCTCTACGGCATGCACCGTCATATCTAACTGCCTTTGAGGATTGCGGCTCGTATTCGCTCAAGCGTGCGTCTGGGCACCTATGGCTTCTCCACTGAATAGCCTCGCCAGTATAACCCGTTGGCTCGTAGAGGGAAAGATAACAGATTACATCAACAGAACGGGCTTGATACCTCCGTCTGAGGTACCAAGCCCTGGTTCAAAGTAATATTCTCGTCGTCTATGCGTGATGCCCGTGATGGTGTCGCAACCCTCTGAGGCTAAGACCGGCCAGCGCGATGAGTCCAGTGACGAATAGGATGACGACTGCCGCCGCCGGCACTCCTGTCAAACTATTCATGTCCGATGTCATCACGATGCGGGCATCTGTCGCCTGTTCTCCTGATCCTGACAGGCTCTGCTTGGTACATGGTGCACCAGTCCTTCCCTTTCCGCCCTCAGTACAAGAATTTGGCGTAGTCGATAGTTGGCTGGCGTATTGAGACCCAGCTATCGCTTTTTCTCCTGATCCTGACGGACAACGCATCGCACCTGGCGCTCCAGTCCGTCCCTTGCCGCCCACCGTGCAAGGATTTGGTGTAGTCGATACTTGTGGGCTTGATAAGTTCGCTGTCCCTTTCATTCCCCCTGCCATCACGATGGTGGCACCCTGATCCCTCTTGATCTGGAACGCATGACCCACACCAAGAAAGAACAGTGAGAACAACAGCGCAGCACCGATTGAGAGCAGAGTAGAATTCTTAAACATGATGCACCTCCTATGGTTGGCTCCGTTGAACCTTTTCTGTCCATGCGTATCAGCAATCAACGTGCCAGCAGATTCTGCACGCGGCTTTTGCACTTTTATCCGTTGATATGTTGGATTTATTTTGCATGACTGTCGCAATGGATGCCGCTCAGAGTGCTTCGGCAATCATCCTGGAATTGAATCGTATTTGATTATGATGGAATCAGAATGGATGCAGTATTCTCGAAGCGAGCGCGCGACGAGCAAATAAGTTCTGGGTTCTGAGTTAGAGGCGGATCGGGAAGGACGGGACGGATGAGGCGGTCTGAAGGCTGAAGTGTTTGGAACTTCGAACTCCCACCTTCAGCCTACGGCCCTTTGCTTTCTCAGATAGGCGAAAAGTGGCGAACAATAACCTGGGAAATTTTCTGAAAATCGCGGTCAGATGTCAGGATCGGGAGCCCGTGCTGCATGGCGCTGGCGGCAATCCAGATATCGTTGGCGGCAACCGGGGTGCCGGCCTTCTTCAACGCAACGCGGATGGTTGCGTAACGGTCTGATGTTTCTTCGTCCACTATCAGCACGCTGACGCGCGGGGATTCCAGAAACATTCGTAACTCGCGCTCATTGCTCTCTCGTTTGCTCCCCTGGAGAAAGCCCGCGCGAAGCTCTCCGAGTACAATCGGACTAATCCATATCTCTTCGGCTTGAGGGAGGGTCTCAATGACCTCGGGGTGTCTTTTCTTGAACGCGATATATGCGGAGCTGTCCAGAAGCAGCCGGGTCATTTCCAAAGCTCTGGATCAATCGTGCGTTGCTCGGCAATGAGCTTGTCGAACGCGGCAGCCTCTTCCTTCGTCCAGGTTCCGGCAAGATGATCCAGATCATGATAGCGGACCGGCGTTTTCTTTTTTGCCTTGCCCCCCGCCGATTCTTCCAACAGCTCGATGACCGCCTTATTCACGCTAGTTTTTTTCTGCTTGGCCCGCAGTTGAACTGTCCTGGCGACTTCGGGTGGAAGGTTCCGTAACGTAATCGCTTTCATGACGCCATACCTCCATGCATCACCGGTGCATCACAGTGATGCACATTCTACCGCATGGGACATGGCTCGTCAAACAGATGTGGCCGCGCGGGAGGCGTGGGCTTCTCAGAGCGTATGGCTGATAGCCATGGTTTATGGTTCGGAGCAAACCGAGCGTTGGAAACAAGAGCGGGATCGTGCATCGCCATCGACGGGCCGTCAGGCTTCAGTGGAAGCTGGGTGGCTGACACCTTTTTATTTTCTCGTTTGGCTGGTCTGTCTGGTCTGTCTCGTTTATTTGGTTTGTCTTGTTTATTTGGTTGCCCGAAACTAACTCGGGTAAACCAGATGAACCAGATAGACGAGATAGACCAGAGAGACCCGAGAGACCAGAAGAACCAGACAGACCAGCGTTTGCGCCCTTAAACAGAGAGGCGACGAGCCCGTTACGATGCTCGTCGCCTCTGCCCACACGAGGAGAAATTGACGGATGCTCTTTACCGAAGCATTGCCTGTACTCCTGGATCTAGCGGGCAACGCTTCTTATCTGGTGCTCCAGTCCTTCCCTTTCCGCCCTCAGTACAGGGATTTGGAAGTTTCGATACTTGTTTGATTGGTAGGTTCGCTGGTCCTTTCACTTCCCCTGCCATTACGGGGCGGACACCCTGTCTCTTCTCGATCTGGAATGCATGGTCCACACCAAGAAAGAACAGTGAGAACAACAGCGCAGC